>JANYCF010000387.1 GCA_025360455.1 Opitutaceae bacterium | reverse complement strand
CAAAGCCAGACCACTTCTGAATTCCCTCAACTACAACAAACAACTCCTCCGTGACTGGCGATTGAAAGAATTTCCGAAACGCCCCTGAGCACATCTGAAAGACTGGGACGTAGTCATAAACACGACGGGAAATTATACCATTTACTCGACGATTCTGGACTATGGTAGGGACGGACCGCTAGGCCGTCCGCGAATGTTTTCACGGCGCGCCCAGCGGCGCGTCCCCTACCCTCATCACTCCCACAGCTCAATGCCCGCGCGGTTTGGGCGGAAATGGGCGGGGATGCAAAGTCGTGCCGGCCACACTCTGGGCGAGCTCGACCAGTTCCTCGATAAGAACGGTTGGATTCTCTTCGTAGCGAAGATCGAGAAACTTCCGACGGAATTGCTGGTAGTCTATCGGCGTCTTCATCCAGCGGTCGATCAGCACCCCAAACTCCTGTGCGTTGGCTACCTGTTGGGCACCGCAACCCCGGCTGAAATATTTCACGGTCAGTACTTCCTGCGGCATAATGCCTCCGAGGGCATTAAAAATAATAGGACAGCGAAAATGCAGCGCCTTGGCGCACGTCGTCGTGCCACCGCGGGTCAGAATCGCATCACTGGCTTGCATGAGGAGATGAACCTCTTCGGAAAATCCATCGACATAGCATTCCAGTTCCGGGTGCTCCGCGCGCCAATGCACGACTTCGTTAAAGGCCTCGCGATTGCGTCCGCAAATAACGATGACTTGAAGTTTTTCCGCATGCGGCAGCAGCACAGGCAAAAGTTCGAGATGATTGTTCGCCCCATTGCCCCCGGTCGCGAGAAAGACGGTGAACCGATCGGGATACAACTCGAGGTGGAGCTCGCGATAAGTCCGGCGGGTTTGTTCATTCAACACTTCGAGATAGGCCCGCGGTTGCATCAGGTAGCCACGTACCCGCGTCCGTTCCGGCGGCATCCCGAGTTTTAGCGCGTAATCTCGTGCCGTAGTCGTTCGCGAGAGGTAAAGATCAGCCGTGGGTTCCACCCAATTGACACTGTAACCAAAGCCCCCGGAAAATTCTCCGCAGTACGTGGCACAGCGCACATGATCCGCGCCCAGGATTTTTCGGGCGAGTTGAAAATATCCGCGATTCAGGCAATCATGGACGCTGAAAATCAAATGGGGACGGTAGCTGTGCAACACCTGTTCATAATAGGCACGGCCAAAGGAGACACTCGTGCGATTCAGGACACTCAGCAGTTCAACAAAAAGATAGAAGAGCTTGTGCAGCCAAGGGGATTTTTTCTGGATCCAGTTATATAAATTCACCCCAGCTTTAAAAAAACCGGATGACTTTTCCAGCATCTGCTCGATGCGCACATCGACATCATGCCGGTAGAGTTCGAAACACCACTCGGCAAAGGCCTGGGCACGGGCGTCGTGACCGGCACCGGTGCTGGAGGTAAGAACGAGGATGCGTACGCGTGACATATTTGACTTAGGGAGCAGTGAGTCCGCAGAGGTGGCGAGTCAGAATTAACCGGAAAATTACCCGGCAGGGTCGAGCAAGCTCGGAGCGATAAACAACAATCGAAAAGCCATTTTTCAGAGACCGAAATATTTTTCCTGAATCCGCCGCTTGAACGCGAGCGAGCCAAACCGCGCCAGCAAGGGAGCAAGGACCGCCTGGAAGAAACGTCCGGTGCGCACGACATCACTCCGGCCACGCTCCAGCGCGCGCCGCAAGGTCTGTGCCGCATGAGCCGGCGCCGGGCCGTCGCGCATCATGCGTTCGAACGCTGTCCATGCGCGGGCCTGCCGGGCAATGCTGGAGGGATCGGTCGCAACGGTACCGACCTGCACCGGCCGGCGGACAGAGGTCTCAAAATCCGTGCGATAATCGCCCGGGCGAAAATCGATCACGATTACGCCAGTCCCGCGCACTTCGTACATCAAACTTTCGTTCAGCGCCGAGAGTCCGGACTTGGCCATGTTGTAGGCCGATTGATAGGGCAGTGCAAATTCACCGGCGATGGACGAGATATTGACGAGAGCGCCACGACGGCGCGGCAAGAATTCACGCAGAGCCACGTGACTCAGACGAGCGGTGTTGATGAGCATCATCCGCAATTGTTCTTCCCAAACAGAAAAGTCAGTGCCGGCAAAAGCCCCGAAGGCACCGAAGCCCGCATTGTTGATCACCAAATCGAAACCCCCAGCGGCACGACTGGCCTCAAGATAAGTGCGTTCGGCGGCTGGTCCATCGCCGAGCTCGAGGGCGACGGGATGAAAATCGGCCCGGACCGGTAGCCGACCGGGATCACGCGATGTGCCCCACACCGGGATGCCTTCGACGAGGAGCATTTCGGTAAACGCCAGCCCCAACCCGGTGCTCGCCCCGGTCACGAAGGCAGTGCGGTAGCGGGAGGAAAGCGGGGTGACACTCATGAGATAACAGCGCAACCTGTGAAATCAATCGGTGCTCTTGAAGACGAGACACACGTTCGCGCCGCCAAAGCCGCTGCTGTTACTCAGCACGACGTTGGGACGTTGCGGCAGAGTTGCTCGAATGATGTTCAATCCCGCGCAGGCCGGATCGAGATTCGTGATATGGGCGGAGCCGGGAATAAATCCTTCCTTGATGGCGAGCGCGCAGAAACCAGTTTCCATCGCGCCAGCGAGCGAAAGACCGTGCCCCGTCAGGGCTTTGGTACTGCTGATTGCCGGACGGGTGGGCGCGTGACCAAAAATTGCTTTGAGCGCCTTGATTTCGGAAAGATCCCCAATGGGCGTGGACGTGGCATGAGCATTCACGTAGTCGATGGCGTCAGGGGTCAGCTCGGTGTATTTCAGAGCATGGGCCATCGCTGTGCGGAGACCGGTGCCTTCGGGGTGCGAGATAGCAACATTGTGGCCATCGGAGGCCTGGCCCCAGCCGGCAACTTCGCAATAAACTTTCGCGTTGCGCCGCTCCACTTCCTCTTCGCTTTCCAGCACGATGACAGTGGCTCCACCTGTGCCCACAAACCCATCGCGCGCGGCATCGAAGGGTCGGGAGGCAAGGGAAGGATCGGTTTGCACGGACAGAGCGCGCATGCCGGCGAAAGGCAGAATGCTCTCCACGTTGCCATCTTCCGCGCCGACCACGAACATGCGTTTTTGCCGGCCGAGCACGATCTCATCGTAGGCGAAACCGAGCGCATGAGCCGACGAAGCACACGCGGAGGAAAAACCGGTGGACGCACCCTTGATTTTGAAATGCGAAACCAAGTTGAAATTAACGGTGCCAGAAATACAGGCCACCACACCGAGTGGCTGGCAACGCATCACCCCATGTTTGCGCATGCGCTCAAGATAGTAACCGAGCAAAAAAGGGGAACCACCCGAGGCAGCATAAAGGCCGGTGTCTGGGTTTGACCAATCGGCTTCGGTCAACTTCGCGTCTTCGACCGCCTGCTGCATCGCGCAATAAGCGTAAACTCCATGCGGGGCCATGCCGCGCAAAATATCCCGCTTGATGGAATAGCGCGCCGGAATAATCCAATCCTCCGCCTCCACCGTATCCGTGATGAAATCGCGAATCGGCGCCGCGACCTTAACCGGAATATCCGGTTTCTGGAATGGAGGGTATGGCACCATGCCATGGCGCAACTCACGCAGACTTTCCGAAACGCCCGCCGCATCGTTGCCGATGCTAGTAATAAAACCCAATCCGGTGATATAAACTTTGCGCATGTTGCTTGGGACAGATCGTCAGCCCATTACTTGGCACGCCTGCGGAGGATAGCAAAATATATTGCGTGCCCGCGCAACTGCCCACCTCACCCCAGCTGCATGAGACAGACAACTCAAGCGCTGGCAGCTTTATCCATCGGACTCACCGACGCCGAAATACCAGTGGCCGGAGTACTCTCCACTGATTGGAGCGGCTTCGCTACTTCTTCGGCATAAGCATAAGTCAGCGTGATTTCTTCCGCGATCGCGGCTTTCTCCTGGCCCACCCGAATCTGCCCTTCGAAGGTCGCGAGCGGCAGTTTCAAACGTTTCGGTTTGATCGAGAGACTCAAAACATCGCCGGGGCGGCAAATACGGTGGCAACGAATGCCTTCGCACGAGGTGAAGAAAATAGTCTTGGGATCGACGACTTTACCGGCCTCACCGACCTGGCCCTCGAGCAAAAAAAGCACCCCAAGTTGGCCCAACGCCTCGAGCATGATCGAAGCGGGCAATACTGGATTATCTTTGAAGTGCCCTTGTAGAAAAAATTCCTGACCACTGATCCGGTATTTGGCGTTGGCCCCATGCGCATTGATCGAGGCTTCGCTCAAGAAGAGGAACGGTGGCTGGATCGGCATGATCGAAGCGATTTGCTCGATCGGAATAAACTTCGTGGGCTTGGGCAGCGGCAAACCACGCACTTTGCAGCCAATAAAAGTCTTCACATCACCGACTGTGCGCAGGTGGCGCAACTCATCGTTGTTAATCGACATCTGAAGAACATCTTCAACCAAGATAACAATTTCCATCATCGTCAGGGAATCGATCCCGAGATCTTCGATAACACGCAGATCATCGTCGGCATCCTTCAGCTTAGCCCGAAGGTCCGGTTCGACGTAGCGCTCTATAATACCAAGCACAATGGCAGGGAGATGCTCGACGTTACCGGTCTTCCGAAATTGCGCCGCTGCCTCATAAGTTGCTGCCGAGCAACGCTTCAATGCCTCACGCAGACTGACATCATCTTCAGCTGTGAACGGCTTAAGTTGGAGACCTGAAGGATTGTTAGCGGACTGTGCCATTTGGGTAACGTAAAATAAGGCTCCCTCGGCTGTAAACTCAAAAATTCCTGGGAGCCTAGAAGCGCTAGGCGAACAGCACCGCGGCAAGTTTGTTCCGTCTGACTATGCCTCCGAAGAAATAACTATTGGCAGAGGGAGTAGAAAAGAGCCAAAACGAGCTCCCACCGAATGCCCCTTCGTCCCACTTCCCGCTTGGTCATGGTAACGCATGAGTTTCATCCCCATCGGGGCGGCATCGCGGTTTATGCGGCAGAGATGGCTACGGCGGCGGCCCAACTCGGCTACGCCGTGGAAGTGTGGGCCCCGGCCTTGCCCACCGGTCAGCAGGAATCGCTCTGGCCTTTCGTTGTCCGACGATTGCCCATCGATAGCTCCCACAGTTTGCGCAACCAATGGCAGATGGCGCGCGAACTGCAGCGCCAGCGCGCGCAACTCCATGAAGCGATTCTCTACGTCCCCGAGCCCGGGCCGCTGCTTTCGATTCTTCTGCTCCAATTTTTCCATAAGCTGCCGCCAGGGCGCCTCGTCATTACCCTCCACGGTTCTGAAATTTTAAAGTTGGCGTTTCGACCCTTGATGCGTTGGAGCACCCGCCGGCTACTGGCCCACGCCGATTGTGTCAGCGTCGTCAGCCAACACGCGTTGCAGTTGCTCAACCGCTACTTTCCCAACACCACCAAGAAAACCGTCATCGCTTCCGGCGCCCTCCGCGCGGATTTCCACTCCTCCCCGGCCGCAGCGACGCTGCGAACAATCGAACCGGCGAAAGGCAAAACAATCATCCTCACCGTCGCGCGACTACATCCCCGCAAAGGGCAGCTGCGTGTCATCCAAGCCTTGGAAGCGCTGCCCCCCGAACTGAAGTCGCGACTCGAATACTGGATGGTCGGCGGTCACTCCAAGGAAGGCTATGAAACTTCCTTGCGCGACTCCGCAGCTCGCGCCGGTTTTTCCGTAAAATTCCTCGGGGATGTGTCCGATGCCCAACTCAGCGCGATTTATGCGCAGGCCGATATTTTTGCGATGACCAGCATGCCGCATCGCTTCAGTGTCGAAGGCTTCGGGCTCGTTTATCTTGAGGCTGGCGCGCACGGTCTGCCGGTTGTGGCCCATGCCATCGGTGGCGTGCCAGAGGCTGTGATCCACCATGAAACCGGCCTCTTGGTTTCACCCGACGATCCCGCCGCACTCACCGCCGCCTTTGCCCAACTCCTCCGCGATCCCGCCTTGCGCCGTCGCCTCGGTGCGGCCGGCAACCTCCGCGCCCGCAGCCGCACTTGGCGCGACAATGCCATAACCTTGTTTGGACTTCCGCCCACCAACTCCTCAGCCTGAACTCCGCCATGCTTGTTTCCCGCACCCAGATTAACGTACGCTACGCCGAAACCGACATGATGGGCATCGTCTATCACGGTAATTACCTTCCGTGGTTTGAGGTCGGCCGCACCACGATGCTTAAGGAATGCGGCGTGCCCTACCGCGAGCTGGAAGCGCAAGGATACTTTCTTCCCGTAATTGAAGTCGGCGTGAAATACCTGCGCCCCTCCCTCTACGACGACACTCTCACGATCATCAGCCGGATCAGTGAGCGGCCCGTACTCCGCATCCGGATCGAATACGAAGTACGCCGGGGCGAAGAGCTGCTCGTGACCGGATTCACAGTGCATACTTTCATTAATAAAGCCGGTGAACCTGTCCGTCCGCCACCGGCTTTCGCGGAAAAAATGCGCGAGATATTTCCGGCAACGCAGTAGCGATTGGTAGGGCGGGGCCGCTGCGAATGTCCTTACCGCAAGCCCAGCGGTCGCGCCCTACCCGCTGAAAAGCCAAACCGCACCGCTACACTTCCCCCGTGTATTCCGCCAACACGGCCGCGTCGGATTCGACAGAACGAATCACGGCCAACAGCGCACAATCTCCCGTAATCCGACGCACTGCCCACACCGCATGCGCACGCACGATGGCCGATTCATGCGCGGCCAATCTCAGCAACACCGGCAGATAATCGCAGTGCGCGCCCTCGCCCACCGCCACATTCCCCGCCACCACGCACGCGTTGCGCAACAATCCGATTAGTTTCACCCGCTTGATCGGCGTCCCACGAAATAGCTCCGCGAAACGCACCGGCGTTAGCTCGAGTAATTCTCGCAGTCCCAATTCAGCAATCGACCCCTTCGCCACCAGCAACACACTCCGCGCCGCTTGAGCAAAACGATTCCATGGGCACACCTCGAGGCACACATCGCAGCCATAGACCCGGTCGCCGATACCGGCGCGCAGCTCGCGCGGAATAATGCCTTTATTTTCAATCGTATGATAGGAAATGCAACGCCGCGCATCCACCACCCCCGGTCGGGGAATAGCCTGCGTCGGACAAGCCTCACTACATCGCGTGCATTTTCCGCACAACAACCCTGCCGGCTCCGCTTCCTTCGGTGGCAAAGGCTTTCGTCGCACCGGCGCATCCGGCTCAATTTCCATCCTAGTCAGAATGCTGGCAAGAAACAGCCAGTTTCCATAGCGGCGCGAAATCAGCATGCCGTTCTTGCCCAAAAAACCGAGACCTGCCCGTGCCGCCCAACCACGTTCCAGCACCGGACCGGTATCCACGTAGTAACGGTAATCCGCTTCCTGCACCCCACCAAGTTCCTCCAACACTTTTCCGGCCGCCACCAGTCCGGGCCGCATCGTGTCATGATAATCCTCATGCAGTGCGTAACGCGCCCAACGAGGCTGGCCACTTGTGGGAGCGAGCTTGCTCGCGATACCTTCGATCACATTTTCCGCCCCCTGTGAATCCCGCTGCGGCCCCCCATAATTCACGCCGAGCAGAATAATCGACCGCGCTCCCGTCAGCACCAAGTCAGGATCGATCCGTTTTTCTGCCGTGCGATTCATCCACGCCATTTCGGCATTCATTCCCGCGTCCAACCACTCCCGCAGCCCTTGTCCGCTCACGGCTTCGATGGCTGCAAACCGCACCTCATCAAAACCCAATGACCGCAATCGCTCACGCAACACCTCCCGACGTTCGCCGGCCACGCCCACACCACTCGCCGTCGCACTCATGATTTTTTCGCAGTCCAATCCTGCGCTTCACGCTGAAACACTCTCAACACATGGGTGGTGATGTCGCGAATGGGCCGTTGATCAGTCAGAATTGTCGTGCCCGCGCGGCGGTAAATCGCTTCGCGCCGGGCGTAGAGCTCCCGCACTTTCGCTTCCCGATCTTCACCCGAAACCAGCGGACGATGCACCGAGCGGGCGGTCCGTTCGATGACCGTTTCCAAATTGGCGTGCAGACAAAGCACCACCCCGCGTGCGTGCAACAGCTCCAGCATACCTTCCGGGACCACCAACCCACCGCCACACGCCACCACGCAGCCATTCGCCGGGTGTTGTTCGAGAATAAATTTCCGTTCCAGCGCGCGAAACACGGGCTCGCCTTCCTCCGCGAATATTTGCGCGATCGTTCGACCATGCAGCCGCTCGATCTCGTGATCACTATCGATGAAACGGTAGTCGAGTTGCACGGCTGCGCTCCGGCCCACGGTGCTTTTTCCCGTGCCGGTGAAACCAACTAAATAAAGATTGGGGCCAGTCTGTGCCATGCAAGTCGGCCCGCAGCGAACACCGGCTCCGTTCCCAGCGCAAGCGCGACCTGCGCGAGAGGGTTTGCGCAGGTATCTTGCCTGCTTCGTCTGAGGCCGGCTGGAAGCCTGCGCTACTTCCCTGTCGAGCCCGATCAACCGGATAGCGCACAAAGATCCCCGAACCACAAACCTGAGACAAAAAAACGCCCTCCACTCGGGAGGGCATTGAAATCTAAAAAATTTAAACGTCTTACTTGGCTGCGGGAGCGGCCTCTTTCGGGGCATCCTTCACATCAAGCATTTCAACTTCGAAAATAAGGGAAGCAGCCGGCGGCATGCCTTGTCCACCCTGTTCACCATAAGCGAGCAGATAGGGGACATATACTTTATACTTGGCACCGACGGGGATTTTCTGGAGCGCCTCCACCATACCGGGGATCATCGCGTCTTTCTCGACCAAGCCTTCCATCGGCTCATGACCGGCTGAGGACTCGAGGACCTGCCCGTTCAAAGCAGAAAGCGTGTAGTGAAATTTCGCGACCTGACCTAACTTAACCGTAGGACCAGAGGCCGCCTTGATTACTTCGATACCCAGACCGCTGGGCAAAATCTGGACTGATTTATTGTCCTTCAATTTAGCAAAGAAGGCCGTGCCCATGGCTATATTTTGATCGTGAATCTTGCCCAGGAGCACCTGCTGCCGTTGGCCAAGAAACTCCTGCAACTGGGGTCCAATCGCCTGGACATCGTATGCTGGTTTTTCTTGTGCGATCACCATCTTCATACCCTGGGCGATTGAATCCACATCGGCCGCAGTGAATTCCAAGTCCGCTAGATTCTTTTGCAACGCCAGGATCAAGCCGAATGCTTCCATCAGCTGAGCCTGGGTGAATTTAACCGCTGGGGCCGCTGGAGCTACCGGAGCGGCTGCCGTTGGAGCGGCTGCAGGCTGGGCCGTGCTGCTGCCAACGGGAGGCAATTCAAATTTAATGGGCTTGGAGGCAGGAGCCGTTTCAGCAAAAGCGCTAGCAAAAAGACCCATGCTGACGATACCTGTCGTGAGTTTGTTGATGAATTTCATTGGGAGTAGTATAGCCCGGTTAAGAAACGGCCCGGGCTAGTTTGTGCCGTTAAAAGGCGAAAAGTTGCTCACCCCTCCAGGAAAAATCAATAACATTGGCGCTTAATTCTCACCTTTTCACCCCACCGCCACAGGGCAACCCCAAGCTTGTCAGCGCTTGTTCTCTGGCCCACCCTCCCAATCCTATGGACGAAAACCAATTCTGGCATAGCACCGACGGCCAGATTCTCTCGATCAAAGCCAAAGGCAGCGATTCCCTCGCCCTCACTCTCGCTTTTTGGCCCCGCCATCCCGCCGAAATGGAGTTCCTCAAGGCCCACCCCGCCGACCTGCACTTCACCGAGCGCAGTTCCCTCGCCCGCATCGGCATCGAGATGATCACCCAGGGTCAGCCGGCCTTCGAAACCCATCGGATCGTTCTCACCGCCGAAGCCTTCCTCTTCGACCGCAGCTTCCCCCACGCCGCCTATTGGAAAAAACTCATCCGCCCCGGCATGCCCGCCGGCCGCCTTTTCTACGCTCCCGCCGCCGCAAAACTTTCCAGCACCGAAGTCTGGACCGCCCTTCAGGAAAACAAACTCAAGCTCCCCAACACGATCTCCATCGATAGCAGTGGCCGCGTCTTCTTCACCCCGCATCAAGTCAGCTACACCCTCAGCTCCCGGCTCCAACGCCTCAACTTCGAGCACATCGTCAGCGGTTATGCCGGCCGCTCTTTCATCGACAAAGTTCAGCTCCGCCACGACGCCTCGCCCCTGACCATTCCGCCCCACTCCGGCATTCTCACGAGCTGCTCCATGTATCTGCGCGAGCACTATGTCCGGCTCAATCCCGGCCAGGGCAACTTCGGTCTCCACACCAGCGCCGTCCTCCTCGATCCCATTAAGACTTTCGGCACGAACATCATGCTGGAAATCTATAACACCGGCGAACATCCCGTCGTTAATCCGATGGTCTCGGTCGAGGTTTTCCGCGCCCCGCCCTTCGACGATCCCGAAGCCAAAACCCTCGTCAAAAAACGCCAGCGTCTCTTGGGCACCGCCAAGGAACTCTACCAATGCCTCGATACCGCACCTGCCCGTGACACTGGCGACCCCCGGCCCAAGACCAAAATCGTGGTCCACGGCCAAAGCGCCACCATGGAAAATCGCGCCATCCTCGTGCGCGCGAAAGACGACGATCTCAAAAAACTCTTTGCCGATCACGCCTGCCCCCTCGGCAGTCGCACCATGATCCAGGCGCTCGACGCCGCTCCGGAACACGCTGATACCCTCATCGTCGATTACTTCCCCGATCTGCTCGAACACATCGAGCTCATCACGCGCATTGGCGACGTGAATCTGAAACGCCTCATCTTCCGCCGTGCCTCGCGCACCCACGGTTATTTTCTCTCCAGCAACGCCCACGCCCGCCTCGATACCTTCCACGCCATCGGCATCAAAGTGTATTGGTACGATGAGATGACCAAGGATCTCTATCTCCACACCTACAAACGTGACCACGGCTTTTTTGTCCGCGAGGAAATCGCCCGCAAATTCCAAGAATCCACCATCCTCGCGTTCTATGGTTCCGCCTTCGAACTCGCTCCAGCCGACACCGCCCGCATCTCCGGCTTGGTCGAAAAACTCACCAGCTTCATGGGATCAAATCTCGGCGTGCTCACCGGCGGCGGCGGCGGCGTCATGCGCCTCGCTACCGAACAGGCCCGCGGCCACGGCGCACTCACCGGCGCCTGCTTCCTCGAGCTCGAGGCGCAGCCCCCCGAACTCGGCGTCGATTTCTTCAACACCTTCCAGGAAACCTCCCGCCACTTCCGCCAAAAATGGTTCGAAGCTGCGGATTTTTGCATCTTCAACGTCGGCGGCGTCGGCACGCTTGAAGAAATCGGCATCGAGCTCTGCAACCTCAAGCTCGGCATCCGCCCCCGCGTCCCGTACGTTTTTTTCAACGCCAAATTCTGGGGCGACCTCCGCAAACAGGTGAACACGATGATCCGCGACAAACGCGCCCCCGCCTGGATGTCCGACTACATCCTCTTCACCGACGACCCCGACGAAGTCATCAAATTCTACCGCAAGACACTGAAGGTGCTGTGAGCAAGAGCCATGAAGGTGGAGCGTGTTGTCCCTAACACGCTTCCCTCAGCTCATGGTCTTCGTCGGTGAAACTCTCTTCGGCTTTTGTCTCATTCGAAATCCTCTTCATTAACCGTATAGATATTGCGACTCGATTCATCCATACATTGGCTACGCCACGAATCAGATATGGATGACACGAACCACCTCCTCAAGGACGCGATCGACGCTTGGTGCCAAAAGCGGATCAACGTTTACAAGGCCAGTGCTGAGCAAATTCGTATTGATACAAATAGCGCTGAGACGGTAACAAGGGACCACGTCAACCGCTGGTTGTTCGAGTTGATTCAAAACGCCGATGATGCCGGTGCCAAAGAGGTCAAACTGCGGATAACGGCAACCGCGGTCTACTTTGCCGATGATGGCGAAGGGCTGAAGCCCGGAGCGATAAGCTCAATCAGCGCCCTGCATCTCTCCGACAAGCCAGCTCAAGCCATCGGACGGAAGGGTCTCGGTTTCAAGGCGGTATATTGCGTGACCCGAGAACCGGCCATCTTCGCCGGTGCTGAAGGAGTCTGCTTCAACAAAGAGAATGCGCGGCAGCTTCTTGAGATGAACGGCTTTGAGAACATGGTCCAAGTTCCCTATACTTGGCTGCCGCACTGGCTGGATAGGAGGGAAGAAGGAAAGCAGGACCATGAACTGGAACGGCTAGGCAAATTCACAACGGTGATTCGATTGCCGTTGCGCGAACATGCAGCTGCCGACGCAATGGCTGAGGCCAAAGCTTTGGAAGCGCATACTCTGCTGACCTTCCACCATCTGCGGCGTGTCGAGTTTGAAACGGATATGGGGTCATGGGCCATCGCAGTGGAGTCGCTCGGAGCTGATATTTGGAATGTGAAAAATGATGCCACCGAACAGCAGTGGCGTATCACACGGCAGGCCTTGGAAACTCCTGCAGAAGCGCTGCACGAATTTGCCGACGCGAGTGATCGGGTGCGCTGCAAACAGGCTGCCTGTCTGGTTGCATCACTCATGGATGAAAGCGGGACACCGGCGCCCTATCAACCGCCACCATTTTTGCATGTGTTTTATCCGACTGAAATCCGAGCACCGCTGGATATTCTACTTCATGCAGAATTCGTGACGAAATCAGACCGCACAGCGATTGTGCCATTCTCAGGAAGTCCGTTCAATTCATGGTTGGCCCAGACCTTGGCAGGATGCGCCGTTGATTATGCCCAACGGACATTCTCACCACATCGGCCCGAGGCTGGATTGCTCTTACTGGCGCCAACGGACCAAACAAAAGACGAAGGTTCGGTGACGAAAGCCCTCTGGGAAAACATCGTTGCCGCTGCCCAGACCAACCTCCGGGTTCCAGATTACACTGGCAAAACAATGCTGCGAATCACTGAAGCGGCCGTCTTTGAGAAGGCCTTTCCCGGCCGGGCGGTCGCTCGCCGTATTTTATCCAGAAGCAAGCTGGGTATGCAGCTGGTACATGAACGAATCGAGGAATTCCCCCAGGCCGTAACCGTTCTCGTAAAGCTAGGTGGCACCAAACTTGGAGCGACAGAAGTAGTCGCAAGCTTGGAGTCCCAATTGGAAAATGGTGATAAAGATTTTCTTTGGGACGCCCTCCAATGGCTGGCTGAGTGGCTGAGCCAGCCCAAATCAGCCCAAGGCGGCGAGGTGCTGGTGGGGCACATTCGTAGCCTAAAAGTGCTTTCCCTTGAGAATGGTCAGGCTTCGCTCGCTGAATTGCAGGGCAGCAGTGTCAGTTGGCGCGATGGATTATGTGAGAACACTCTACCGGAGTGGCTGCCGCTCAAATTTCTTGCCACATGGTTTCAGGGCCGGCTGGCAACGCTTCCGGCGGACTCATCCGTACGAAAAATTTTACATGAATCCGGTCTGAGACCACCGTCAAAGAAACTTATGGTCGAGTCCTGCGCCAAAGCGATTGCCCGCTACTGGGAACAGGCGCAACGCATCGACTCATCTGGGAGATTTTTGGAATTTCTAAAATCGGGCGACTTCGATTTACGTACATTGGGAGTGAAAGAGATCGAGCGCTGCCCTGTTCCACTGGTTACTGACGCGGGAGATGCTTGGGCTCCTGCCGGCCAAAGTTATTTTGGCAAGGAGTGGGGCAATGATATGCTGGTCCGGACCTATCACGATGTATCCGGTGTTGCATGGGTTGCTGTGCCCGAGGGCGATCAACAAGACTGGCAGGCTTTCTTGGAAACATTGGGGGTGAAACAGTGGCCTCGGTTGGTTGAATATAGTGATCCGAGCCAGAAGCAGGCTGAACAAGAGCGTGTATCTGCTCATGTTGGATTTTATCCAGGGGACGTGAAACCGCCTCTTGGCTTTGACCTGATTAACCCAGAACAAATGCCACGAGAGTCTTTCGCCAGCTTGCTAACTCTATTGGCACATCACTGGATTCAGTTTGGGTTGCGTCAGAAAATTTATGTTTCAGGTAAACGAGGACGAAGCCACGTTTCAGCTGAAACTAGTGCTTTATGGTGGGAGCAGGTCCAGAAGCTGGCCAATGCACCTTGCGTTGCGAGCGGTCCGGTTGCCTCGCTGGAGAAATCGTGGAATCCAGATGAGACCATCCGGCAGGAACTAAGGCCGTTGCTGCCGATGTTGGACAAAGCTTTCTTTGGGGATCAGTGGACAATTGTCCGGGACTGGTTGCGGAATAACCGGTTGATCCGACAAGAACTGAGTGAAATCACTTTGTCAGAGTGGAACGATATCTTCGGTGAACGGATGCAGCGACACTATCCAGCCGTAGAAGGTGAGAAAAGTTATCAAGCTGCCAGCCGCTGCTATGAGGTGGCTTTGCTGGCGCGGAATAACGGACCAGAACAATTTGTCGCGCAGCTGCTGGTGACGCTACTTGCCCGTCGAGGCACCGAATTTGCCTACACAGAACCGTCGTCCATCTGGCTAACCGATGATCCATTGGTGGCGGAAGCGTTTTCCCAAGAAGTATGGCAGATTTCCTTTCCCAAAACATTGCACTTCGCCGCCGCACGCTGGCTTGGATTGAGAAGGCTTGCGGACTGCGAATCGCAGCCCAACTGGAAAGCAGACACCGGTGAAGCAGAGACCGGCCTGACCAAGCAACTTCAGCAAGTAGCACCATATATTTTGGCCAAGCGAAGCAATGATGCGCCGGGGCAACGCGACCAATTTCTTGCCAAATTGAAGATGATTGAGGTTAGACGGGCAGAACAGCTTGTTGAGCAGGTACGTTTACCGGGTGTCGCCCACGCAAAGGAGATTGAGCGCCGCTGGGCGCTCGTCGGCAGCGTCATTCTCACGGCCAAAGGAAAAGATGAGGCGAATCTTGGCGAGGCGTTGGCCAACTTGCTCGAACGAGATAGCGATGCCGATTTATATCAAACGCTCATCAACAGTGACACCGATGAGGAGCGGCGCGAGAAACTTGAGCAGCGCGGCGTTTCCAAGGACCTTATCAGCAGTTGTCTGAACGAGTTTGCTGCTCCGGCTGTCTCCTCGATCCCAGCTCAGCCCTTGGAACCGGAGCCGTCACCAGCCGCGCCGGAGGAACAGGTTCCTCGCAATTCCCCAGCTCCAAGCGGAGGACATTCTCAGCCGCCTGCAATTACTTTGCCCGTGCCATTGAAATCTCCCGACGACGCCCTTGAGTGGCGTGTCCAACAGGGTGAACCGAGACCGGCGCACGAGTCCGCTCCTGCGGACAGTGGACCGACGGGTTCCGATTTGGGCAGGGGGACAACGCTCACCCAATCTGAAAAGGATGCGATTGAAGCCGCCGGGCTAAGATTTGTGGAAGCTCAATTGGTGAAACAGGGCTGGAAAGTTAAGCTTATGCCGGCATTCAATCCTGGCTTCGATATCGAAGCTCACCGTCTAACGGAGCTTCTGCGGGTGGAGGTCAAAGCCCATCGCCGGCAGGCCTCGATCATCGATCTGACCAAGCGCGAATGGGAAAGCTATTTGGAATCAAAGCGACCGAATGCGGGGTTTGTCTGGCAGCTTTGGAACGTTGAGAATTTGGCTGTTGGCACCAACGATACAATCTTGACCATATACAATGACCTTCCCGAAAAGGCGTTGGATGCGACATCGTTTCGCGTTGATCTACGACACTGCAAGAGCAGTCCAAGGCATAATGAATGTCCCAACCCGCCGGTCTCGCCACCGGCAAAGGCGTTGACATGACGGTTCAGTATTTCTTCTTCCCACGTTTCCTCGGCTTGGGCGCAGGCAGTTTCTTTAATTCTTTCGCCACTTTCTCGAACTCCGCATCCACGATGCGCGGCTGCGTGTCGAGGAACGCCCGGTAGCGATCATATTCCTGCTCCGCCTTCGTCTTCGCGGACTCGGCGGAAATCTTCCCTGCATGATCCAGCAGTTTGCGCCCGGAAACCTTCAGGAACTCATCGAGTTTCACGATCCAGTCGCGCATCGTCATCGGCGTGCGCTCCAACGCCTGCAATTCCGCATATTCGATGTAGAGATTCACAATGCGATTGAGCACCTGCAGTTCATTCTCCGAAAGATAGTTTTTGGCAATGGCGACATCATCCTTCCGGACAATCCCACCGGAGCGGGTCGCGAGTAGTCCCATGAATGGTTTGCCCGCATCCGCCCGCTCAACGATGACCTCGGCCGCCGTGTGGCCATGCGTCGCCCAGTGCATTTTATTCTGCACCGTGGCAAAGAAACGCTGCGACTGCTCAGCGTCCGGCGTGTAGTCCACGCTCGTCGCATAGATATCCAGCACCTTCTGATAAAACCGCCGCTCCGACGACCGGATATCGCGGATGCGCTCCAGCAATTCGTCATAATAGTCTTTCTGTCCGTGGCCCGGCGGGTTCTTCAACCGTTCATCGTCCATCGTGAACCCCTTCACTAGAAACTCACTCAAACGCGCCGTTGCCCACTGACGAAATTGCGTCCCCCGATGGCTGCGCACGCGGTAGCCAACGGCCAAGATGGCCTCCAGATTGTAGTGTTCGATCTCCCGCGTCACCTGCCGCGCACCCTCCTGGCGAACTATCCGGAAATTCCGGATAGTTGCCTCCCTGCTCAATTCGCCCTCGTCGAAAATATTCACCAGATGCTCATTGATGGTCCGAACGTCCTTTTGAAACAGCTCACTGATCTGCGCCTGCCTCAGCCATATCGTTTCATTCTCAAAGCGGCACTGTACTCGCGTCCGCCCGTCCTCCGTCTGGTAGAGGATGAATTCCGACGAGTTGTCCGGTACTTTGGCCATGCTGCGAGTTTCGCGTCATCACAGTTGAATTTGCACCCACCGCAAGCTTCCGGTCTCGGGAAACACTGAGCTGGTGATTCCCGAACGCGGCCCGTCGGGAGACGAGCCCTCCAAAATGCCCCGAGCCAAAGCGCCCCCACCCAGATCCTACTGAGCCTCGCGCGTTAGACTGACGTTCCCGCAAACCTCCCTGTCCTCCCGGACAGGGCTACATTCCGACGTAGCCCGCCGCGGGAGCGGCGGGACAAAACTTCCGAATGGCGTAAGTCTATTACGTGAACCTCAATAAACCCCAGCCCCAAGAGCCTAAACTCTTTCACCCCCGACCCGGGCCGTACCTCACCCGTTTACTTTGTCTGCACCGTCTCGATTGTCCCTTTGCCGCCGCATGGCACGCATTTTACCCAGGTTTCGTCATGGCTTTTCTCGTACGTCAGGCCTGATCCGTCTGTTTTCTTATAGGTTTGGGTGCCGCCGCGTAATGATCGTTGGTATTCCCCGCCGCGGCCGAGGCACACCGGACAGACCTTGACCACCACGACCGGTTTGTGGGTGCGGGCATATTCCGCCTCTGCGGCCGCGCGCTTCGCCTCCGTGATTTCCCGTTCCTTTTTCATCACGCGGTCATGCAGCTCCTCCTCTGCTTTCGCCCGGTCAAGCCTGTCCGCGAGATCCGCGAGACCGGCCCCTTCATGCCCCTGCACTCGTTGCATAATTTCTTCATGCAATTGCTGCCTGCGACTGCTCTCCAGTTGCGCCACCAGTTCAGGCAGCTCTTTCTTCGCCAGCTCCGGTTGGCCCGAGGCGATCAACACCTGCGCCCGGTGCAAATTCAGTTGTCTCCCCAGTCGCGTACGCACCTCCGGCGTCACGCCGGGCTCCTTCAGCATCGTCTCGATCTCCGTCAGGGCACCGAGCCACTCCGCCGCCGCCGGCCCGTTCATGGTCGCGACGAACTTGTCTCCCAGCCGCTTATCCAGCAGCTGCACCGCCTGACCCGCACTGGATGAAACCGAGAGGCTCATGCCCCACGCCCCGTTGCGGTTGGCCTCCATCAACCGCTTGAAATTTCCCGGTGTCCCACCCGAGCCCAGCGCATGCCGCCACACCACCGACGGCATCTTCGCCCACAGTGCCGGTGTCACGGGTTCCGTTTTCGCCTCCGCGCCATTCCACACCCAACGATCAAGCTCCATCACATGCCGGCCCAGCGGCGTCTTATCGAGTCCAGCCGGCGGCTCGAAAGCGTATCGCATCTGCGTCGATAGCATCTGGAGCTGGGCATAACCCCAGTCGGTCACGTCCATGGCGCGCGCCGGATCATAGGTCCAGTCCCACACCAAGTCCGCCAACGCTGACGCGATAAAAGCCACGTCCTCCTGACGCTTCATCCGCAAGCGTCCCACCACATCCGTCACCCGCACCGCCACCGTCGCCGCGATGCCCGGACACGTGCTCGCCAGATCAATCGCCCCCTCGGCCAACGGCATCACGTCGGTCAACAAAGCGGACAACTCCTCACTGTTTTCCGGCGGCGCAGAATCTTTCGCCTGCTTGCCGGCCAATAAAATCTTTAGCTTTTGCGTGAGGTCACCGGGATTGCCGATCACATAGTCCCGTCCGCCTGATTCATTGAACCAAGGGTGTTGTTTCGCCTCGTGCATGGCCGCCGTATCCTCCGGCACACACAGCAACGCGAGGATCGTCCGTTGCCGCGCGTTGGCCCACGCCTTGGCGGCTTCCTTCGAATCGACGGGCAACGCCAGCCAGCGCAGGTGAGCGATGAGCGCCCCTTCCCGGCTGATCTTCCCCCATCGGGCCCGACCCTCCGCCGTCTCGAGCTCAACCGCCGTCGGCCCCCGGCCCCACTCCGCCAAAAATATTTTCTCCAGCGCCACCACGCGATCAAGCCCGGCGAGCAACGGCTCGGCCAGCATCAGCCGGAGCGGCGAATCCGCCGTCAGCATCGCCGGAGCGGGCAAACTTCCCGCCGGCCAGAGCGGATCGATTTGCCGCAAACGCGTCAACAGGGCCGTCTCAACCAGCAGCGACTCAGCATCCGGCTCAGGAACACTCGCGAAAATATGGAGCGCCTCCAGCGTATCCGCTTTTACTTCGGAGCTTTTATCCGGCCACGCATTGTCCGTAAACGCCACGGCCGCCGTCACCCGGGCAAACAGCAACTGCCTCGCTCCGAAGGTCGGCCGGTCCCGCCCCGACTTCAACGCCTCCTGTGCCGTCCGCTGCGCCTCATACACCTTGCCTTTGGCCAGTTGCGCCTCGGCATTGAACCGCAGTCGCCCCAACTCGGGCGAACCCGGCTCCATCACTTCCCCCTGCGCCAACGCGGCGCGCACGGCCTGAAGAAGCCGTTCCGCCGCCGGAAATTTTCCACCCGCCTCCGTGATCGCCCGCGTGCTGAGGTCACGCGCCATAGCGACATCGCTTTCCTCGGCCGCTTTTCGCGCCACTATCAATAACGCGTCGGGCAACGCGTCGCCAAACGGGATTACATCAAGGGAGCTCTCCGACACGCCACCGTGGTTCATCTCCAGCAGCAGCAGGAAAATATGCCGCACGCCTGGCTCGAATCCATAAAACTGAGCCTCCGGATCCTCTGCCTTGCGCAGCTCAGCGACCGCATTGATCAACGCCATCGCCTCCTCCTCATGCCCAAGCTGCCGCGCCACCTCCGCCAACCCTGCCGCGACTGGAACGCTGTTGGGCGTCAGTTTCTTCGCCGCCAGAAAATCCTTCTGGGCCTCCACCCATTTCTCATCGCGCAACAACCAGCGCCCCCGCCGTTCGAGCCATTCCGCACGATCCGCAGCCGCAGCCGGCTGAAGTTTATCGGCCTCAGCAACGCGACCCGCCGCAATTGCGACCGCACTCTCCTGCGCCTGCCGACGTTGCTCCGCCGTGAGCTCAGCCCGCAGCACCGGGAAAAGTCCCACCAGCCCGCCGACAATCGCC
>JANYCF010000326.1 GCA_025360455.1 Opitutaceae bacterium | reverse complement strand
AAAATATCGTGGAATAGATGTAGTGTGCTGGCGTCGGAGTTCTGTCCGGTCGGATTCACGAGATGGGAACTATGAAACGCGGGATAATAGCCGTACTCGCTGCGGAACGATTCGGTCGCTACAGCCCATTGCGTGAACTGGGCGCGGGTCTTGGCGCGATGCGCGGAATTGCGGGCAGCACTGAGGCCGGGAAAAAGCAACGCGGCCAAAATTCCGATGACGGCGATGACGGAAAGGAGTTCGAGGAGGGTAAAGGCGCGCCTACCGCGCGCCGAATGACAAATACCGAATGGCAAATACCAAATTTTCCTGATGTAGGGGCCTGCTTGCAGGCGACTCGAAATATCCGCCATCCCGCGACGTTCGGAATCGCCTGTAAACAGGCTCCTACAAAAGACAAAGTCAGCATTGGTTTTCATAATCTTCATCGGTTCGCGTAGAGATTGTCGGTGTTCACCGCTGGCGAGGGATCGATGAATCCGCCGGGCAAAAGTGTGGGTGAATCCACACCGTCGGGGCCAATCGAATAGAGGACGAAACGGGAATTCGTCCACGGTGATTGGGATTTGTAAGCGTACACGTAGGGCTGATCCCACGGATCAATGAGCACTGCGGTGCTGTTCGTGAACGGATCGAGTGCGGCAGCGGTCGTGAATTTCGCCGCCTCGATAAGACACCGGCCGTCGAGCAAACTACCGAGCGGACCGCGTCGCCCGATTAAAGACTGGAGGAACCGATTTCCATCCTTCGTCTGCGGGTAATCGCCGTAGCTGCGTTGATAGGCTTCGAGCGCGGCGGCGAGCACGACGAGCTCACCTTTGGCGCGCGCGATTTTTCCGGTTTCAATGGCGTGCCGCCCCACCCCGAGCACGAGACCGGAGAGAAGCGCGATAATTCCGACCACGACCAGCAGCTCGAGCAGCGTAAAGCCTGCACGGTTTTTAATGGCCCCTGAGGGAGCCGGAAACATTTAGCCTGGTTGGGAGTTCAATCGTCGGATTGCAGGGCAGCGATTACAGAGAAGTCTTCGAGCGTGGTGGTATCTCCCTTGATGCTGCCATTCGTGGCGAGCTCCTTGAGGAGACGGCGCATGATTTTTCCGGAGCGGGTCTTGGGCAGACTGGCGGCGAAGCGCACTTGATCGGGCTTGGCGAGCGAGCCGATTTCTTTGCCGACATGGGCGCGCAGGGCTTCCTTGAGCTCTTCGCTGGCGGCGTGCGTGGACTTAAGCGTCACGAACACCACGAGGGCCTGGCCCTTGAGTTCGTCGGGACGACCCACGGCGGCCGCCTCCGCGACCGAGGGATGCGACACGAGCGCGCTCTCAATCTCGGCAGTACCAATGCGGTGACCGGAAACATTAAGCACGTCGTCGATACGTCCAATAATCCAGAAGTAACCGTCTTTGTCCTGCCGGGCGCCATCGCCGGTGAAGTAATAATGCGGATGCTTCGGGAATTCGCTGTAGTACGCTTTTTTAAAACGCTCATCGTCGCCCCAGAGCGTACGGAGCATCGAAGGCCACGGTTGAGTGATGACGAGTTTGCCGCCGCTGTTGCGCGCGACTTCCTTGCCGTCCGAGTCGACGACCATCGCCTTGACGCCGAAAAACGGCAGCGTGGCGGAACCGGGCTTGGTCGGCGTGACGCCGGGAATCGGCGAGATCATGATCGATCCGGTTTCGGTCTGCCACCACGTGTCGACAATCGGGCAACGTTTTTTTCCAATCATCTGATGATACCACATCCAAGCCTCGGGATTGATTGGTTCACCCACGGAACCGAGGAGGCGCAGCGAGTCGAGGCGATGGCGCAACACGTAGTTGTCGCCCCAGCGCATGAAAGCGCGGATGGCGGTCGGTGCCGTGTAGAGAATGGTGATGCCGTGGCGATCGATCATCTGCCAAAAGCGGTCGGGCTCGGGCTGATTGGGCGCGCCTTCATAGAGGAAAATCGTGGAGGCGTTCGAAAGCAGACCGTAAACAACGTAACTGTGGCCGGTGATCCAGCCAATGTCGGCGGTGCAGAAGTAGCGGTCGCTGTCCTTGAGATCGAAAACGTATTTGGAGCTGAGTTTGGCACCGAGCAGGTAACCGGCGGAGGTGTGGAGTACGCCCTTCGGTTTTCCCGTGGAGCCGCTCGTATAGAGAATGAAGAGCGGATGCTCGGAATCGAAAGCTTTCGCGGCGTGCTTGTTCGGGGCGCCTTCCCAAGCCTCGCGCCACCAGGTGTCGCGACCTTCTTTCATCGTGACGGGATTGCCGCAACGTTTCACGACCAAGACTGAGTGCACGCAGGGCGCACCATCGAGAGCTTTGTCGACGTTGGCTTTGAGCTCGATGACTTTCCCACGACGCCAGCCGCCGTCGGCCGTGATGACGAGCTTCGCTTGGCAGTCGTTGATACGGTCCTTGATCGCCTCGGCGCTGAAGCCGCCAAAAATCACCGTGTGCACCGCGCCGACGCGCGCGCAGGCCAGCATCGCGATGACAGCTTCGGGAATCATGGGCAGATAAATCGCGACGCGATCACCGGATTTGATGCCCATATTTTCCAAAATATGGGCCATGCGGCAGACATGAAAATAAAGTTGCCGATACGTGATGGTACGCACGTCGCCGGGCTCGCCTTCAAAAATTAATGCGGCTTTATTTTCGTGCGCCGTGCCGAGGTGCCGATCAATGCAATTCTCGGAAACGTTTAACTTCCCACCCAAGAACCACTTGGCATGCGGCGGTTTCCATTGCAGGACTTTCTTAAAAGGTTTTCGCCAGACAATAAGTTCGTTGGCCTGTTTTTCCCAAAATTTTTCTGGAGCGTTGACAGACTCGGCATGGAGCCTACGGTACGAGGCGAAGCTGCCAAGATTTGCTTGGCCCGTGAACTCGGCCGAGGGTTTGAATACTCTACTCTCCCGGGACACTGAGGTTATCGTTTGATCAGTCACTGGTACTCCTAAATTGGGGGTTGGAATTGCGAAAGTTCCATCAATGCCGCCGACAGATTCAACGGTCAAGTCTCGGCAGCTCGATAACTAATTTTTTTGTATGGAAAATGATAATCAGCCAGCGGCCACCCCGGCCGTTCCGGCCCCCTCACCTTCACCCGCTCCTGCTACGCCCCCGCCTCCACCGGATAATTCCGTGCGTGTCGAAGGCGTCCTCGACATCGACAACAGCCGCAACGGCTCCTTGCTCGATCTCGCGCGTTTCGGCCGAAACCGCCCCACTGATCCATTCGTCCCCCGCGAATTGATCCGCCGCTTCAAGCTCCAGCAAGGCAACCTCATCACCGCGATGGCCGCCCCCGATGGTCGCTTCCCGAATCCCAAGGTGCGCTTCATCGAGAAAGTGGACGGCATGGATATCGAGGCCCGCCGCCACATGCTCGATTTCCCCAATCTTCTCACGATCACGCCCAACGAGCAGATCAAACTCGAGATGAAGGACGGCCGCATGACCAACCGCGTCATCGATCTCCTCTGCCCGATCGGCAAAGGCACGCGCGGCCTCGTCGTCGCCCCGCCCCGCACCGGCAAGACCACTTTCCTGCGCGATATCGCTCTCGGCGTCATCCAGAATCACCCCGAATGCCATGTCATGATTCTGCTCGTGGACGAGCGCCCCGAGGAAGTCACCGATTTCAAACGCAGCGTCCCTGCCGAAGTTTGGGCCTCCTCCAATGATGATCCGGTGGAAAATCATTTGCGCGTCTCCGATCTTTGCATCGAACGCGCGAAGCGCCTCGTCGAAGCCGGCAAAGACGTCGTGCTCCTGCTCGATTCCCTGACCCGTCTCGCCCGCGCCCACAACACCGCGAAAAATTCCGGCCGCACCGGCACCGGCGGTCTCGATGTCCGCGCTCTCGAACGCCCCCGCCAACTTTTCGCCTCTGCCCGCAACACCGAAGACGGTGGCTCACTCACGATCATCGCCTCCATTCTTGTCGAGACCGGCTCGCGCATGGACGACGTGATCTTCCAGGAATTTAAAGGCACGGGCAACATGGAGCTCGTCCTCGACCGCAAGGCCGCCGAAATGCGCATCTGGCCCGCCGTCAATGTCGCTGCTTCCGGCACCCGCAAAGAGGAACTCCTCCTCGACGAAAAGACCCTCGAAGGTATCCACTTTTTCCGCCGCGCCCTCGTGCAGCAGAAAATCGAGGAAGCCACCGACACCATGGTCACGCGCCTCGCCAAGACCAAGACCAACGCTGAGTTCATCAAGCTCATCGCCCGCTGATTTTACCTCGCCCACTTTTATCAACCTCCACCCTGTCCCTCCTGTTTAATGAATAGCTTCTCCGAGCAATGCCTCGATATGGCTCGATCAATGTTGAGCCACAACCTCGACTCGATCAACCCAGACGGTTCCCTCTCGCCCATCGGTAACGAAACCTCGCGCTCCGACGAGCCCGGCCACGTGGCCTATGCTCTCGGCGAATATTATCGCGCCACCGGTGAAACCACGCTCAAGGGCGTGGATCTCATCGATCTCGCCGCCCGCACCATCACCGCCCAGGTCTTCACTGAGCCCGCCGCGGAAAACGGCCTCGCTTACGCCTCACTCGGCCTCCTCGCCTTCGGTCCCTCCAAGGAACGCAATCCCGTTTGGGAACGCCTCGTCGACGAAACCCGCCAACGCCTCGACAAACAGCTCCTGCACCGCAGCGACTACGATAATTATTGGCAGGCCTTCAACATCGCGAAAGCCGTCTGCCGTTTCTCCCTCGGCCTTTCCAAGAAGGATGAAACCTCACGCCTCATCGAGCGCATGGTCGAACGCATCGAGCAAACCAGCTCCACCGGTTTCCTTGACGACACCGAGCCCGGCATCGGCGGTCATTTTAATTTGTACGGCGTGATGTCCCTCGTGTTCACCCGTTCCGCGCTGCAGCTCCACGCCAATTCCGCCCTCCGCGAGCGCAAGCTCCCGACGCTCCGCACTTACGCGGAGAAATATATCAAGATGATGCCGGACCTCGTGCGAGCCGACGGTCTCGGTTGGGCCTACGGCAAATCCGCCGGTGCCTACGGCCAGATGCATTGCATCACGCTCATTCTCCAAGGACTCCGCGACGGCTGGATTCCCGACGACCAAAAGAACAAGTACTACGACATCCTGCGTCGCCTGTTCTATTTCTTCTTCCAGACCTACCTCGATCAGGAACACGGCTACCTCGACATCCGTGACGACGAGCGCACCGCTTTCGCCTCGCACACCACGCGCATGGCGAACTTCGATGCCGCCCGTTACCTCTGCCAATGGGCCCGTCTCGCGAAAACGGTGCACATGCCCGATGGCGTCAAAGTTGACGCCGCCCGCAC
Source organism: Opitutaceae bacterium (assembly GCA_025360455.1). Taxonomy (GTDB): domain Bacteria; phylum Verrucomicrobiota; class Verrucomicrobiia; order Opitutales; family Opitutaceae; genus Didemnitutus. Next base: position 12,299 of record JANYCF010000326.1, on the reverse strand, counting down.
CAGCGGCCGCTTCGTCATCTACGACAAATCGAATCGCAAAGAACAGGGCCTCTTCCTCTATCGCGACGCCGAGAGCGGCCTCCACGTCCAGCTCCCGCTGGTCAGCTCCGGTGGCAACTGTATCGCCGACAATCTTCCCTTCCCGCACAGCCCCGGCATCTTTGATTGTCCCAACAATCTTTATCTCCCGGTCATGGTCCCCGAGCTCACGTTCGGCGAGAATGTCACCGTCCCGGCCTTCTACGGCCAGAAGTGCGTCGTCGGTCTCGGCCTCAAGAATTCCTATTACTTCCGCTACGAACAGCCCGACCTCATCAACACGAAGGAAGAGCTCGTGAAGAATATCGGCAGCGTGAAAGTTCAATGGACCTTCACCGGCAGCAAAGTCAGCGCCGAGTTCGCCTACACGGTCAAGAATCAGGTCACGCTCGACAAGTTCCGCATGGCAATCGTCATCGGCGCGCCACACTCGAAGTACCGTCAGGGCAATTCGCCCGCGCTCGGGCCACTCGGTCACCGCTGCTCGGTGTTGAAGGACGATTTCCACGCCAACTGGCAGGAAACCGAAACCGTCACCGCCGATCCCGCGTACCGCACCAACTACGGCAAGCTCCACTATGTGCAGATGTTCGTCCGCGACCACCCGCTTGTCATGCGTCCGGGTCAAGTGTACCGCCTCGCCGTCAGCTTCGAGCCCGACCTCACGTTGATCGAATCGTAAGGGAGAGAAAGTGAGAGCCAGAGTTTCAAACGCGTCCGAAAGGACGCGTTTTTTTGTTGTTCGCCGTAAGTTGCGACCCTCTCTACTGACCCGCATTCATCCGCGCTTTCATTTCGCGGACGGCTTCTTCGATGCCGCTAAAGAGCGCGCGGCTCACGATGCTGTGACCGATGTTGAGTTCGTGCAGATGAGGGATGGCGCGGACTTCGGCGATGTTGACGTAATTGATGCCGTGGCCGGCATTCACGATCAGGCCGAGCTCATGCGCCTGAGTGGCACCCCGGGAAAGTTGTTTCAGCTCGGAGACACGGTGTGGACCATGGTAAGCGTTGGCGTAAGCACCGGTGTGCAACTCGATCCACGGCGCACCGATCTTGGCCGACAGCGCAATCTGATGTTCGTCGGCGTCGATAAAGAGACTGGTGTTGATGCGGGCAGCGTTCATCGCATCGGTCACGCGCTGGACCTTCTTCCGGTTTTTCACGACATCCAACCCGCCCTCGGTCGTGATTTCTTCCCGGCTTTCTGGGACGAGGCAGACCGAATCCGGCTTCAAACGCAGGGCAAATTCCGTCATCGCTGGCGTACAGGCCATTTCTAGATTGAGGCGAGTGCCGCAACTTTCGCGCAGGCGCCACACATCGCGTTCCTGAATGTGACGTTGGTCTTCGCGCAGGTGAACGGTGATGCAGTCGGCCCCGGCGCGTTCGCAGAGCAGAGCAAATGTCACCGGATCGGGTTCGACGTTGCCACCGGTGGTCAACCCAGCCTGCCGGTAGCGGGCTTGGCGGAGGGTGGCGCAGTGGTCGATATTTACTCCCAGAAGAATCACGAGGGGAGATAGACACAAAAGCAGGCCACATGGAAACAGGAAAAAACTGTCCCGGTTCGGTTTCTGGCTTCCTGTTTGGGCGGGTTCCCTTTTGCCTTGGCCCCATGTCTGCCGCGACCAAGCCAAAACATGAAAATTTGTGGATTAACCTGATCTGCAATCTCATCATTCCGACGGCTATTTTATCCAAGGCGAGCGGAGACAATCTGCTCGGCCCCAAGTGGGGATTGATCGTCGCGGTCGCCTTTCCTCTCGGCTATGGCATCCACGATTTCATCCAGCGGCGGCGGCTTAACTTCATTTCCTTGGTGGGATTTGCCAGTGTGCTGCTTTCCGGTGGCTTCACCTTGATGAAGCTGGATGGATTCTGGTTTGCGGTTAAAGACGCCGCCTTCCCCACCCTGATCGGCCTGGCCGTGCTGGCCTCCATGCGCGCCAAGGAGCCGCTCGTGCATGAGATGCTCTACAACCCGCAGGTGATCGACGTGGAGAAAGTCGATGCCGTGCTCAACGCCCGCGGGGCGCAGGTCGATTTCCAAGTGTTGATGAGATCCGCCAGCAAGCTGTTGGCTTTGGCAATGTTCGTGAGTGCGATCCTGAATTATTTTCTCGCTCGATACCTGTTGGTCAGTCCGGCCGGCAGCGAAGCCTTCAACGCTGAGCTCGCGAAAATGCATTGGGCGAGCCTGATCGTGATGGTGCTGACCAGCCTGCCCATGATGATGTATGCGCTCTGGCGCCTGCTCAAAGGCGTGGAGCGACTGACCGGGTTGGGCCTAGACGACATTATGCGCCAGCCAACAGCGAAGAAAGCAGAAGCGGCGGAGAACGGAGTGCCTCCGCCGAATGATGGCGCGGTTTGAGGGAGGGCGCGTATCCTGATCGCGCCGGAGCAGTCGCTACAGGAAATGAAAAACGCGTCCGGAGGGCACGCGCCATCTGACGATCCTCAACCCCGTTTGTCCATCGGTACGTAGTCGCGTTTGACCGCACCGATGTAGATCTGACGCGGACGATAGATGCGGCCCTTGGCGTTGGTCGCGACTTCCTTCCAATTGGCGATCCAGCCCGGGCACCGGCCAATGGCAAACATGACCGTGAAAATATCGGTGGGAATACCGAGGGCGCGCATAATGAGACCCGAATAGAAATCGACATTCGGATAGAGCTTGCGCGAAAGAAAATATTCGTCGTTCAGGGCGGCGTGCTCGAGGTTTTTCGCGATATCCAGCAACGGGTCGGACTTACCCAAGCGCGTGAGCAATTTGTCGCAAGCAGTGCCGATGATCCGCGCGCGTGGATCGTAATTACGATAAACGGCGTGGCCAAAGCCCATCAAGCGATTGCTCTTTGAGCCGGATTTGGCTGCGGCAATGAAACGCGTGCCGTCGTCGCCTTCGTCGTGAATCGACTGCAGCATGTGCATAACCGCCGAGTTCGCCCCGCCGTGCAAGGGACCGGAGAGAGCGCAAATACCCGCAGAGATTGAGGTGAAAAGATTGGCGCCACTGGAAGCGACCATCCGCACCGTGGACGTGCTGCAATTCTGCTCGTGATCAGCGTGGAGCAAGAGGAGGAGGTTAAGCGCATTGGTGACCTCCGGCACGGGCACATAGGCCACGTACGGGTCAGAGAACATCAAGTGCAGGAAATTATCGGCGAAGGGCAGATCGCGCGGATGAATGAAAGGCAGACCGTGCCGGTAGCGATAAATCATCGCCACGATGGTGCGGATTTTCGAGATGGCCATGGGCGCAGCCAGATCGAAGTGCTCCAAATCTTTTTCGAAATTGTTGGTCGCGAGTTCCGGATAATAAGCGGCGAGGGAACTGACAATGGAAGTAAGCATGCCCATCGCGGGCGCATTCTTGGGAAAGCCATCGAAGATGCGCTGCATCTGGGTTTCGATAGCCGAGTGCTCACGGAGGAGATGACCAAAGGCCTTGCGCTGCTTCGAATTTGGCAGTTCACCATAGATCACCAGATAGGCTGTCTCAACATAGTTGGAGAACATGGCCAGCTGTTCGATGGGATAGCCGCGGTGCCGTAGCACGCCATTATCCCCATCAAGATAGGTGATGGTGCTCTCACATGAACCGGTGTTGCCATATCCCTGATCGTAGCAGATGTGGCCGGTATCCTTGCGGAGATTACGCATATCGATGGCCCGCTCGCCTTCCGTCCCGGTGATGATGGGCAGCGAATACTCTTTGTCGTCGATCTTTAGTTGGGCGGTCTTCGGTTGCATATAAGGTACAAGCTAGATTGCAGAAATTATGCCGGTTGCAAAACAAAGCCGCCGTCTTGGCCGGTTTAGTGGATTTATAAGCGGACCAGCACAGCGCGTAAGTACAAATACTCAGCGTGCTGAGATTGTCACATAAATCCGGGCTTCCGGATCGTCTCTTCCAAGCGATTTCCATCGAGATAGCAGGACCGATAGCCAAGAAGTTTCTACAGATCGTATGATAAGCTTGGCGCAGTACCGAGCGAGGCCGATTGGCCTCAAGCCCCTTAGCGCATCACGGCATCGGGCACGGCAAACTCGTCGGCCGGCAGGGGCTCGTTCACTTTTATGGTATCGAAAAGTATCGTAGCAACCTGCCCATCTGGCGACTTGTTGATAAGTTTTTTGGGATAACGAATACCGTTAACCATGATTTCTCCCTCCTCCTTGATTTCGCCGCCACTCTCCGTAACCGACTTGAGGAGGAGACCGGTGGTCTTATCGAAATACCGGGTAAAGCTGATATTCGCGGCATGGATAAAAGCCAGCACGACACAGGTTTTCCCATCGACCTCAGCTTCGCCCTGATACTCGACGCGCCCGCCCCGGGCTTCGATTCCACGATAAAATGATAGATTTTCCCAGACACTGGCTCGCAATCGTTTGATCTGGGTGGATTCCAATAACGTGAGCTGGCTATGAGCTTCCTTGCCGATCTCAGCCCGGCGAATCCAACCATCATACCCGTCCAGGGCGGTGGTTTCGACGGTTTTATCCGAACGCAAAACAATGCGCTGCCGATCGGGTTTCTGAAAATCGATATCGATCGCCAAGCGAATAGTTTTTTCCTCCATTTTTGCCGGGGCTTCTTTGGAGGGAATTTTTTGAATCGTCTCTACCCTGCCAATGAAACGGACCGAGTTGATCGCAGTGAGAGCACTCTCCGCCCCCACGGCGGCGCGGGCTTTGGTGATCCATTCTTCAGCCTGGGTATCGGCGAAACTGAGCTGCCAGGGAGCGATCAACAAGACGGTTAACAGAAAAACGGAACGGGCATTCATGGATGAATTTGACCGTGAAGATGGTCATAGGTGCCGTCTGGCGCAACGGGAAACTCATCTATTCCACGGGTTTCTAGGCGGAGTTCCAAACCACGCCTCGTCCTCCATCGATTATTCCCACTCAATGGTGGCGGGGGGCTTCGAACTGATATCCAGCACCACTCGGCTGACCCCGCGCACCTCATTGGTGATGCGGCTGGAAATTTTCTGGAGCAAATCGTGGGGAATCTTGGCCCAATCGGCTGTCATGGCGTCAACGCTTTCCACGATGCGAAGTGCGATGACGTAGTCGTATGTGCGTTCGTCGCCGAAAACACCCACGGTTTTAACCGGCAGAAAAACGGCAAAGGACTGCCAGACCTTCCAATAGTAACCGGACTTCATCATCTCATCTTGGAGGACGTGATCCGCATTGCGGAGGATTTCCAACTTATCCGCTGTGATATCACCCATTACGCGAACCCCGAGGCCAGGACCGGGGAACGGCTGGCGCCAGACGACTTCCTTCGGCAGGCCGAGAGCAGCGCCGACGAGACGGACCTCGTCTTTGAAAAGTTCGCGCAACGGCTCGATGAGTTTGAGCTTCATGCGCTCAGGCAAGCCACCGACGTTATGGTGCGTCTTGATGAGTGAAGCGGGATTACCTGCGATGGACACGCTCTCGATGACATCCGGGTAAAGTGTCCCCTGCCCCAGGAATTGCGCGCCCCCGATGGATTTCAGCGACTTCTCAAAAACCTCAACGAACGTGCGGCCGATGATTTTGCGCTTCTGTTCGGGCTCAGAGATTCCTTTTAGGCGTTTGATGAAAAGTTTCGAAGCATCGACGACGCGAAGATCGATTTTAAAATGCCGCGCATAGAGCGACTCGACATAGTCGCGCTCGCCTTTGCGCAGGAGGCCGTTGTCGACGAACACGCAGGTGAGCTGTTTGCCAATGGCTTTGTGTAAGAGCGCCGCAGCCACGGAAGAATCCACGCCCCCCGAGAGACCGAGGAGCACGCGCGACTTGCCCACCTTAGCCCGAATATCGGCCACGGCGTGGGCGATGAAATCCTTGGTCGTCCAGTCCTGCTTCGCGCCGCAAACCGTCACGAGAAAGTTGCGGATCATATCCACGCCGCGCTCGGTGTGGAAAACTTCCGGATGAAACTGAATGCCGTAGAACCCGCGTTTCGGATCCTCGATGCCCGCGAAAGGAGAATTGTCGGATACGGCAGTCGCCACGAAGCCCGGTGGGAGATTGGTGAGTTTGTCGCCATGGGAATTCCAGATACGGAGTTTCTTCGGCAGACCGGCGAAAAGTTTGCCGGCTTTTTTGATTGTCAGAACGCCGTGGCCATATTCGCGGGCTTTGCTGTGCGCGACCGTGCCACCGAGGAAATGACCCATCAGCTGCACGCCGTAACAAATACCCAACACGGGAACGCCGAGTTTAAAAATCTCCGGATCGGGATGCGGAGCCGTTTTCGCGTACACGCTTTGCGGGCCACCGGAGAGGATGATCCCCACCACGCCATCCTCGCGAAGTTTCGCGGCCGGAGTGGCGAAGGGATAGATTTTTGAATAGACTTGGCTCTCGCGAATGCGACGAGCAATCACCTGGGTGAGTTGGGAACCGAAATCAAGAACGGCGATTGTCTGTGCCATGCGAAGTTATGGGTGAAAGCCGGTGCGTGAATCAATCCCAATAAATGCCTTTTCCGAACTGAGTGGACCGAAATTTCGCCAAGGCCAATCGACTCAGGCAATTAGCGCATTTTTATGAATCATGTGGCCACGTCTCGGACCACGCGTTCGCCTACGGCTCAAGCGCGGCTGCAAAACTATTTAAACCGCTCCAGCCTATTAGCACCCCACTAAAATTTCAGCCGAACATTAGCATGACCGCAACGGGGGCACGGCGCGGTTTCGGTGCCGGCTTTCTCGATGTAAAGATGATTACAGCGGATGCAGTGGAAACTGATCTTCCGGCGTTGGGCGTCATACAGCGCCCGGTCCCGGCGATCATAATAAACCCACAGCGCCGCAAACAGCCCAAGGACCAAGAGGCCATAGAGCAAAACACTGAAAACGAAATTAGGCGGCGTTGCCATAGAAAGGAATACACAGGCAATATTCCGTGAATGTCAAAAAGCGTTGTGTGCCGCTGATTGGAGAAAGTTACGAACACGGCTGAGGAAGCGGTTTGCCAAGATTCCACACTTGCCCCCGTCTGCATCCCTCGCCCGACACTCTATGCCGCACGCGGAGCCGGGCAACAGCCCGGCGGCCCGTGCCCCGAGCCTTCGGGGCACAAGCGCCTGCGCGGGCGGGGCTACACTCCACCGGACTGGAGCGACGAAGGAGCGAAAGGAGGAAGCAGGATGCGTGACACTGAGCTTGTCGAGGTGGCGCGCAGCGTGCCGCTTGGATCATTGCGCGTTGTTGCTCGCAAACGTCAGCGTGGCGGCGTGATCGCTTTGGCCGGATCAAATTCAAGGTTGCGACTGCCGGGCTTCGGATTGGTGAAGATTTCTATCTCAAAACGTGTTGGCGGCGGCTGGTAATTGGCCATAAGATTCACGGTTATCTTTCCATAAATCTGGCCGTTGCGGGCCTTGAAAAAATAGGACTGCACGAACGAGGGAGACCAGTTTTTTTCAGAGGCGGCCATGCTAGCGATGATAGACGATTGATAGCCTTCTGCTGGTGCTTCGTTCGCGTAGGCAGACTCAATGGGAATGAGCCCGCCTCCGGAAATTTGTAACGTCAGCGTCCATTCGAATGGTTTGCTTCGATCAATGTTCACGGGATTGCGAACGAACCCGATCATCACATCGCCACCGCCAGAGGTTTTCTTACCGGTTAATAAATCAAACCCCGTCACCGTGCCATCACCCGCCAGTCCACAGTGAGCCTCAATGTGAACTATCGGCTCCGCGCCCTTTAATTTCCAAATTGGAAAGATCACCGGATTGCTTGAATCAGGCACATAAGTATTCGGGCGACTAGTTGAAGGCAGTCTTTGATTATAGAAGTAGCCCTCCTTTGTGAGCGTAAATCCGACGCCCGCTCCATGAATCCCGACGAAACTGAATTTCCCCGCAGCGTCAGTCTCCGTGTAATATTCTTTTCCACCACTATGATCGAAATCCAAAATCAATCCCACACCTGCTTTGACTTTCACAGCCTCAACTGGATTAGCATATTGATCAACGACCTTTCCGAAGAAGTCCAAAGCCTTCTTATTCTCAGCCTCCGATGCTATCCGCATGAGTTCCGCTTTGCTTTTTCTTTCAGGTAGAGTGGTCGGAGCAGGTCGCTGCTTGGTTTGGTTGGTCGAGCTTGCGGTCGGTTGAGCAGTTGATGAAGACGCGACGATTGAAGGATGCTCACTCGGTGGAGGAAGTTGACTGGCTACCGGCACTTTCCCTCTGAAGAGCCACCAAATAACTAGGAGAAAAAGAATTCCTCCGATAATAAAAATGAGGCGTTTGTTCATAGCGGTAATAGTCCGAACTGATCAAGCAAAGCATGCCAGTAGCTCTTTTGGTCGGCATTCGTGAATCGAAACTGTGCGCTGTGCCACGGATGAGCGCTGTACGGACCATTCGTTTGCGGGAATGTATCCACTGGCCACAGGCTCGGCAGGTTCTGCGGCACAAAGCCTGCAACGGCTGGTACAGCCCCGAGGGCCTTGCTGCGCGCCTGGGCCGCACGCGCCATGATTTCATAGCGGTCCTGGACGTTCGTTGCATCGCCCAAATGCAGCGGATGAGGGATCGGAAAGAAGATCCACTTGCCAAAGGCATCGTCCACTATGTCCAGACTATCAATACCGAGGTAATAATAGAGGGCATCACTGCCATCCGGCTTTAGTTTTTGATTCGTCTCCCAAAATGAAAGGGCGTAGTCGTTTGCATTGTTGAAGTTGCTCCTTGCGCCCGCTGCCGACTGTGGCGCAACCAACCAGTTGTTATATATATTCGGCGTCGTGATAAAATACGCGCCGCTATAATTCAAAAGGTTGGTACTTCCGGTCAGCGACGGGTCGTAACAGTGGGCAGGCACCGCCGCTTGACTGGCCACATAGGTACTGACCAAGCCGCTCGTCCCTGCCTGACCCGCAATTCGCAGCGCCTCGCCGGTCACCACGTTGCCCATGCTGTGGGCCAGCACAGAAACATTATATCCACTCTGACCATGGAGGGACGTGAGCAAATTCTTCAACGGAAGTGCCGAGAGCCAGGCGGAATATTCTCCGCGATCATAGTCAGTAGCGCCATCAATTGAAAAATGATGATAAGTGTTCGGCCACTGATAGGCACCGAAACGTCCTTTATATCCCTGCCAGTAAAGCCGCTTGAAGGCAGTCTCGGCAAAGGCGTCTTTTTCCCACGGTGGCATGTTCCAGCCATGCACATACAAGATGTAATTATTATCGTCCGCCGTTTGCTTGGCACCGAATTGGAATGCGCCTACCCCGGAAGGTAGCCGGTCTTGGGAAAGAGCAGCGGTTGGATTCGGAGCGCCGCCACCGCCGCCTGCGCCGGTCAATCCGGCATCGGACCCGTCACCCACCGTCCAACGCTCGTACATTTCCTTAACGTTTTTTAGATCAAGATAGAGGCTTGGACCCTCGCCGATTTTCGTTCCGGTCTTGTCGTAAATGACGAGCTGGAGTTGACCAGCGCCAGTCTTGCAGCCTTCGAAAAGCAGAAAAGTTTTGGGCTGTGCATCAGTGAGATTTGCGAAGACCGACGCAGGCAGGATAAAGCCCGTGGTGCCATCAAGCAATGTCGTGACGGTGCCACCGCCTTCCGGCGATACAGTGATGGCATTTCCATAACCCGCACCGGCGGGATCGACCTGCTGCTGCGCAGTCGCTGGAGTCACCAGGTAACCCGTGCCGCCATCAGCATCAGCTGCGCGGTAAAGCTTAATTGCCGGTGCGCCTCGGGTGATATTCGTCCATTTCAGACCAAGGTAAAGGTCAGCCGTGCCGTCAGCTTTGGGCTTGATGGAATTGTTGAGCCCCTGAGTGGAAATCCACAGCCGTGCGAAGTCTTCCAAGTCGCGGGCGCAAGTAATTTGATCCCGCTGCCAGTCCCGATCATTCGGATATTTGCTCGGATCACCATCATCCTGAACCGTGGCCTCGCTTGGTGTTAGGCCCGTGCGATCATCATCATCATTGAGCCAGAAACGAAAGGGTTTGGCAGCCGTTGTATTGTCGGATGTATCAGTGTCGCCCACTATTCCCAGCGTTCGAAACTTGATTTGTCCGTCGCGGTTGGCATCGACGGCCAGTTGCGGCCAAGTCGGACGAAGCAGAAAATTGTTTATACCCGTTCCATCGTCGCCGACAATGATCCCGTTATCATTAATATCGACTAAATTGAATATCCTCAAGTGATCCGGATTAATAATTCCACTCCGAAAGTCGATCTGTTTCTGATTAACCCAAATCACACCATCAGTAGTATCGGAAACTCCAACAATTTGTCCCCATCTATTGATACCATTGGCATATCCGCCCCAGCTTTTATACTGCCCTGGAAGCAACTCAATATTAGCAGCCCGATTTTCCCAGTATGCGGGAACTCCGATGAACCATCCTGGATCAGTTGGATCAGGCACTCCGGTAGTCCCGATTATTTGTCCTCTATCATTAAGAGACCCTGCCGTTTCAAAGAGGTTTGGATCTGTAACCGAAATGCTCGAAAGCCAGCTAGCTTTGCCATCGCTTCCAATAAAAACGGCCCGGTCACAATCACTGTTTCCTCCAGTTCCTGCATCACCAACTGATTCTCCAAAAAAATTCATTCCATATAAAGTGGCGCCGTTGCCAGCGTTGGTTGTTGCTCCAGGCGGTAGCGCAAGATTAACTTGCCCATTGCCTTTGAGGATAAAATGCCGACCAAACCATGGACTGTTTTTGGTTTTGGCATCATACGATCGACATAAGACCCAACCGAGGTTATTGATAGCACCGCCTTCGACATACGGCAAAGAGCGATCTAGCCTGATATCTGTTCCTGTGAATGAATAAATATTGCATCGGGGCGACAACGAATTGCCTGCTACGTTTGTGACGAATTGGGAAAAGTCATTGATTAATTTTGCCTGGTGGGTGGTGAAATAATCGGGCGTTGGCACTGAATGCGCCCCAGAAGTCGTCCACAAAGTGGGGAGCGTCCCATTGCTGTTTAAACCTAAATAATTTATGCCCAACACTTGGTCCAGGTTATTAAGGCAAAAAACCGTACTATTTGTCGGAGAATAACCAGGTATCGAAGTGGTAAGTTTTTCGACCAAGAATTTCGCATTAACTAAATCGGGAGCAGCAGGCGTTTGCGTGGCAATTCGATTTGATAACGTCGCGCTCGTTGCCGCTGGTCCAGTATGAACTCCAATGCTCTGTGCATTGACGACTCCCCCCTCAAGAAGGAAAGGGAGCATAAAAATCAATGCCTTCATGCGTACAGAATAAATGTTCATGGAGTGACGACAGCAGGTCGTATAAAAACTCGGGCGATACCATTTGAGTCCGTCCGCGTCTTGATCGTCTGGTGAGTATTCGTGCTGTCGGGATTTCCCGCGAGCGATGCGGCGTCCACTGGCACATCAAAAGATACCGGCGCATTAATATATACCGCACCGTCAGGTCGGTGTACACTGACGACGAATTCTCCTGTTGGACTACCTTCGCCACTCAAAACGGTTATAATTGGCACTTCGCCGTTATAAAAATCGGTAGGATCGCTGCTTTGGAAGAATTCCTGTAGATTGGTTAAGCCATCGCCGTCGGGATCGTCGTTTGGATTTATGCCAGTTTGTCCGAAGTACTGCATCTCCCAACTAATCGGCAACCAATTTACCGGATCAATGCCCGGATTATCGGCCATAACACTATATTTGACGCCCAAGGTTGTCTCAATTTGCTGGCGCTCTGTATCGGAGAGCGCTCGATTATAAATCAGGATTTCTGCAATCTGGCCTTGAAACCCCATCGATGAAATATTTTGGCCACCAATTACCAGTTGTTGCGGCGAAAACCAAAGTTCGCCTGGCACCGTTGAAGTCCCAATCACGGCACCATCGAGATAGCTGCTGGCGCTGGTCCATGATTTCACAATGCTTAGCATCTGCTGCTGACCGTTGTGGGTCTGCACCGAGGGGCTCGCACCCATTGTGCCCTGCGTCTCGTCGGCAGACCAGTCGAGTGCATACAGATTGTTCACCGAATTTTGTTGTGTCAGTCGCCAACTTTCTACCGACCCATCAGCGCTCATATCCACCACGGTACTGTTCGAATTTACCTGTGTTCTAGCGGGATTCATGAGGACAATGATGGTTAAATTGCTGCTCCCATTTAATACGTCCGCAAGCATGGGCGTTGTCAGTGTTGTAACCCCATCGAATGACACCACTGGATAACCGTCCCAGCGATCGTTCGATAGGATTGGTTGCAAA
>JANYCF010000325.1 GCA_025360455.1 Opitutaceae bacterium | reverse complement strand
CGTGATTGTTTTTCACGACGCCATCGCCGAGCAGCACCCGAAGCTGATTTTTCCGGGCTGGCGTTCACGGCTCTTTTGGCAGTTGAAAAGCTGGCTGGCCCGCCGCCGCGCCCAGCGGGTCGTCACGGTTTCCGAAGATGCCCGTAAACAGCTCGCCACGGTTTTCAAGATCGCGCCGGCCGCCATCGAGGTGATTTCGGAGGGGCCCGATCTGTGTTTTCAACCGCAAGTGAATCCGCCGGGCGCCCTCGCCTTGCTCGCCCACCATAAAATTCCGACCGGTGTGCCCTTGATGCTCTACGTGGGCGGAATCAGTCCACACAAGAATCTTCAAGGTCTCCTCAAAGGTGCTGCCGGGGTGGCGCATTTGCCGTGGCATCTGGTGCTGGTCGGAGATTACAAGAAGGATGCTTTTTTTGGCTGCTACCAGGAAATCGTTGAACTGGCGCGCACTCTGGGTTTGGCCGAACGTGTGACCTTTACGGGCTTCATTTCCGACGAGGATCTCGTGGTCCTGTGCAATGTGTCCACGCTGCTTGTGTTGCCCTCTTTCAGTGAAGGTTTCGGGCTGCCGGTGATTGAGGCGATGGCGTGCGGACTGCCCGTGGCGGCGAGCAACCGGAATTCAATTCCGGAAATCGTCGGGGATGCCGGGTTGCTGTTCGATCCGCTGAAACCGCAGGAAATTACCAACGCGGTCAATCGGTTGCTCACCGACGTATCGTTGCGCGCCGATCTGCGGGCCAAGGGACTGCGTCGGGCCGAGGTGTATTCCTGGAAAAGTGGTGCCCGGAAAATGGTGAAGATACTTGAGGAGGCCGGCCGTGGTTCCGGATAGACCACTGCGGTTCTGCATGGTGACGACATTCTACCCGCCGTATCACTTCGGCGGGGATGCGGTGTTTGTTTACCGGCTGACCGAAGCGCTCGCCGCCCGCGGGCATCAGGTGGATGTGATTCACTCCGCCGACGCCTACCACCTTCAGCATCCGGCCGAGCCGGAGATAGCATTTCAACATCATCCCAACGTGACGGTGCATCCGTTGCGTTCGAAAAATCCTCAGCTCGCCTCGCTTTCCGCCCACCAACTCGGCAGTCCGGCGGCTTATGCGCGGCGGATTAGAAAAATTCTGGAGGAAGGACGCTACGATGTGATCCACTATCACAACATTTCACTGATGGGTGGGCCGGGCGTGTTGCGTTATGGCCGCGCGGTGAAGCTCTACACCTCGCACGAGTATTGGCTGGTTTGTCCCACCCACGTGCTCTTCACCTTCGGACGCGAGGCCTGTGTCGAGCGGAAGTGCATCCAATGCACGCTGCATTCACGGCGGCCACCTCAGCTCTGGCGCTACACCGGATTGATCAATCGTTGCCTGCGCGAGGTGGATTGCCTGATCGCTCCCAGTAATTTCGCCTTGGGAAAATTACGCGAGGGCGGACTCAAGGCCCCGATGCGTATGCTGCCGCATTTTGTTCCGGTCCCGGTTGCCGGAGGCGAGGAGCGAGCGCATCCGAATGGCGGGCGACCGTATTTTCTTTTTGTCGGCCGCATGGAAAAATTGAAGGGGGTGCAGGATCTATTGCCGCTGTTTGCTGATTTCCGTGACGCTGATTTTCTGTTGGTGGGAAATGGCGATTATGCGGCGGTCCTAAAGGTGCAGGCGCAGGGCATGGCGCACGTGAAGTTTCTCGGCTCGGTCCATCCGGCAGAGATGGGAAATCTCTACCGGCACGCGACGGCGCTGCTCACGCCTTCGCTTTGTTATGAGACGTTCGGGCTGATTGCCGCCGAAGGACTCTCTTACGGCACGCCGGTGATTTCCCGCCGGATCGGCGCGCTCGCCGAGCTGATCGAGTTGAGTGGTGGGGGCCTGTTGTTCAATTCGCCCGAGGAATGCCGTGCGGCGATGGTACGTCTGCTGACCGAGCCCGGCTTGCGTGATACTCTCGGCCAACGCGGCCATGCGGCGGTGCTGGAGCATTGGACGCTCGATGTGCACCTCGCGCATTATTTGCAAATTGTGCACTCGGCCGGCCAAGAGTGAGCTCATAGGGCGATTGGCGTTAAACGCGGAGGGCGCGGAGTGAGGATATGGCTGCGCGTGTGGGGGCTTTATTTCGTTCCTTTCTTAACCTTCGCGAGGCTCGGTTGGAGGATTGCGGGGGTTCACTTTCGTGTGGGTGATGCTCGCGAATGGGCAGCGTAGTGGTGTCGCAGAAAAGCCGTCGCGTGTTTGACGCGGTGGGCTGGGGGCGACTGGGGTAGGCGGTGGGTAGGGCGGCCAGACACGAACGGCGGGCAAGGGACTGCCCGCCCTACCGAAGGCACCCGGCGGATTTTTGGGGTGGGAAACGCAGAGTGAAGAATCGTTGAAGAGGCACCAAGCTTCCCCCTCTGGAGCCACCGTGCAAAAATCCGCGGTTAGGCGGGTGATGGCGGGAATATTTCTTGGCGCTCACTGGGCTGGTTCTCCGTAATAGCAACCGTTCAGGATGATCGCGTCATCGTCGTTTTCGTTGTCGACTGAGGCTTGGTTGTGGCGGCGATCCGAGTATTGACTCATCGATTTGAGGAGACTTCTGACCAGCTTGCGTTCTTTGCTGAGGGCGCGATCGGCGGATGACTTGAGCTCTGCATTCAAGTCGCTGAGCAAGTGGCGGGCTTTTATCTGGTTGTTCTCGTTGTGGTGCGCCGTCATCGCGCCTTTGAGGGCGAGGAATTCGCTGACGAG
>JANYCF010000289.1 GCA_025360455.1 Opitutaceae bacterium | reverse complement strand
CGCGAAACATATTTTGCAGGCAAAACTTTTGTCCGCGGCGGAGGCGTTGCATGTGGGGCTGGTCGATGAAGTGGTGCCGGCGGCGAGTTTAAAAGCCCGGGCGCAAGTGGTGGCCTTGCGGCTCGCGGTCTCCGGCAAACCTCAGCGGACGGGATCGAGTCAAGCGCCGCATCTGATCGGTACCGTCAGTCCGATTCCGGAGCAGGAGTTTTTCTCTTACTATCGAGCAAAGGCCGCGGCGGACGGTTTGAGCCAGCAGGCTCAGCTCGCGGTGCTTGATGTGATTGAACAGGGGATGACGATGTCTTGCGGTCAGGCGCTGGAACTCGAGGCGGTGCAGTTCGGGGCGGTGGCGGCCAGTACGGTGGCGAAAAATTTGATCCGCGTGTTTTTTCTGAAGAACGCCGCGAAAAAAACGAATCTCGATTTATGGTTTCCCCCGGAGTCGGCCGGGGCTCCGGCTCCCGCGTTGTTGCGCAATATCGGGATTATCGGGGTGGGGGTGATGGGGACGGGGATCGCCCAGTGGTGCGCGATGCGTGGGCTGGGCGTGTTGCTGCATGATGTGGATCATGCCACGCTCAAGCGCGGAGTGGAAATCATCCGCGAGTTGTTTCGCGACGCGGAGAATCGCGGTCAACTCTCGCACGCGGCGGCCCACAAGGCGATGGGTGGCATCGGTCTTTCCTCCAATTTGGAGGACTTTGAGTTTTGTGATTTGGTCATTGAGACGGTGACCGAGAGCGTGGCGGTGAAGCAGCAACTCTGCGGGGAGCTGGTTAAGTTTGTCCCGCCGGAGGTCGTGGTGGCTTCCAGCACTTCGGCGCTTTCGATCGAGCAGATCACGGCTGGACTGCCGGCACCCGAGCGCATCGTCGGCCTGCAATTTTGCAACCCGGTGAGCCGGATGCCGCTGATCGAGATCGCGCTGACCGCCCAAACTTCCCGAACGACGGCGGCGCGCGCGCTCGAATTAGTCCGCGTTTTGGGCAAAACTCCCGTTATCTGCCGGTCGGCGCCCGGGTTGTTTGTGATGCGAGTATTGGCCAGTTATCTGAACGAAGCGTGTCGTTTGTGGGAAGCCGGGGTGCGGGTGGACAATATCGATCAGGCGATGCGCAACTGGGGTTGGCCGATGGGCCCGTTGCGGTTGATGGATGAAATCGGGGTTGATGTGCTTGAGGTTATTTTTAATGAGCTGCAGCAGGCTTATCCCGGTCGATTTTCGGTGACTCGGATTTGTCGTCAACTGGTTCAGGCAGGCATGAGTGGCCGAAAAAACGGAGCCTCGTCAGGCTTTTATGTCTATAGTGGAGAAGCGTCGGTCGTGAATCCGTTGCTCGCGCAATTCACCACGACCGAGGCCAAGGAAATGGGGGCAAAGGCGATTCAAGATCAGCTTATTGGTCGCATGATCGAGGAAACGAAAGTGGTGTTGGCGGAGGGGATTGTGAAGACTGCCGATGAAGCGGATCTCGCTCTGATTTTGGGTCTGAACTTTCCCGCTTTCCGCGGTGGCCTGATGCATTACGCTCGGACCAACAACCTTTAGTGAGCGAAATGGCAGAAAGAAGGATTGGGCATGAAAAAATCCGTTGCGGCATCCCGGTTTTTAACAAACCTCTCCGGCGACCGAACTTTTACTGACCGCATGGCCAAAACTGCAACCACGACCCTAAACAAAGAGCAACGCCGCCATCTCCTACGCGTGATGCTGGAGAGCCGGCTGGCCGACATGCGGGAAGAGAGTCTGAACCGGCAAGGGAAGGGGCATTTTCACGTGTCGGGTCGGGGGCATGAGGCGCTGTGCGCTCTCGGAGCGCAATTGCAGTCGGGTGATTATCTGGCTCCCTACTACCGTGATCGCGGCCTATGTATGGGACGAGGCATGACGACTCGGCATCTGGCTCTGGAGTATTTTGCCCGGCGTGATTCGGTGTCACGGGGCCGCATGATGTCGTCGCATTATTCCTCCCGCGAGCTGAACATCGTGAGTGTGCCGACGCCGACGGGGGCGCAGCTTATTCCCGCCTGCGGTATTGCTTGGGGCATGCAGTTGGATGGGAAGGATAGCATCACGGTTACCTGCTCAGGCGAAGCGGCGACCCGCCAAGGTGATTTTTATGAAGCGGTGAGTTTTGCCATCGAACGCAAGTTGCCGCTGCTGCTCATCGTGGAAGACAATGCCTACGGTATATCCACGCCGACGCGGAAAACCAATCCGCTGGCGCTCGGCTCGATTAATCCGGCGTTGTGGCGGACCGTCGATGGCTCCGATCTGGAAGCGGTCCATGCCGAGACCCAGCAAGCGATCGCGCAATTGCGCGCGGGTGAGGGGCCGGTCTTTCTTTGGGTGAAGGTGGAACGACTTTCCAGTCACACCAGTTCGGATGATCACACGCTGTATCGTTCCAAGGAGGATCTCACGGCGATTGAGCGGGCAGATCCTTTGTTTTTGCTGCGGGACAAGATGATTTCCAGCGGAGAAATTTCGACGAACGAATACGCCAAGCTCGAAGAGGAATTGAAGGAAAAAGTCCGCGCCGATTATGCGGCGGCGGAGAAGGCCGAAAATCCGCGCAACGAAGATCTGATGATCGATATCACAGGGCCGGCTCCCGAGTTGAGCGGGCAGTTGTTCAAGCCCGGCAAGTACCGCATGGGTGATATCATCAACCGCACGCTGCGCGCCGGCCTTGATGCCGATCCCGGACGGATGATTTTCGGTGAGGATATCGAGGATCCGAAAGGGGGTGTCTTCCGACTTACCCAGAAACTTTCGACGGATTTTCCCGCGCAGGTGTTCAACTCGCCGCTCGCGGAATCGACGATCATCGGCATCGGGGGCGGCTTGGCGTTGTATGGCCGGCGCCCGGTTTTCGAAATCCAGTTTATTGATTTTATTTTTCCGGGCTTTAACCAATTGGTTTCCAATCTCGCCAATATTCGCTGGCGCACCAACGGCGAATGGAAGGTACCGGTGGTTTTCTATGCGCCTTACGGTGCCTATCTGCCCGGCGGTGCGATCTGGCACTCGCAGGCGAACGAAGCGGTCTTCGCGCATTTTCCCGGGATCAATGTCGTCATTCCCTCCACGCCGGAGGATTCGGCCGGGATGCTTTGGACGGCGATGCACAGCGAGGATATCACGCTGTTTCTCGTGCCGAAGCATATGCTTTGGGCAGAACGCGAAGTCACGGAGCCGATTGTCCCGATCCCGTTTGGTCAGGCCCGCCGGCTCACGGAAGGCGAAGATGTGACGATCGTAGCTTGGGGCAATACCGTTGAAAAAGCGCAGGAAGCCATCGCGACTTTGGGTGAGGAAATCAGTGTTGAACTGATCGACCTGCGCTCCATTTCCCCGTGGGACAAAACCATGGTCGAAGCGTCCGTCCTCAAGACGGGTCGTTTGATCGTGGTGCAGGAAGATGGTGAATCGTGCTCGGTCGGGCAGATGATTATCCAGCATATCAGCAGTCATGCGGAACTTTGGATGCGACTCGTGGCGCCACCCCGGCTCGTGTCCAAGGGCGACGTGATGATCGGCAATAATCCTATTTATGAATACGCCGCACTGCCTGATGTGAAACGCATCTCGGATGTGATCCGGCGTACCGTCGCGATCAATGCGGTACGCGGCCAAGTGACCGAAGAAACCGCCACGGCTGGTCCGGCCGGCGTGGTTGTGAAAGAAGCCTCACCCGCGGCCGCCACCGACGACGCTCATGGCCCGCACAACACGGTGATGGCGGGAACGAACGACATCATCGTCCGTGTGCCCATCATGGGCGAAGGTCTGCGCTCCGCTCGGGTGGTCGTGTTGAACAAGCAACCGGGCGATGCGGTGAAGCACGACGAAGTGTTGTGCGAAGTCGAAACCGACAAAGCGGTTTATCCGATCGAGGCTTCCTATGCCGGTACTTTTAAAAGTTGGAAAATCAAAGTCGATGACACGGTGCTGATCGGCCAAGCGATCGCGCTCGTGACGGGCGATGCCGCGAGTGTTGCCGGCATGCCGATCGAAAGTGCTGCGGCGATTCCGACGGACGCGGTAGCGGCAACGGACAAATCGGGGCATAAAGCCCCTCCTCCAGTTAAGAAATCTGCCGCGACCGAACCGATGGTCGCCGGCGTGGCTTCCTCTCCCTCTAGTATTGCTGCGGCAAAATCAACCCCCACCGGTCCTATGCAAGGTACGATCCGTCCGCCCGCTCTTTCTTCTGCCATTACGAAACGGCTCGATGCCGTGGTGCCGGCCAATCTGCTCATGGATTGTCGGTGGGAGCCGATCCGTCTCGCCCGCGAGCAGGGCAAGCTCAAGCAGGGGAAGGCCGCGCCTTCGCCATCCGCGATGATGGCGTGGTGTGTGACGCGCGCGATGGAACATCATGCCGGATTCCGGCGCACCGTGGGGAAAGACGGCACGATTTTCGAGCAGACGGATTTTGATGTGGGTGTGGCCGTGGCCCTCGACGGCGACCGACTCGGAACGGCAGCCATCACTTCCGCCAGCCGGCTCGGTTGGGCGGATTTCATTGTCGCCTACCAGCGGGCGATTGAAGAAACCCGCAGTGGCAAATATGCCGAGGTGCAGGCGCCGCTCAATATTTCCAGTCTCGGTGCGTTCGGCGTGGAAAACGCCACGCCGATCGTGGTGCCGCCGGCGATGAGTACGCTTTTCATCGGTGCAGCCCACGAAAAAATGATCAAGGACGCCGGAGTTATTTATCCGCAAGAGGTCGTCACGCTGTGGCTCACTTTTGATCACCGGGTCGTGAACGGCGCGGGTGCGGCCGCTTTCATGATGGAGCTCAAGCGCCAGCTCGAGACGTTCCAGTTGCCGGGTTGAGCGTGATTTGAGTACGCTGTTTCCGGTTGTTATCAATTAGGGCTTAGAGGGATGGGGCTCGCTTGGGCCAATTTCACGGTGGTGCCTGCTGCCGATGTTGCCTGCTCACTTTGAGCGATAGCTTTCGGTTGGACGGTTAAGAAACCGCTCAATTCATCTGTGGCCGAGCCGATATCCCTCACTAGAAGCTCCCATATGAACCCAACCTATTTCCCAGCTAGGGGCGCAACTCGTTTTTCATTCTCTATGGATCAACCATGAAACTAGATTTTTCTCTTCGGACCAAACTGGTCATTCTTTCGATTATCCCCTTGTGCTGTGCCGTGGGACTTGGCCTGTTTTTGACGAAGGAACGCGTGGGTGAATTGAATGAATTCACCGGCTTTCAAGAGGCGATGAGCCTTGCCAATATTTTGTCGGATGTAAATGAAGCCAACAACAACGAGCTGACTGATGCGTGGTGTTACACGCCGACGGCCGAGAAGGAAAACGGTCCAGTGGAGACGCAAAAAATCCGCGACCGGTGGACCGAGAGTGGCAAGAAACTTGATCAGGCCTATGCAACGTTGCAGACGTTCATCCAGACGATCGATCTGACGAAACACGATCCCCGCCTTAAGGCGATTCTCGGCGAAGTGGATGCAGCCAAGGCCAAACTCGCTGACCATCGCCAACAGATGCATCAAACCATGGAGTACGTGCAGATTATTAAACCCTACAACGAACTTAAAAACCGCATCCAGTCACTCTATCCGGCTTTGCTCAATGAAACTTCGGACAAGAACTTAGCCCAAAAACTTACCGCCTATAACCTCTACCTCGATTACCACTCGGACTGCGGTCAATATACGGGCGTGATGATTTGGGCGCATCAAGTGCCGGCTCTTCCGCCCGACGGCTATGCTCGCTTTGAATCCTACTACCGCGATAGCGAGACCCTGCTCAAACATTTCCGTAATCTGGCTCCGGCAGATATCATCGCCCAGGTGGACGCCATTCTCAACAGCGAGCAGGGACGCTGGGTCCATGAAAAAGTGACGAGTTACCTGACGAAAGATAAATTCTTTGATTTTCGCCCCGAGAAGAGCCTCGAGGCCGAATTTAAGAGCAAAGGCGAAGCGCGTAATGTGGAGTTGGGTAAGCTCATGACTTTCATTCGCGCGGATATCATGAATTATGTCGCAGGGAAGATCAGCGAGCTCGCCTTCAAACGTAATGTCACCATCTCCCTGCTCGTTCTGACAATCGGATTTTCGCTCAGCTTTACTCTCTATTTTGGATCAACGATCTCCCGCTTGATCGTGAATATTACCCACGCTATAGCCGAAGGTACGGCCCAGGTGTATGCCGCCTCGCGGCAAATCACTCAGGCCAGTGATGCGTTGGCCCACAGTTCCTGCACCCAGGCTGCGAGTGTGGAGGAAACCTCGGCCATGATCGCGCAAATCCAGACCATGACCGAGGCCACCAGTGAAAATGCGCGAAAAGCCACGACCCTGATTCAGGATACATCAAAGATTGTTTCTGAATCCAATCTGGCTATGGCGGACATGAACAAATCGATTAAACAGATCAAAGATAACAGCGGAGAAACCAAAAAAATCCTCCGCACAATCAACGACATTGCTTTTCAGACCAACATACTCGCGCTCAACGCGGCGGTCGAAGCCGCCCGGGCCGGGGAACATGGTGCTGGGTTTGCCGTCGTGGCAGATGAGGTGCGCAATCTTGCCCAACGCTCCGCGACGGCGTCGAGCAACTCCAACGCGCTCATCGAAAGCTCCAATCAATGCATCGATCACGGAGCGATCGCCGCCGAACGGGCCAACGCCACATTATCCCGCGTGCTTTCCAGCACCGACAATGTCTCGAAGCGTATTGCGGAAATTGAGCACGATGCCAGCCAGCAGGCGACCGCCATTAACGAGATCAGTCAGGCGGCCGCCAAAGTGGATGAAGCCACCCATCATAATGCCGCCAGCGCGGAAGAATGCGCCGCCTCGGCCTATTCCCTGACCGAACAGGCCAACAATCTGGAGAACTGCGTAGCCCAATTGAAAGAAATTGTCTACGGGCCAAGAAACGTGGATTCCCGCCATCAAGCGGAGGCTCGTTCGCCGGATGATAATGAAACCAGTCCGGCACCGCCCCCAGGCGATCATTTCAAGGCGATGGTGAAAAAACCCAAGATTGTCGCGCGGCGCTAAGGAATGTTTTTAGGATTTTGAGATGAGGGATTTTCATGGAATGGAACTCGGTAATTCGGATTTTTCGACAAATTTAGTTTCCCATCGGCCGGAGAAAATAGTCCACTCCCGGCGATGCATGTCGAAACTCAGATGGATAGCGTGAGGGCGATTCGAACCCATCGGGTAAATGGCGTGATTAATCTGCAGGATTTTACTAATATCCTGACCTCGATTTATAATTCCGCCGAATTTGATCCTGCCATGCATTCACTCTGGGATGTGCGGCAGGCCGACTTCTCCACCGTGACTCCGCAGGAAATCAGGACCTTGGCCGAATATGTGCGGGTCAATTGGGCGGAGAAGCGGAAGAACAAGGCTGCCATCGTGGTCTCAGGGCTCTCGGATTTTGGCATCTCCCGTATGTATGAAATGGTGCTGGGACCCGCGGCTTCGGGCAAAGTCATGGTTTTCCGAAATATGAAAACCGCGTGGGATTGGATCGAAGGGAAAACCGATTCGGCCGCCCCGCAGGCACGCGTGAAGCAGACTGTGCCGGGAGACGACGGATCCGACTGATCAAAGCGCGGAAATTTGTGCGCCTCCGTGCGTCCGGTTGCCGGAGAATCGGGGCTTGAAGTCGCAACCATCCCACAGTGGCGGCTGATTTGGTGAGGAAAGTGGCTCGGCGAGGCAGCTCATTGGGCGCAACTATCAGTCTTTGCATCAGTTCATGCAGCCATGCCTGCCTGTTTCGAAAGCTATTTTCTAGATGGCTCGTGCCGTGAGTATTTCTTCGTTACCTTCGTCTCCGTCGCGAGTCACACCTCAGAGAAATTGTCTCGCGAAGGGGCCGAAAAGAGCGAAGGAAGATGAACGCCAGCCCACGGCAAAAGCCGTGAATACAATCGGTGGGCCGATTCAGCGCACGAACTTATGCAACGATTGACAGTTGAAAGAGATTGAGTGGGGTGTAATCGAAAGTGAAGTCGTCATG
This sequence comes from Opitutaceae bacterium, assembly GCA_025360455.1. Classification (GTDB taxonomy): domain Bacteria; phylum Verrucomicrobiota; class Verrucomicrobiia; order Opitutales; family Opitutaceae; genus Didemnitutus. The sequence continues at coordinate 4,290 of JANYCF010000289.1, read as the reverse complement.
GGCAAGACGGCGCGTTAAGGATAACGCGCCCTCCCTTCTGCTCAGGGGTTCTGGGTAGGGCGGTTTATCCTTAAACCACCGATTCACGCCTTCCGGCCAACATTGACTTCAGTTTTGATTACACCCGATTGAGTGAGGCCTTTGTGGCCGTGCCGAGTATCTCGCAGGTCATGGATGCACGATTTTCATCCAACGATTGATACGAGTAAATTGATGCGGATAGGCGATAGGTCTTGCTAATCAGCCTGGGGTCGGATTTCCCCATCGCATTCCGTAATGCGCGCAATAACCGATTTTCTCCTGCCGTCCTCTGTTCTCGGTCTGCGGTCTGCGGTCTGCGGTCTGATGAAGGTCGAGAGCTTCGGTTTTTTTCATTTTGGGCAAAGATTTTTATGATGCCGGGGGAAATTGATCTTCGGGGCATTGCAGCGGTGCTGGCTTTTAGTGGGTTGGTTTTTATCATGCCGGTTTCTCTGTGCGCTCAGGTTGCGCAGGTGCGGCATGCGCCGACATTGAACGGCAATGTGGAAGGCTCGATTCAGATGATGTCGGCGGAAAGCGTTACCTTGAATGGTGGGGCAAACATTACCAAGGATCTGCTTGTACCCGGCTCCCCCACCATTCGCCTGAACGGTCAGCCCAGCTATGGCGTTACGCAGGATGGATCGGGCAACGCCAGCCCTTCAAATTATCAGATCACCCTTAACGGCAACGCCACGCTCCGCAATATTGTGCGTCGGACTGATCCGGTAACGCTGCCCACCGTGGGAGCTCCGACCGCGCCGAGCGGTACGGTTAATCTGAGTATCAATGCAGCCAATCAAGCGATTAATTGGGTTACGCTGCGCAATCTCACTCTGAATAGCAGTGCAGGTTATTATACGGTGCCCGCTGGCAGCTATGGACAATTCACGGCGAACAATAGCAACGGCTTCATTTTGGGTGTGGCGGGGGCAACCCAACCTGCGATCTATAATTTCCAATCACTCACCTTTAACAGCGGCACCCAGCTCCGGGTGGTTGGCCCGGTGATTGTGAATGTTGCGACCGGCCCGAGCTTGAATGGTGGTTCTTTCGGCGCATCGGCCCAACCCAGTTGGTTCACACTCAAAGTCCAAACAGGCAATGTGTCTCTCAATGGCAGTTCCACTCTTTATGGCAGTCTGGTTGCCCCGGCTAGTACAGTTACACTCAATGGCAACAGTCTGCTTAATGGCACTTTGGTTTGTGATCGGTTGACGATTAACGGCAACAGCACACTTCGTTTGGTTGCCCCCGCCACGGGCAATCAAGCCCCCTCAGTATCACTCACAGCGCCGGCAAGTGGCTCTAGTTTTCCAGCCCCTGCTTCAATTACACTCGCGGCTACGGCGACGGATTCAGATGGTTCGATTGCCAAGGTGGAGTTTTTCCAAGGTGCAGTCAGCCTCGGTGTGGACACCGTAGCTCCCTTTGCTTTGACGCTCAATGTTGTCGGCGCAGGTAGCTACAGCTATTATGCAAGAGCGACGGACAATCTTGGGGCCAGTTCCGATTCTGCGACCGTCACCGTAACGGTCACGAATCCCAATGTGCCGCCGACAGTCAGTCTGACTGCGCCTGCGGATGGATCATCGGTTTCCGCTCCGGCCACTCTCACGCTGGCGGCGAGTGCAGCAGATTTTGACGGGACCATTGCGAAGGTCGAATTTTATCAGGGCACAACCAAGCTGGGCGAAGACGCGACGGCACCCTATCAGCAGGTCACTGGCTCGTTGGCTGCGGGCACCTACGAATTTTCCGCCAAGGCTTTCGATAATGGCGGGGCTTCCACGGGATCAACGGTGATAACAATTACGGTGGTGACACCCAATCAGCCCCCGGTCGTTTCGATCACAGCTCCGGTCGATGGGAGCAGTTTCGATGATCCGGGCACTTTCATTCTTAAGGCGACGGCATCAGATCCGAACGGAACGGTCACCAAAGTTGAATTTTTCAAGGAAGGCGTGCTGCTGGGCGAAGATACGACGGCACCCTATGAATTTACTGTGAGTGGTGTGGCAATTGGTTCGTATGATTTTGTCGCCCGGGCGACGGACAACGCAGGCTCTGCGACTGATTCAACCGCAGTCCGACTAACAGTGGCCCACGTCAACGACGCCCCCACCGCGGCTTCCCAGTCTGTAGTTACGCCGGAAGACTCTCCAATTACGATTACATTGACCGGGGTCGATCCTGATGGAGATGCGATCAGTTTCATTCGCACTTCTGATCCGAGCAATGGCACCCTGACGCCTGTTTCGACCACCGTTTTCACCTACACGCCCGCGCCTAATTTCAACGGGACAGATTCTTTCACCTTCAAGACGAAGGACGTCACATTGGAGTCCGCTCCGGCCACCGTACAAATCACCGTCACCCCGCGCAACGATCCGCCGATAGCCGTGCCGCCTCCGCCCATCACAGTGCCAGAGAACGGTTCAGTCGCGATCTTACTTGGGGCGGCCGATATCGATAGCCCGAGCCTCAGTTTTGGCATCACGGCGAATGTCAGCCACGGCACGTTGAGCGGCAGTATTCCGAATTTAATCTACACACCAGTCGCCAACTACAACGGCTCGGACAGTTTGATGTACGTGGTGAGCGATGGGGAGTTTTTCTCCGCTCCCGCGGTTGTGAGTATCACGGTTACACCGGTGAATTATGCACCGCAAACGAGTAACCTCGCGATTGAGACTTTTGCCAATGCCCCGATCCAATTCACGTTGAGCGGGACGGACAACGATGGCGACCCGCTCATTTTTGCCGTCAATCCACCAGCCAACGGTACGATCACCCTAACGGCAGCGCCTGCCACTTTCACCTTCACTCCCGCACTGAATTATTCCGGGCCGGACAGCGCGACTTTCACGGTCAGCGACGGCATTGCGCCACCGGTGAACGGCACCGTGTCGATCACGGTTAAAAATCGCGCTCCCATTGCCAACAACGCAGCCATTACCGTTACGGAGGATACACCGACTCAAATCACACTTTCCGCCACGGACCCCGATGGCCAGCCGCTTACCTACATCGTCACTTCGGTCCAGCACGGCACGCTCACACCTACGGCCTCGCCTACAGTCTACACGTACTCACCTGCAGCGAACTATGCATTGAATGACAGCTTCACGTTCAAGGCTAATGATGGCTATGCAGATTCGAATCTCGCCACGGTCGCTATTAGCATCACGCCGGTCAATGATGCGCCCGAAACCTCCAATTTAGCGATTGAGACTTTCGCGAAAGCCTCAATCCAATTCACGTTGAGTGGGACGGATGCAGATGGCGATGTACTGACTTATACCGTTAGTGGAGCACAGCACGGTAGCTTCACCCAATCGGGTGCCTCTGACTCCTTCACGTACTTCCCGGAAGCAACCTATGCTGGCCCAGACAATGCGACTTTCACAGTCAGCGACGGCATTGCTCCTCCAGTGACCGGCATTCTCTCAATTACGGTCAAAAATCGTGCGCCTATTGCCTATAGCACTTCCGAGAGCGCTTCCGAAGATACTCCAGCGCAGATTACGCTCTCGGCCTCCGATCCCGATGGTCAATCACTTAACTATTCAGTTACTCAACCAGCTCATGGTACGCTCAGCCCTAGCGCAGATAATGGGGTGTTCACATATACTCCGAATGCCAATTTTCACGGTGACGACGTCTTCACATTCAAGGTGAGTGATGGGATTGAGGATTCCGCTCCGGCTACGGTTCAGATAACGGTTGCTTCGATTATAGACCTGCCAGTGGCGATTGCGCCGCCGACTCTGACCACCCCCGAGGAAACACCTCTTACTATTACGTTGTCTGGGTCAGATGTGGAGAGCCTCGGTCCCGTCGTGGTGGAACTCTACAGCATGCCAAAGCGTGGAACACTCATTCCGACCGAAACAGCCGGCACATTTATATATACCCCGGAGTACAACTTTGATGGTCAAGACAGTTTTGTTTTTGGGGTTCACAATGATGAATTCTACTCTGATTCCGTAACGGTCGGCATTACCGTTGTCTCTACGAATCAGGCACCGACAGTGACCTCTGCTGCGGTTTCAGTCTATGAATCATCCGTCGCATCGGTCGTTCTTGGTGCCACTGATCCTGATGGTGATCCGCTCACTCTTACCGTTACCACAAACCCTGCGAATGGCCGGCTATCTGGAAAAGCATCCAATTTCACCTACACTCCGAATGCGGGTTATGTCGGAGCCGACAATTTTATCTTTACCGCGTTTGACGGGCGATTGAGTTCGGCTTCTGGTTTGATTC
>JANYCF010000248.1 GCA_025360455.1 Opitutaceae bacterium | reverse complement strand
TTCTACGACGTCAATTTGGCCGGGAACACCTACCGTAGGATTCCCTTCATTTCTCGGCCACGGGAGAGTGGGAACATTGCCCGACATCATTCGGCTCAGGCCAGGCCGGTTTGTGGAATTCGCCCAGAACGTACAGAGCATATTCAATCCCGGACAGGAACCCAGTGCGCTCAATCCGCTTACGAGTCATATACTCAATTTTTGGGACCCGGTTCACGAAGGGTGGTTTGACGAAAAATATCCCGGTGCGCGTGCCTTGACTAAGTCGATCATCGACACAAAATTTGGCACAGATGATCAAATGGATTATCGGCCTGAGTATATCGATGAACACCTTTTGTCTGAACCTAATCCTAAAGAACCCAAAGGTTTAAGGCTTCCTACGCCAAAAGAAATTCAAGATCTACTAACTATTCTAAAATGCCAATGCGGGCCATAGTCCTTCTTTTCTTATTCGCTCTGCTCTCAGCCTGTAGACCCGGGTTTGATATCACCGAAAAAAACGACGGTATCTTATCGAGGTTATCGCTACACAATCAGTGATCGTATAATCGGGTACACTTATCGGGACCCATCGATGCGTGGGAAGGCGAGCTTTTTCAAAAGTTATTCTGTAATAATTGTTAAACAAAATACTTCAGGAGCGACGGTCTCCGAGAACGAGTTGGATTTAAGCAAACCACTCAAGAGTAACGGGAAAAATCTGCCGTTTTTTATGGGAACTACTCCACGATATGCTTTTTTTGGAAGCCTTAATTCCTATCATGTAGTAGAGCTCGATACACTGAAGATTACGCATGTTCCGTGTTCGCCAAAACTATTTGGAGATATAACTGCGAAGAGAGAAGTGGTCGATGAGAATACTCTTCGAATGTCAGACGCGAACGAAGCATTTGAATACAGCATAAACGGGGCCCGAGAAATTCATGCAGAACCTGAAAAGGTTATTTATCATTAAGTGTTACCGATTTTTCTCTGATCGTAAATTTTGCCGAATTGATTTCGTAGGGATTTTCGCGGTCTCTGCTCACCCCTTCCGCGTCGCGACTTCGATCACGTCGTGCGGGGCGGCTTCTTTTTGGCCGGAAGACGTGACGCGGACGTAACGGGCTTTTTTGCGGAGCTCGGGGAGATTCTTGGCGCCGAGATAGCCCATGCCGGATTGGACGCCTCCGATCAGAGTGCTGAGCACGTCGTCCACTGAGCCGGAAACTTCCTTGAGCGCCTCGATGCCTTCGGCGGCGACTTTGCGCACGCTGTCGTTTTTGTCATGGCCGTAGCGGGCGGCGGAGCCGGACTTCATCGCGGCGTGTGAGCCCATACCACGATATTGTTTATAGAGCTTGCCGGAAATTTCCATGATCTCACCGGGAGCTTCGCGGCATCCGGCGAGGAGGCCACCGAGGATGACGGCGTCGGAGAGCGTGAGCGCTTTCACGATGTCGCCGGATTTCGTGATGCCGCCGTCGGCGATGATGCGGACGCCTTTCTTCGCCGCGCCTTGGCTGGCGATGTAGAGCGCGGTGAGTTGCGGAATACCGACACCGGCGACGATCCGCGTGGTGCAGATGGAGCCGGGGCCTTGGCCGACCTTGATGGCGCTGGCGCCGCAATCCGCGAGGTACTCGACTCCGGAGGCACTGGTGACGTTGCCGGCGATGATCGTGAGATCTTTGAAGGCGCTGCGAATCATCTTAACCATGTCGCCGACGCCGGCGGTGTGACCGTGGGCGGTGGAAACAGCGACGGCATCGACAGCTTCGTCGGTGAGGGCACCGATGTGAGCGAGGATTCGGTCGCGATCAAGTTCGCCCGAAGGCAGGCGAAGTGGGGAAATGGCGGCACCGGCGATGAGACGGAAATCAGCATCGCGGGCGGGTTTGCGGCGGCTCTTGGATTCGTTGGTGATGCGTTCGACGTCGGAGATGGTGACGAGGCCGCGGAGATTATCCTTGGCGTCGACGACGAGCATTTTGTGGATGCCGACGTGCTCGGTGAAAAACTTATCCGCTTCTTTGATGGGGTCGGAGGCGAGGCGTTTTTCGAGGACGGTGACGAGCTGTTTGCGCGGCGTCATTACTTCGGAGATGAGGCGGGCCCGGTAGCGTTCCTTGACGAGATTGCCGGGAAGGAGGCCGACGAGGCGGCCGTTGTCGACGACCGGGAAGGTGCGGAAATCGAAGCGGCGTTGCTCGATCAGGGCGAGCACATCGCCAACGAGAGAGTCGGGCGCGACGGTGATGGGGTCCTGGATAAGGCCGTGGATATGGCGTTTCACCCGGGCGAGTTCCTTGATCTGATCCTTGGCCGGAAGATTGTAGTGAATGAGGCCGAGACCGCCATTAAGCGCCATGGCGATGGCCATGCCGGACTCGGTGACGGTATCCATGTCGGAGGAGACGATGGGAATCTGCAAACGCAGCGTGTCGGAGAGCGAGGTGGAGACGTCGGCGTCTTTGGGGAGGATCTCGCTATAGAGGGTGGCGAGGGAGACGTCGTCGTACGTCAGGGCGGTCGGGAGGCTGGCCGGGAAAAAACGTCCGGCGGGCAGATAGAACTCGGAGTCGATGGCAACGGGCTTGGTCATGTTGCCATGAACGAAGTAGTCCCCGGTTGAAAAATCTCAACGATAATTTGCCAAGAAGTTTTGGCCCCTTACAAGTCAGGTATGGTGTACCGTTTTGCTGTCAAACCCTACCGGCTGCCGCTGCGTTCCCCGCTGCGGACGGCGCATGGCGTGTGGTCGGTACGCGAGGGCTTGATTATCCGGCTGGAAGCGGAGACGGGGGCGGTCAGCTATGGGGAAGTCGCGCCGTTGCCGCAATTCGGCACCGAGACCTTGGCCGAGTCGCTGGAGCGCTGTCTGGGTTTCAGCGACAAAACGGATGACGCCGCGATGGATGCGGTGCCCACGAGGTTTGGCTGCGTACGTTTTGCCTTGGCGATGGCGCGTAGTCCGCTGCCCACGGTCGACAAAGCGAAACGTTTGGCCGTGACAGCACTGTTGCCCGCAGGGAAGGCCGCGCTGGAGGTGTTGGCCGGAAAATTGGAGCAGGGATTTTTGTCCTTCAAATGGAAGGTGGGCGTGAATCGTCCCGAGGAAGAGCTCGGGGTGCTTGATGATTTATTGGGACGCTTGCCTGATTACTGCCGGCTGCGGTTGGATGCTAACGGTGCGTGGGATCGGCGCGCGGCGGAGAAGTGGCTGGCGCGTTGCGCGGAACGGCCCATCGAATTCATCGAACAACCGGCGGCGACGGATGACGTGGATACGCTGCTGGGGTTGGCCGAAGATTATCCCGTGATGTTGGCATTGGATGAATCGGTGGTGGGGCTGGCGGCAGCGCGCGAGTGGCAAGAGCGCGGGTGGCGCGGGGTTTTTGTGATCAAGCCGGCGCTGGCTGGCCCGCTCGACGAACTCGCCGCGTGGGCGAAAACGAGCAAGGCCGACATCGTGCTTTCCAGCGCGATCGAGACGGCGCTTGGGCGGGAAGCGATTTTGCGTTTCGCGCTCGCGCAGGATCTGACGAAACGTGCGTTGGGTTTTGGGGTGGGCGAAATGTTTGGCGACCGTTTATGGGACGGACCGATCATCGGGCCCTTGCTCGATGCCGGATATTGTGATGCAGTCGAAGGCGACCCACTATGGAACGCGCTGAACTAGGACGATTGCTGGGCGGCCACGCCACCCGAGCTATCCGCACCGTCATTACCGAGACGGATGCGACGGAATTTTGCGCGAAATTTGCCGATGCGGTGGCGGGCACGGGCGAGGTTTTCCTCAGCAATCCCAAAGGGGTGGAGTCGGAGCGCGAGCAATTTCATGCGCTGTTGGCCAGTGGCGACAGTCTCACGGCGGCACCTTTTGGTCAGAGTGAAACGGGGTGGTTGATGATTCCCACCGGCGGCACTTCCGGCTCGCAGCGTTTTGCCCGGCACGACAGCGGCACGATCAGCGCGGCGGTCACTGGTTTCACCAAACATTTTGATCTGCGCCGGGTGAATGCCGTGGGGGGGCTGCCGCTTTATCATGTGAGCGGACTGATGGCGTGGTTGCGCAGTGTGCTGACGGGCGGGAGTTATCGGCACGCGGATTGGAAGGAGATCGAGGCGGGAAGATACCCGGTGCTGACGGCGCAGGACGACGGCTGGGTGTTGTCGCTCGTGCCCACGCAGCTGGAGCGCTTGCTACGCGAGGCGGCGGCGGTGGCGTGGTTGAAAAAATTTCGGATTATTCTGGTGGGCGGCGGACCCGCTTGGTCGGAATTATTGGAACGAGCCGCCGTAGCGCAACTGCCCCTGGCGTTGTGCTATGGCATGACGGAAACGGCGGCGCTCGTGACGGCGCTCAAGCCGGAGGAATTCCTCGCGGGCCAGCGCAACTGTGGCGCGGCGCTGTCCCATGCGCCGCTGATCATCGATCCGGACGGCACCATCACGATCGCCGGAAAATCTTTGTTTCGCGGCTACTATCCCGGCTGGCGCGATACGGGAGTGTTCGTGACGGAGGACATCGGGGGGTGGGACGTACACCGGCGCTTGACGGTGCTGGGCCGGCGCGACGGCGTGATTATCACCGGCGGAGAAAAAGTTAATCCCACCGAGGTGGAAGCCGTGTTGCGCGGCACGGGGGAATTTGCCGATGTGGCGGTCGTGGGTGTGCCACACGCGGAGTGGGGGAGCCAGGTGGTGGCAGCGTATCCGGTCGGACGCGAGCCGGACCTGCGCAATGTCCGTGACGCGCTGACGCAGCAGCTCGCGCGCTACAAGCATCCGCAACGTTTCGCCGCGCTGCCCTCGTGGCCGCAGCAGGAGCAGGGGAAACTCAACCGGGCGGAAGTGGCGCGTATGATTAAAGAAAGCGCCTGAACGGAATGACGGGTACTTGACCCTGAGGGGAAGATACAGACAGTGCAGCTATGGAAAAGAAAGGAGAGAAAACTCAAGCGAGCCCAAGCCAGACTATTTCCTTGCCTCGTATCGGTCGCAATCGACGACAGACGACTTCGCTCGTGCTGCGGGCAGGATTGCGTTCCGGTGTTATTCGTTTTCGTACTTGTGAAGAGTTCAACGCATGGAAGGAGAAACATCCTCGGTCAACTCGCCCTGTCTGATGAAGCAGTCTCAATTCTCCCTGTCTTACCGCACAGGGCTTCACCTTAACACAGCTCGCGTATGAGCAGTGGGACAATCAGGGCGAAATATCCACGCCGTGACAAGGCGATCAATCAGATGTCTGACGCACCCCGCGGCTCGTGAATTTTTTCTCATGACCAAGACTGACATTGCAGCTGTACTGACTGACATCGGAGTGTTGCTGGAATTGAAGGGAGAGAATCCGTTCAAGATCCGGGCTTATCAGTCGGGTGCGCGCGTGTTGGAGTCGTTGGCGGAGGAAGAACTCGCGCAGCGCATCGCGGCGAAAACGCTCGGCGAAGTCAAAGGTCTCGGCGAAGCGCTCGTGCAAAAAATCACGGAGCTACAGCAGACGGGAAAGCTGGAGTTTTATGAGAAACTGAAGGCGTCGATTCCGCCGGGGCTCGTGGAGATGATGAGCATTCCCGGGGTCGGACCGAAGAAAGTCAAAGCGCTGCATGATCAGCTGGGCATCGACTCGATCCCGGCGCTCCAGCAGGCCTGTCTAGAGGGAAAAGTGGCCGCGCTCGCCGGCTTCGGCGAGAAAACGCAGGACAAAATCCTCGATGGCATCCGCAACCGCGAGGCTTATGGCAAACGCCACCTGTGGGCCGAAGCCTGGGAAGCAGCCGAGCCGATTTTAGCAGGACTAAGGAAGTTGCCGGAAGTGCAGCAAGCGGAAGCATGCGGCAGTTTGCGGAGAAAAATGGAGACCGTCGGTGATTTGGATTTTCTCGTGGCCACCAATACACCGGCGCCAGTTGTCGAATGGTTTATCAGTCATTCGAACGTCAAGGAAGTGACGGCGCAGGGTGAAACCAAGGTCAGCATTCGCACCGAATCGGGAATTCAGGCGGATTTGCGTTTGGTGCCACCGGAGCAATTTGTTTTTGCTCTACACCACTTCACGGGTTCGAAAGATCACAATGTCCAGATGCGCCATCGCGCGCTGCAACGCGGTCTCTCGATGAGCGAGTGGGGATTGGTGCCAGCGGAGGGCGAGGGTACGGCTAAGGAGAAAGCGGCGCTACGCGGTCCGCAAAGCGACATCACGACGGAGGCGCAACTTTTTCAACATCTTGGTTTGGCCTTCGTGCCACCGGAGTTGCGCGAAGGGCTGGGGGAAATCGAAGCCTCCGAGAGCGGAACTTTGCCCCGCTTGCTCGAAGCGTCGGATATACGCGGTGTGTTTCATAATCACACCACGGAGTCCGACGGCCACAATACGCTCAACGAAATGACGGCCGCCGCGCAAGCGCTGGGCTTCGACTATCTCGGTATCGCCGATCACTCGAAATCCAGTGTGCAGGCCCGCGGCTTGGACGAAAAACGGCTCACGGCGCAGGTGGCGGCGATCCGCGACTTGAATGCTTCAGGTAAGTTTACGACGTATGTTTTCAGCGGCACAGAGTGCGATATCTTACCGGACGGTCGCTTGGATTTCGCCGACGAGATGCTGGCGCAACTGGACTACGTCGTGGCGTCAGTCCATTCGTCTTTCAAGCAAAGCCGCGAGGACATGACGCAACGCATCGTCCGTGCGATTGAGAATCCCTGCGTCACGATGCTCGGCCATCTCACCGGCCGGTTGCTGCTGGAGCGGGAAGGCTATGCGGTGGATACGGAAAAAATCATTGATGCGGCCATCGCGAATCACGTCATCATCGAACTGAACGCCAATCCGTATCGCTTCGATATGGACTGGCGGCACTGGCGAAAAGCTGCGGAGAAAGGGCTGCTTTGCTCCATCAACCCCGATGCGCATCGGATTGGGCAGCTCGACTATTTTCAACTGGGCGTGGGCGTAGCGCGCAAAGGTTGGCTGACGAAGGAGCACGTGGTAAACACGAGATCGCTCTCCGAGATGAAAAAGTATCTGGCCGATAAACACCGCTAGATTCCGGAGGATTTATTCATGCGCGAGCGATTTGAAAAACCAGTCGGTCGAGTCATCAAGGTTCATCGTTATGCCTGGGTGTGGGAGCCGCTTGAGTCTGATCCTGCCTTTGTACTGCGACCGATGTTTGGCGGGAAGTCCGTTTATCTCGACGGCAAACTGATGTGTTTTTTCGCCGACAAGGATGAGCCGTGGAGGGGGATGCTCGTGTGCACCGACCGCACTCAGCACGCTGCGCTCGTGGCGGATTTTCCCGAGTTAACGCCGCATCCGGTTTTGCCGAAATGGCTGTATCTGCCGGAAAGCGCTGACAGCTTTGAACGCACCGCCACCAGACTGATGGCACTGGCCCGGCGACGTGATCCGCGGATTGGCGTGATACCAAAACCGAAAAAGAAAGCGTCCTCGTTCAAAAAGCAGAGACGATAAAACTCAGGCGAGCCCCAGGCTCTCGAGTACGATCAACAGAATGCCAAGCAGGCAGAACATCGTGCCGAGCATCGCGGCTTCGAAGCGCTCGAATTTTTGCACGGGCACATTGGCCAGACCGACCAGTGTCAGCCAGGTAAACACCAGCATGCCTGCCAGTGTGCCCAGCGCCAAAATCAGGCTCAGCAAAATAAATCCGTGCCAGCCGAATTGTACACCGGAGAGATAAACCGGCAGGAATCCTTCGCAGGGGGAAAGGGTGAGCATCATGAAGAGGCCGCTAATGGCCGCCCAGTCACCGGCTTTTTTTGAAACGAGGTGGCTGTCCTTCAGTTCGTCTTCGAAGTGACTTTTTTCGCGTGCATGACCGCATTCTTCACTGGCTTCGTGATGTCCGCCGGCCGGATGATGGTGCAGCACGCCGCGCCCGCTGAATTGCCGCCAAAGGTAGAATGCGCCTATCGCCAGCAAGACTCCGCCGGCGATCCACGGGAACAACCGGCCGGCGCTTTCATCCAGCTTGAAGCCAAACCATGCAATCACGAGGCCCAGCAGGCTCGTCAGAGCTACATGACCCAGACCGGCAAACGCCGATACGGCGAGGGTCTTGCTCCGGTTCCAACCGCGGGCGCGCGACACCAAAACGAAGGGCAACCAATGGGTCGGGATCGCGGCATGAAAAAACGCCACGGTGAAACCGGTGGTGGCAATGGTGGCGAGGACGGCTGAGTTCATGGGATGGCGGGTGGGAGAGAAAAGACGGCGCAATTGGTGCTGTCGACAGTGAAGACTAGCAAAGTAGTCAAGTAGGCAGAGGCAGGAGAGCTTTTTTTGATTCCACGCTGTTTCCACTGGGTAAAGAAGGTGGTCCCTCTCTTGTGGCACCTCTGTTGGACCAGTTCGGAGTAGCGGCAGGCGTCCCTGCCTGCCGAATGCGGCGCGCGTCATCGAACCCTACAGGCCCAGAGGCCTGTAGCTACTCCGAGCCAGACCCACGACCCACTGGAAACAGCGAAGAACCGTTTTTTTGATTGGAGGTAGGAGCGGCTTTATGCCGCGATTGAAGGTTCGTATCGCGGCATAAAGCCACTCCTACAGTAAAACATTGTGGGTTCGTGCACCCGAAACCCGAATTTCGGGGATACTTGGCTTTCTCCTTGCCGGCGGGGGAAAAGACCCGTTTTAGTGACCGCTCTTCGGACGTTTAGCTCAGTTGGTTAGAGCACCTCGCTTACACCGAGGGTGTCGGGGGTTCGAGTCCCTCAACGTCCACCATTTTTCTTTCCGGGGCGGAAAGAAAAATGCCCACCGAAGCCTTGGCGAAGGTGGACTAAAACGCACCCGAATAAGCCAGTACATGAAGCTCATCCTCGCCACTCGCAAAAGCCCGCTCGCGCTCACTCAGACTGAGATCGTCGCCGCCTGGTTGCGTGAACGGTTGCCCGGGACGGAATGCGAGCTGCTCAAAGTCGTTACGACGGGTGACAAACAAACGGAGTGGTCGCTGGCCAAACAGGGCGGCAAAGGGCTTTTCACGGCGGAACTGGAACAAGCACTCATGCGCGGCGAGGCCCATGCTGCGGTGCACAGTTGCAAAGATTTGCCCGGGGATAATCCAGCCGGTCTAGCGGTGGCCGGTTTTCTGCCGCGCGAGGTGACGAATGATGTGTTGGTTTTGCGCGAAGGCGTGACTCGGCCGGCGATGATCGCCACGGGCAGTCCGCGCCGACAATTGCAGATCGCCCGACTTTTCCCGGACGCGAAGTTCACCGAGATTCGGGGCAATGTGGATACTCGGCTTAAGAAAATTGCCGCCGGTGCGGCGGATGCGACCATACTCGCGGCTGCCGGAATGAAACGCCTTGGGTATACGAGTTGGCCCGGCTTGGTTTTCCGTCCTTTGAATTTTTCTGAAAGCGTGCCCGCTGTGGGTCAGGGAGCCATTGCGATCCAATGTCGGGCGGCGGATGTCGGGATTTTTGTCCCGGTGCTGGATGTCGCGACCGGCCGCACCGTCACCTTGGAACGTGCATTTCAATCGGCGCTGGGCAGCGGTTGTCAGGTGGCGTTCGCGGCGCATGCCACGACCGAGACGCTTTATTTCTTCCACGAGAAAACCGGCATTCGCACGTTCCCGCTCAAAGACGCGGACTTTGCCCAACCGGTGTTGACAGCTGCGCGCATTCTTAAGGAATTGAACTTTCATGGCTAATCCCAAATCCACTTTGCCGCTGGCCGGCCGTCGCATCGTTATCACCCGCCCGCGCGGTCAGGCGGCCGATTGGCGCACTCGCCTCGAAACGCTCGGAGCGAGTGTGCTCGAATTGCCGTTGATCAAAGTGACCAAGGATTATGACAAGAACACGCTCGTCGAGGTGTTCGCGGAGCTCGCACAGTATGAGTGGATCATTTTCACCAGTGCGAACGGGGCGCGTTTTTTCTTTGAGGAGTTTTTCCGCGCGCATGATGACATCCGTTCATTGGGGCTCGTCCAAATCGCCGTAGTCGGCGAGGCGACCGCCGAGGTTATCCGCGAACTGCATTTGCGCGTGGAAGTGCAGCCGAAAAAATCCAATGCGGAGGAGCTCGCCCAAATGCTCATGGAGCGCGAGTCACTCGACAGCGCCAAGATGCTCGTGGTCACGGGGAATCTTAATCGCGACAGCTTGGTCAGCAAGTTGAACGAGGCCCGGGCGATCGTAGATCGGTTGCCGATCTACAAAACAGAAGAGACCGATTTGGCCGGTGATCCGGTGGCGGGAGATTTCCGGCAAAACGGAGCTGATGCCATTTTGTTCGCGAGTCCTTCGGCGGCGCAATCGTTCTTTGATCAAGCGGCCGCGCTCAAGCTCAGCGCCAAGGCGAGAAAGCCGCTCGCCGGCAGTATCGGTGCCACCACTTCGGCCGCGATGAAGCAGCTCGGTTTGCCCGTGGATTTCGAGGCGACCGAGGCGACATTAGATTCGCTGGTCGAGGCCTTGCTGAAAAAAATCAACCCGGTGTCTTTTTAACCACAGAACACACGGAATACACAGAATAGTTAGATTGCTTCCGTGTATTCCGTGTGTTCCGTGGTGATTTTCCATGAAAGTTCCTTTCCTTGATCTCCAACTCCAACATCAGCCCCTTCGTGCCGAAGTGCTGGCGGCACTCGCCGAAACTTACGATGCTACGCGGTTTTGCTTGGGTAAGGACGTCGAGGATTTTGAAAAGGGATTCAGTACTACGTTCGGCCATACTCGCACTCTGGGGATGAACAGCGGAACCTCGCCGCTCCACATCGCTTCGATCTGCGGTGGCTTTGGGCCGGGTGACGAAATCATCACCACGCCCTTCACCTTCGCCTCCAGTTGCTGGGGGATCAGCTATGTCGGCGCGAAGCCGGTGTTCGTGGACATCGACGCGGACACGTGGTGCATCAGCCCGGAAGCGATTGCTCAGGCGATCACGCCGAAGACCAAGGGCATCGTGGTGGTGCATATTTTTGGCCAACCCGCGCGGATGGATGAGATCATGGCGCTGGCGAAACAGCATAAGCTCTTTGTCGTGGAAGACTGCGCGCAGGCGGTGGGCGCGACGTATCGTGGCGCACCGGTGGGGGCGATGGGCGACTGCGGTACGTTCAGCTTTTATCCGACCAAGAACCTAGGGGCGTGCGGCGAGGGTGGGGCGTTGGTTTCAAAACACACGGCGGTGATGGAGCAGGCGTACCTGCTGCGCGTACACGGCTCGCCCAAGCGTTACACGCACACAGAAGTCGGTTTCAACTTCCGCATGGATGGATTTCAAGGTGCGATTTTGAATATCAAGCTGAAGCACATCGCGAAATGGACCGAGCGCCGCCGCGCGATTGCCGCGAAGTATCGGGCCGGGATTAAACGGGCGGACGTGCAATTGCCAGTGGTGCCGAGTTATGGCGAGTCCGTGTGGCACCAGTTTACGCTGCTGCATCCGCGGCGTGATGAGCTGCGGGTGCACCTGGAGAAATGCGGGGTGGGGACCGAAATTATTTATCCGGGCCCGATGCATCGGCAGCCGTGTTATGCGGAGTTGGGCTATGCCGTCGGCAGTCTGCCTGTAGCGGAGAAAGCCAGCGCGACGTGCCTAAGTTTGCCGATCTTCCCCGAGCTGACCGACGAGCAAGTCGACCACGTGATTCAATCGATCAACGCATTTTAGCCACAAAAGAACGCAGAGATCACAGAAGGCTTTATTCTGGTTTCCGGAATTTAGGCCGTTCGCCTGAATATTTCATACTGAAATGCATCAAGGCAGTTTTCACAGAGTAGCCAGAGGGCCGACACAGAGGCAGAAGGAGTATACAAGGTATAAGCCGTTCTCTGCTCAGTTCCTGTTCCCGAATCGAATTTGGCAACGGTTTGAGTTGCGTGTCTTACTCTGTGATCTCTGGATCGACTCAGTGTTCTCTGTGTCTCAAAAATTTTCTTGGTTTGAGTATGAAATGCGCGGGTTAGAGGTAGCCCGATACGGTATTGCCGACACTGCTGCAGGACCAAGCATTCGATTGCCCACCTGTTTCAATAGCGGGCGAGCGTTGTATTCGGCTTTAGTTCTTTGCGCTCTTTGTGTTCTCTCGTGGTCAATTTCATGATTAACGGCCTTCAACTCAAAGTGTGTGGTATCACCTCGGCGGCGGATGCGCAGGCGGCGGTGGGGATTGGCGCGGATTATCTGGGCTTCATTTTTTATCCGAATTCACCGCGTTGTATTTCCGCCACGAACTTTGATGCCATGAAAACGCAGTTGCCGGCTGGGAGAAAGGTGGCGGTGTTGGTCGAGCCGTCCACGGTCGATCTGGCGGCGCTCGGGGTGATGGGATTCGATTGTTTTCAGGTGCACTTCAAGTTGAGCACCCCGGTGGAGCGGATCCGGGAATGGAGTGAAGTGGTAAAGCCCGCCAAACTCTGGCTCGTCCCGCAATTACCGCCCACATTGGATGTGCCGGTGGATATTCTACCGCTCGCGGATACTTTTCTACTCGATACCTTTCAGGCCGGAAAATTCGGCGGCACGGGCGAAACCGGCGACTGGTCGAAATTCCAGCGGCACCAGACGCTGCAGCCGCAGAAAAAATGGATTTTATCCGGCGGATTAAAACCGGCGAACGTGATCGCGGCGATCAACACCACCGGAGCAAAGTTTATTGATGTGAACAGCGGCGTGGAATCGGCCCAGGGAGTGAAAGATCACGCGAAGCTGCTGGAGCTGGCGCTGGTGTTGCGCTCTAGGATGGAATAGGAACGAGGGGACGGGTGGGTTTGTGCGGTACGTTTCTACGAGCTTACGACTAATCCGCGGCTCGGCAGGGACGCCTCGCCCTACCCACAAACAGTCAGGTGCAATTCCGAAAATACGCGGCAGCGATCAGCGCATCCATCGCTAGGGCCATGACAATTGCTGACAAAGTTTTACCTGCACCTGACCACTTGTATCGGGAAATGGGCCAGAGTATCACTTCCTAACCCAATCGTTCACTTATTTCCTTTCCCATGAAACTACCCACTGGATTGCTCGTGCTTTGCCTCGTCTCGACGGTCTCGGTTCGGACTGAGGAGGTGGTGCCCGTGAAGTCGGACGCTCCGGCGGTGAAGAGGGAGCTGGTCTGGCCGGAGATCAAAGATCCGCAGGCGCTGATTGATTTCGCGAAGGCGGAGATCGCGAAAGTAAAGACCAAGAATGTCGGGTTCGACCAATTTCATCTCACAGCGGATTCACCACTCGCCTATCTGCGGCCACTGTGGAGTGAGGTGAACGTTGATGGATATGTGCTCTATATCACATTTGATACCCACCCTCAGACCGGACAGGGCTTGCTCATATTTCCCAATGCAAAAGATAACGGGAATAAACCTACTCCTTTTCTGGCAATGGAACGTGATTCCCTGATGAGTCCAGAGATAATCGATACTGCTATTCCTGAAATTAAGCAGGTAGTTTTGAAGCATCCTGGTGTGGCCGGCGATTTGGGGTGGTGGGCCAAGTCTTCTGTGCGATGGAAGAAAATCGAGAATCTGGATCAGGCGCGGGGCACGTCGCCATTGCCTTTGACGATGCAGCTTCCGGAATATCCAACAGTCATGCTGAGGTACGGAATGGATGGGGAAACTAAACTGGATTTTACGGTGACTGAACTTGGAACGGTTTCTAATTTGACAATAAAAGCCTCTCAACCGGAGTTCGAAAAAACTACCCGTGATGCGGCGATCAAATGGCGATTCGAACCGGGTGTTGATTTACAAACAAGGAGGCCAATGGCGGTCAGGATATCGCTGATGGTTAAATTTAAGATTGATGATGACTGAGGTGCGACATGAAGAAATAAGGAACAACGTCATTACTTTGCTCGAAGCTTACTCCAACAGGTCGCACGCAAAATCGGGGCATAAAGCACCTCCTACAGTTTAGAACCCCGGCAGGCCGCCGCGGGCTTTCATTTGCTCCATCTGGCGCATCATCTTTTTTTGATTTCCGCCTTTCATCATCTTCATCATTTTTTGCATCTGCTCGAATTGCTTCATGAGCTGATTCACTTCGAGCACTTTCACCCCCGCTCCTTTCGCGATCCGAATGCGGCGGTTGCCATTTAAGATGGCTGGCTTGCGGCGTTCTTGCAGTGTCATCGAATAAATAATGGCCTCAGTGCGCTTCATCTGATTCTCCGCGTCGTCGGGGATCTGCATGCCGCTCATGCCGGGCATCATGCCCATGATGGATTGAATCGAGCCCATCTTCTTCACTTGCTGCATTTGCGAAAGGAAATCCTCGAGATTGAAATCGGCCTTGCGCATCTTCTCCGCCATGCGCTCAGCGTCTTTCTGATCAATGTTCTCCTGGGCTTTTTCAACAAGCGAGACGACGTCGCCCATGCCGAGAATGCGCGAGGCGAGACGGTCGGGATGGAAGACTTCGAAGTCGGCGGTTTTTTCGCCGGTGCCGGTGAACTTGATGGGGACGCCGGTGACGGACTTGATGGAGAGCGCCGCGCCGCCGCGAGCATCACCGTCCATCTTGGTGAGAATCAAGCCGGTGAGTTGGAGGGCGTCGTGGAAAGCTTTGGCGACGTTGACGGCTTCCTGGCCGAGGGCGCCGTCGGCCACGAGAAGAATTTCGTCGGGCTGTACTACGGCGCTGAGACGTTTTACTTCCTCGATCAGGTCTTGGTCAATCTGGAGACGGCCGGCGGTGTCGAAGATGATGACATCGGCGTTGGTGGCCAGCGCGGTTTCCAAGGCTTTCTTAGCAATGGCGGGAACGTCTTTGGAAATGCGGTCGCAGTAGAAGCCGAGCTCTTCCTGTTTCGCGAGAATCTCGAGCTGGTCGATGGCGGCCGGCCGATAGACGTCACACGCGGCGACGAAGGGACGGCTGCCGCGTTTTTTTAGGAGTTTGCCCAGCTTGGCGGTGGAGGTGGTTTTACCGGAGCCGTGCAGACCGACCATCAGAATCTTGAGCGGGTGTTTGGCGTTAAGTTCGGTGGTGCCTTCGCCGAGGAGGCTGACGAGTTCGTCGTGGATGATTTTGACGATCTGCTGGCCAGGGGTGACGGATTTCAGGACGGCTTGGCCGTTGCACGCGGTCTGGACGCGGTCGATGAATTCGCGGGCTACCTTGAAATGGACGTCGGCGGCGAGGAGGGCGGCGCGGACTTCCTTGAGGGCGTCGGCCATGTTGGCCTCGGACAATTGACCCACGCCGCGAAGATTGCGGAGGGCGGAAGAGAGTTTTTCG
>JANYCF010000225.1 GCA_025360455.1 Opitutaceae bacterium | reverse complement strand
CGTGCAGCGCCTTTTCCAGCAAGAGCATTTCTTTTTTTAAGGGAAATGTGAACAGAATATTTTGTTGATTGGGCTCAATGGCGTTTTTGGACAGGGCGAGATGCTTGGCGGCGTCATCCAATTGACCGAGTCGATAACAGGATAAAGCAATCAAGGCGTAACTCTCCTTATTCACCAATCCGAGATTTATGGCCAACTGGGCTGTTTTTATGGTATCAGCATACCGGTGTACATTAAATTGGAAATGCGCTTTCAGCATCGCCATGACACCCAGATTATAGATGTTTTTTTCAGTCGCCATACTTGAGTCGATGTAAGTGAAAAATTCATCGTAATGTTCAGTGCGCAGACAAGTCCGACTCAGACTCAGCATGGGGTTGAACGCATAGCCTGTAATCGCTAAGGAGTGTCGGCATAGCGTGATCCCATCTTGCCAATAGCCCACTTGGATTTGAGTGGCGGCAAGCATGGCCGCACTGTACCCCGCCAAGAACAGTCCAAAGAGAAGGCTCCTTAATCGAGCGCCCAGTGTATTGATCATCTCAAAGAGAGTGGGCAAGATGACGGCCAAGCCGAGCATGGGAATATAGAGATAGCGGTCGGCATGGGATTGACCTCCTGCTTGCACCAGCCCGATCACGGGGACCAGAGTGCCCAGAAACCAGCACCATCCAATCAATAGTTGAGGTTTCCTCCGCATGAGAAGCAAGGCGCTCACTGAGAGAGTCACTAAAACCAGCAATGCAGGCACGGCGCTACGGAAGTCAGGGTTTAAGTCAAAATTAAGTGGATAGAAAAAAGCCAGGTCCGTGGGATGAAAGAACATCACGAGATAGCGCTCGTACGATAACACGCTATTGACGACTCGGCTCGCCAGCGGCGTATCGACTACCATTGCTACGCTTTGGGCTGAGCTAGTAATTACCGAAAAATAAAAAGAGAGCAGCAGCAAGGGCATCGGTGGTAAAATAACTTGTCGCCAAGTCGCCCGATTCGGCTCAGACGCACCTGCCTTGCAGGGATGATAAACGAGATACAGGTAGTGTATTAAAACCAATGAGCAGGGC
Source organism: Opitutaceae bacterium (assembly GCA_025360455.1). GTDB lineage: Bacteria > Verrucomicrobiota > Verrucomicrobiia > Opitutales > Opitutaceae > Didemnitutus. Next base: position 16,805 of record JANYCF010000225.1, on the reverse strand, counting down.
AGAGTGACGCTCATGGCCTTGCAGAATAGACTGAGGATGAAAAAGATGACGGTCCAACCATAGCCCTTGAACGATCTGGTCTCGATGAAATCCAGATAGGAGAGGAGGGCGGCGAACCAAAATACGGCATTGAGCAGGCTTTTGCGCTCAGACGCCCATGCGACATTTTCAACATTGACTGGATGGAGGGCGAAAATCAGGGCGACCGTAATCGCAAAGACCCGGCTCTTGGTGCATTTGAGAAAGACAAAATAACACAAGCAGGCAGCTAGCGTGTGCCAGGCGACATTCATCAGTAGATAGCCACCAGGATGTGTCCCGAATAATTCCCGGTCGATCAGGTGGGAAATCCAGGTAAGCGGATGCCAGTTCGCAAGATCAACATTAGTGAACGCCCAGATAACATTGTCCCAAGTCATGCCATGGTTGATATGATTATTTAGAAAGATATACGCGTCGTCATCGTAATCAACGAACGTATGCTGCGCCACCTGATGGTACGGTATGAAGATCGCCAGAGTGATGAGGAGACAATCGATCAGGGTCTTCTCGGTCGGGAGTTTATGTTTCAAAGGCATTGATAAGGTTGGCGAATGCGGTCTACTAACTTACGGGTGGGAGGCACGACCGCAGATTTGGGCTCATTGGAACACAGGAGCGCGGTTACTTGCTTCGGATTTTGCCGGAGGAGTGGAAGGAGCGCATACAGCCTGTGGCTTGCTGCGTAAAGTTCATCTTTTACGTTGATTGGATTTCAAAGAATTCACGCGCGAAATCATTGCTTGTTTTGCGTCGGTACTGCTTTGAGGGGTATTTTTTCTTTCAGCTTCATTTCGAGCCAGTCCAGTTTTGGCTTTAAAGGAAAAGACAGCATGCTCTGCACGTTACTCGGCTCCGGGGCTGCTCTTGCCGCTGCAAGAAACTGCGCCGACATTTCAGAGTGGCCAAGAGCATAACTGGATAGGGCCACGAGAGCATAGCTCGCCTTGTTTGGGGAACCCCACGTGATTGCGCGTTGGGCTGTTTCTTCTGCAGCAGCGTATTTTCCCATTGTATACAGCACATTGGCTTTCATGGTGGCCAACATCCCTTTTATGTAAGGATTGTTTTCGGCCGCAATTGTTGAATCGATAAAAGCAAAATATTCATCGAACCGACCGGTTCTTGTATAGGTTTGGCTCAGGCTCAACACAGGGTTGAAGCAATACCCGGTTACGCCCAAGGAGTGAAGGCATAGTGTCACTCCATCTTTCCAGTAGGAGACTTGGATCTGGGTGGCCATGAGCATGGATGCGCCCATCACGGCAAGGGATACACCGATCATCACGTTTTTGATCCTGACACCTAGGGAGCCGAGCATCTCGAACAGTACAGGAAATAAGAACGCGAGCCCTAACATGGGGATATATAAGTACCGATCAGCATGGGATTGCCCTCCCACCTGCACCAGCCCTATGGCGGGCACCATGGTACCTAGAAACCAGCACCAACCGATTGCCAGTTGAGGCTTTTTGCGAATGAGCAATAGGGTCACACTCGAAAGGCTGACAAGAATGAGTAGGGCTGGAATGGCCGATCGGAACGTCAACAGTTTGTCAAAATGTAGCGGATAATAAAACGCTAATTCGGTGGGATGAAAAAACATCACGAGATAGCGCTCATAGGAAATAATTGCGTTAACGAGCCTGGCCGAGAAAGAGAAATTTTCCGGCATGGCGATCGTCTGAACTGACGCAGTCACCGCAGAAAAATAGAGGGACAAGAACAGCAAAGGCAGGATCGGCCGAACGATGGGCTTCCAGTCTAGGATGCTCTTCTCTGGCTGATTGGGCCAGGCCGGATGGTAGACGAGATAGAGACAATGCATCAAAGCCAAGGTGCAAGGCAGCGTGACGCTCATGGCCTTGCTCATTAAGCTGCAGATGAAGAATATGAGGGTCAGGCCATAGGCTCGGAGTGACTTCGTTGAGATGAAATCAAGATAGGCAAGTATGGCCGCAAACCAGAAGGCGGCATTGAGAATGCTTTTGCGTTCGGAGGCCCAGGCGACGTTTTCGACATTGACTGGATGGAGGGCAAAAATGAGGGCAACAGTCAGGGCGAAAATCCGGCTTTTGGTGCATCGAAAGAAAGCAAGGTAGCACAAGCAGGCCGCCAAAGTGTGCCAGGCTACATTCATGAGTAGATAGCCTCCTGGATGTGCACCGAATAACTCGTGGTCAACGAGGTGGGAGATCCAGGTGAGCGGATACCAGTTGGCGGTGTCGGTATCAGTAAAAGCCCAAACCAGGTTATCCCAGGTCAACCCGAGGCCAATATGACTATTTCGAAATAGGTAGGCCCCATCATCATAATCAGTAAAGGTATGTTGGGCGACCTGATGATAAGGAATGAATATCGCCAAAGTGATCAACAGAAAGTCGACCAGGATTTTCTCAGTTGGGGGATTGAGTCGCAAAGGGTGGGGCGTTTGAGTCTCTTGCCTTACCTGGCGATAAAGGGCGGTCGGGAACGGCGGATCTTGGCCCAACGGAATTGCAGGCTGACGCGCAGGCAACCTACCCCGTAGATAGAACTGCGCCAGAAATTGATGGAGGAGGCTTCGGCGAAATATTTCGTGGGGCAACTGACTTCACCGATCGTGTACCCTTTCCAGACGGCTTGGGCGATGAACTGATTGTCGAAGATAAAATCATCGGACATGTTGTCGAAGTTCATCGATTCCAACATCGAGCGGGAATAGGCGCGATAGCCGGTGTGGTATTCTGAAAGTTTTGCGCCCATGAGTACGTTTTGCGCGACGGTAAGAAAGCGGTTGGCGATATATTTCCACCAAGGCATGCCCCCCATCAGTGCATAACCGCCAAGAATACGAGAGCCAATTACGAATTCATGCAGCCCATTGGCGATCATGCTGGCCAAGGCCGGGATCAATTTTGGGGTATACTGATAATCGGGATGAACCATGATCACGATGTCCGCGCCCTTTTCCAGGGCGAGGCGGTAACAAGTTTTTTGATTGCCGCCATACCCGCGATTTCGGTCATGCACATGCACGGTGACATTGGGAAGATTACGGGCGAGGGCCACCGTGTCATCACGACTGCCATCATCGACAAGTATGACTTCATCGACAATGCCTTGATCGACTACTTCGTCGTAGGTGGATTTTAGGGTCTTCGCGGCATTATACGCCGGCATGACCACAATGATTTTTTTATCACGATACATAACGAACTCTAGTGGGGTGAGGTTTGTTCGAACATTAACTCAACGGTGGCTCCGGCCTTGGCTAGGGCAGAAACACCATCGGCAAGCAGCGAGGGGAAAAGGAGTAATCCGCCCAGACCAGCGTGTAGGGCGAAACTTCCTGCACTCCGGTCGGGTAAATAGGTGCGGTTTCGTTTCAATCGCTCGTAGAGAAAATTGCGCTGGCTGTCGTAACGGTTGAGTGCGCTTTGGATCCAGCCATAGGTGTTTTGCTCCAAACAGAGATGGCGTTCGCTTAAGAGTTTGAATCCTTTGGCTTTTAGATAGGAAATGACGGCTTGGGGAGGGACGAGGGTCAGATGCCGCGGAGGGTCCAAATGAAACCAGTGGCCTCCAGCGAAGCGGGCTTGCCAGCTGCTAATATTAGGAAACGCCAAAAAAAGTCTGCCGCCGGGTTTGATCAAGCGGGCGAGTTGATCGAGAGTGTCAAGTGGTGCGGGCAAGTGTTCATAAACATGAACCAAAGTGATGAGATCGAAATTAGCCGCAGGTAATTCCACCGAAGCGAGCGTGCCCAGATGAAGAGTGATATCGGGAATCGTGGCCGTGCGTTCGGCGGCGCGGCCGGGTAGCTCTATCCCATGGAGTTTCCGGAAGCCAGTTCGCTTGAAATTTCGCAGCAGGCGTCCGTCGCCGCAGCCGACATCCATGATGGTGGCGTCCGCTGGTAATCCGTTCGTGAGCTTTTTGACCCGTAGATTCGCGCAGGCGTTGCGCAGGCGCTCGATGTAAGGATTGAATTTTGTTTCTCCCTCGCCATAATAGTTTGTGGTGTAGGCTTGCGCTAATTGGGCTGCCGAAGGTGAGGGCCAAAGGAACACGGTGCCGCACGTTTGGCACCGTTCGGTTTGGTATAGGGTTCCATCCTCACTTCGGGTGGCGGCCCAGTTTTGGGTATTGGCTTGTCCGCAAAAAGGGCACGTTGCTTCGGCCGGACGGGCGCAGGATATTTTGGCGGGAATGAAAGTGGTCGGCGATACCGCCCCGTTACGCATAATGGCATAGGCTAGGCGAAATTATGCGAAAAACGATGCCAAAAAATAGTGAACATCTGCGCAACAACACTCGCCATTTATCTTCTGCTCCCCTTTTCACGATAAACGTGGATCGCCCCATGCCTGATTTGGTCGGGCGTAGGCTTGCATCCGGTTAAAACCGAGCGGGTGCGCTCTCGGTTCACGAACGCGACTGGATGCATGAGCTCGGTTTGAATTTTTTCAGGAAGAGGATCATCCGGGCGGCAAAAAATCGCGGAGCAAAGGAGAACCGCGCTTTCAGCCCGGTTGCGATCGGGCGAAATAGTTTCGGGTAAAGAGAGGGGCTGCTGGGACTCAGATGAATTTCAGTTTTCGGGCGGCAAAGGCGAGCATGCGGAAAAGGAGCGCACCGTGCTTCCAGCGTTGGATGTTGGTCGAGCCGTACGTGCGCTCCCGGTAACGAATGGGGATATCCCTGATCTTGAGGTTCAGTTTGTCCGCCCCGAAGAGCAGATCGAAATCCCCGAAGGGATCGAAATCTCCGAAGTAAGCGCGATTGGCGGCGATGGTCAGGTAATGCGAGCGACGCAGTACTTTCGTGCCGCAGAGTGTATCCTTGATGCGTTGTCCCAGCAGCCACGAGAAGGCTAGTCCGAAAAACTGATTCGCGACCATGTTGAGAAATTGCATGGCGCCTTTTTCCATCGGGTAGACCAAGCGGGAGCCGTTGGCGAACTCTGCTTTGCCGCTGGCAATCGCGTCGTAGAATTTTGGGAGTTCCTCGGGTGGCATGGTCAGGTCGGCATCGAGAATCATGAGGACGTCGCCTTGGGCGACCGCAAAGCCTTCGCGTACCGCATTGCCTTTGCCCTGGCCGGTTTGGCGGAGAGCGGAGATCCGGCGTTGCGGGTAGGCGGAACGGACCCGTTCGATTTCGGCCCAGGTATTGTCGCGGGAATGGCCTTCCACAAAAATGAGTTCGGTAAATGCGCCCATGGCGGGGGTGCGTAACACGGCGGCCTCGATGTTGCCTGCTTCATTGCGCGCAGGAATAATGACGGAAACGGACAGCGTTAATGGGATCGCGGCCGGCCGGAGTCGGGCAATATTGAACACGGCAAAGCCGAACGAAGGCAGCAGCGGCGCCAACCAGCGATTGAACAAAGGGGCGATCAGCGGGGTGCCAACGGGCCAGAGGATGCGGGCCTGATTCTTGATGATTTCCCACTGGGAAAGCTCGAGGAGATTTTCAACGTCTTTGGTGGATAGCCAACTGGTGGCCGGGGGTGGCTTTCTCAGGCCTAGGGCATTGGCGAGCGTGAAAATCGGGTGCCAGATATTGTTGTGAAAATTAATCAGCAGTCGGGTCTGCGGAGTGGCGACAGTGGCGAGTCGTTCGAGCAACAGTTGCCCGTCAGCCGAAGAATTGAGCGTTTCCGATACAATGATTACATCGTAGGTGGAGGGCAGGCGGAGGAGTTCGCCCGCTTGCACGTAGAACGTCCCCTCCGGCATCCGCGCTTGCGCCAAGGCGATTTGTTTTTCCGAGAGATCAATGCCCGTTTTGCTTTTGGCGTGGATTTGGGCGAGCAGTTCGCCATCCCCGCAACCAATCTCCAGCACGGAAGATTCGGCTGGGATCAGGAGATTGTAATAATGGGCCAGCAATCGCCGATAACTGCGGCCAGCGGTTGTAGGCTTGGCGTTGTCAGCTTCATAATGAGCGCGCACGCTGGCGAGGTGATCACGGGAAAGTTTACCCAAGGGTGGCGTCATGTTTGAACTCTATTCGTGCGAGGACATCCCGGGAGTCGCAATCCGGAAAAACAGCACAAGATTAAGGAGGCCTTTGATGGGTGGGCGATCACGGATGGGGTGGCTTTATCCTCGGTTCGCGAAAGGGAGGAATCGCGGGTGCGATGGAGGTTTAACTGCTGGCTTTTCCCTCGAGATATTTATTTTTAGCAGTTGGCGGTTAAACGCGGGTGAATTTCTGCGTTTTCATTTGCATGAAAACCACCAACTTGAGCCCCTGATGCTTTCGTTTCGTATGAATCGTGGGTTCTTCTTGTTGCTGGCGCTCTGCCTGCACGCCTCCCTTTGCGCGCAATCTGAGCCCGCGCCCTCTGGTCGGCCGGAAGACACGCCTGCTTTGCCGGCGGAGAGCGATGCCGCCGAGAGTCCGGTTGAGTCCGAGCCGGTTGAAGCGAATCCGGCGGAACCGCCCGTTGCGGCAGCTGAACCGGTTCGCGATTGGCTGGAGATGCAGGTGGAGCTGGCTCGTCGCGGGTTTTCCAGTGGCTCGATAGATGGCGTGCGGGGCCTCCAATCTGCGGCGGCTTTGCGGGCGTTCCAGCAAAACGAAGGACTGCGCGAGACGGGGGATCTCGATAAAGCCACCCGTGCGGTTCTACTTTTGAGCGCACCGGCAATGACACAGCACACGTTTAGCAGTGAGGAACTGGCCCAACTTCAGCCCGTCTCGGTGACGTGGTTGGATAAATCCGAGCAATCGACTCTGGCTTATGCCACCGCACTCGAATTCGCGGCCGAACGCTACCACGCGAGTCCTAAATTTCTCCTCAAACTCAATCCGGGAGTGGATTGGGATAATGTTTTGCCGGGCGTCACCATCCAAGTTCCTGACGTGGGATTATTCATTTCGCCGACGAAAGCCTCGCGGTTGCATGTGCGGCTGGCGGATCATGTGTTGGAAGCCACGGATGATACGGGGCGGATCATTGCGCATTTCCCCGTGAGCATCGCCCGGAATGTTGAAAAACGGCCGGTGGGTGAGTTGCATGTGACAGTCATCATTCCCAATCCCAATTATACGTTCGACCCCGAAGTGTTTCCTGAATCGGAAGAGGCCAAGGAATTGGGTCGTAAACTCATTATTCCGCCTGGCCCGAATAATCCCGTCGGTCTGGCGTGGATCGGCCTCGACCGGCCGGGCTATGGCATTCATGGCACTCCTGATCCGGAAAAAGTCGGTCGCACTGAATCGCATGGTTGTTTCCGTCTCGCCAACTGGGATGCGCAAGCGCTCCTCAAACTCGTCTCCGTTGGGTTGCCGGTGGTTGTCGAGCCCTGATGTTTCGCGGCTGAGGCCGGCGGAAACGGGGTCTCGCTTGGCGGACTGTTTTGTCAGGATTACGACCTGATGCGAAATTCTTTACCGGCTATTAAAAAGTATCTCGCAACCGTGGATTGCCATCGGGGAGTAAGTGGTGCTCATATTGAAATTATCTTCGGCCCACAATGAAACTCTCCCGTCTTCTGTTCGTCCTCGGACTGCCTTTATTAATTGCTGGTTGTGCCACCTGGAAATTCGGCTCGAAGGACGCGGCTCAACCGTCCCCGTCGGCGCAGCCTACCGCAAGATCTTCCAGCCCGGACGGCGCTTCTCCGGCGGTGATCAAGAGTTCAGCGGTCGCTCCCGCCGCGCCGCAAACGTCAGTGGCCGGACAGCCCGTTATTCTGCCGCTCGATTTTACGGCGTCCCTTGGATCGGTGAGACGGCACGGTCGGCTTTATACCGTCGGTAACCGGATTGTGGGCGAGCAGGGGCTGCCCGTCAGTCTGGCCGGTAACAGTTTTTTCTGGAGTCAGTGGCAAAGTCATTTCTACAGCGCGGAGGTTGTCAAATGGCTGAAATTGGATTGGAAGGCTTCCCTAGTTCGCGCCGCCATGGGCGTTGAAGGCGGCGGGTACCTCGAACACCCCCAGGAGGAGCAGGCGCGCATTTGCACTTTGGTTGAAGCCGCCATCGCCGCTGATCTCTACGTAATCATCGACTGGCATGATCACCACGCCCACCAACACACCGCTCAAGCCGTGGCCTTCTTCGAGACTATGGCGCGCAAGTACGGTAAATATCCGAATGTACTCTATGAGATTTTCAATGAACCGATGCAGGACGTCACTTGGCCGAATGACGTGAAGCCATATGCGGAAAAAGTCGTCGCGGCGATTCGCGCCATTGATCCGGACAATATGATTATCGTCGGTTCACCGACTTGGTCGCAGGATGTGGATGTGGTCGCGGACGATCCGATCAAGGCCAAGAACATCGCGTACAGTCTTCATTTTTATGCCGGCACCCACAAACAATGGCTGCGCGACAAGGCACTCAAAGCGCTCCATAAAGGACTGCCTCTTTTCGTGACGGAATGGGGCACCTGTAATGCCGATGGCAATGGCGATGTGGACGAAGCTTCCGTCCGTGAATGGATGGATTTTATGCAACAGTGGGGTTTGAGTCACTGCAATTGGGCGGTATCGGACAAGGATGAAGCCGCTTCGATCGTGAAACCCGGCACCTCGGTGCAGGGACATTGGGTGGAGGATGATCTTACCACCTCCGGACGCTTGGTGCGGGAATGGATGCGCTCGTGGGCCGCAGCTTCTGGCGCGCTGTAGATCAGCCGCGCCACGCCGTCGGTTTATCGTGTGTTTCACGCTGTCCGGACTTTTTGCGTCGTCGTATTTCCTCGTTGCGCCGTGAGCAGGCAACCGACCCGATAGCTCGCTTCCCCTATGCTTCGTCTGCTCCTGCCCCCCAATCTCCCCGGTGCCGCCTCGCGCGATGCCATTGCGGTGCGGATCGAGCTCGATCTGGTCGCCGCTCCGCCACCCGCACTGATGCCTGCTCTGGCAGTCTTGCAACGCATGGGCGTGAAGCCCCAGCCAGTTTCTTTTGTGCCTTTCAAGCGGTCTCAACTGCGGGAGTTGATCGCGGCATTACCCGGCCAGTCCGTTTTCTTTTTGAGCAATGTGCCCCAAGTTCCACTAGCATGGGACGGCCGCGAATTGTCGGGGGTCAGTGAATACCTCGGCGAAAAAACTGTTCCTGCTTCGGCTCCTCCACCGTCGATACGTCCCGTATCCTCTAAGTCAGTGCCGCACCATGAACCCCCGGCACCACTTTTAATTGATGGCTCCGAGCACTATCTCGCCATCACATTGCCCTCACGGGAATCCGCCGGCTACGATGCGGCGCTGGAGTTTTTGCGACTGCACCGTTTCTCCCTCGATCCCCTCACGCGCAAATGGTGGCTGCGTGATCGCCATAAGGTCCTCAATATTCTCGCCACTTTTGGCGCGGAATTGCGCGGCCGTTTCGGCGCCGAATTCACCGACAACTTTTCGCGGAATACCGCTCATCTCAAAACGGCGGAGACCGCGGCTGAAGTGATCGAGCAGGCTGACGGCTACGATGTTTCACTCGGTCTCAAAGCCGGTGCCGCCACCGATACGCAATTGCGCGAAGCCGTCGCTACCGGGCGTGGTTACGTGGAGGACGGAAAAAATATTTATCTGATCGACTCCACCCGACTCGCCAAAATCGAGGCCGCGCATCGAACGCTCGCCGGAGATCCCGCCGGGGCAGGGGGCGCATCACGTCGGCATCGCGTGGCGAAGTCCCGCGCGACCGAAGTGACCGATCTGCTCGAAGAACTCGCGCCGCATTTTCAAGCCCCCGCTACCTGGCGTGATCGCAGCACAGCGCTGCGCAATCTCACCGCTTTGCCGCCCGCGCCCATGCCGAGTGCGCTGGAAAAGATTCTCCGGCCCTATCAAAAACTCGGAGCCGCCTGGCTTTGGCATCTCTATCGACAGGAACTCGGCGGCATCCTCGCCGACGAGATGGGCCTCGGCAAAACGCTCCAAGCCCTCGCGCTCTTGTCTGCCTTGAAGGTAGGGCGAACCGTCCCTGGTGAGCCGCGGGCCACGGGTCGGCCGCTCCGTGCCGCGTTACCCTCGCTCGTCGTCTGCCCTGCCTCGCTCGTGGAAAACTGGCGCCGTGAAGCCGCGCGTTTCACGCCCGAACTGCGCGTCTTCGTCCATCATGGCGCGAGCCGGCTCACTGCCGCAGATTTTGCCGCGCACGATCTTATCATCACATCCTACGGCACGCTCGCCCGCGACGGGGAGTTGTTCGGGGGCGTGGAGCTCGATCTGATCCTCGCCGACGAGGCCCAGCATCTGAAAAACCGTCGTACGCAGGCAGCCCAATCTTTGCGGCGCTTGCGCGGCCACGGTCGTTTCCTTCTCACCGGCACGCCGCTGGAAAACTCACTGGACGATCTCCGTTCCCTCTTTGAATTTTTGATGCCGGGGTTTCTGCCCAAGGTTCCCCCTGGTTTAAAACGCGAGGAACGCACGTGGCACGACGAGCAATTGCGCACCCGGACCGCTCCCTATATCTTACGCCGCACCAAACTCGCCGTCGCGCCCGAGCTGCCGGAGAAGATTGAGCAGATTATTTATTGTGAACCGACGGCGGCCCAGTCGTCGCTGTACCGAAAAATGCAGGAAGATTCCGAGCGCGAGATGCTCGATCTTGCCGCCAAAGGGGCCTCAGAAAATAATCTGCGCCTCGCCACGCTCACCCAGTTGCTCCGCCTCCGCCAGATCTGCTGCGATCCGCGCCTCGTTGAGGTAGGGCGTGACCGCTGGGCGCGCCGCGATTTGCCCTGCGCATTCGACAACACGGCGGTCCCAGCGGTCACGCCTTGCCCCCAAACTAACCCGCCTTACCCCGATTCCGCGAAGCTCGATGCGTTCCGTGAACTGCTCGCCGAGAGCATCGATGAAGGCCACCGCATGCTCGTCTTCTCGCAGTTTACCTCGCTGCTCGGATTGCTTCGCGAGGAATTGGATAGCGAAGGCGTGGCGTATTGTTATCTCGACGGCTCGATGACCCCGAAGGCGCGTCAAGCGGAAGTGGATCGTTTTCAAAATGACGCGGGCGTCCCCGTGTTTCTCATATCGCTCAAAGCCGGTGGCACCGGCCTGAATCTCACCGGTGCGGACGTCGTCGTGCATTTCGATCCGTGGTGGAATCCCGCCGCCGAAGCGCAAGCGACGGATCGCGCCCACCGCATCGGCCAGACCAGAGTGGTCACCAGTTACAAATTAATCTGCGCCGGCACGGTCGAAGAAAAAGTCATGGCCTTACAGGACGCCAAGCGCGCCCTGCTCGCGGATGTTTTCGAAGCCAGCGATGCCACCTCGGCCAAGCTGGGTCTCGCTGACCTGCGTGAGCTGTTAAAGTAGCGAGTGTCCGCCAATCGACTCTTGCCGGAATTGATCCGCCCTGATGGCTTGTCCTGCCATGTGATCGCGTTGATCACACGTCTCCTACCCCTCATGCAAAAATATTTGCTTTCATTCTTGATGCTCTCCGTGGGTGTCATTGTCCAAGCGGAGTCGAAATTCGATCTCGAACGGGTTGTTCCGGTTCCGGCCAATGAGCCCATCCCGACCTATGATTTCTTTCGGCCAAGGATTCTGACCCAGCCGGAACTGAATTCTTCTGGGACTCACATCTTAGCGCGCATTACAGCCGGCGAGGACAAGCATCTGTTGATGGTCTATGATATCAAAACTCAGAAAATTGAGTCGATCAGTTGGCCCGGCGATATTGATATTTATTATGCCAAATGGTTGAATGACTCGCGATTGATCTTTGGTCTCTCAGCCCAGAAATTGTACGGCCTTGGATTGATGGCCACCAATGTGGGTAAGTTCGATTTCCCCTATCCCATTCTGCAATACGCCGGGTCATCGTTGGTTTCTATCCGGCTTAAAAATCGTTTGGAACCACTGGTGTGGATTCGTGGGGATATCGATAGCTATAAAGATCAAGGGGTGTGCTCAGTGAATACCACTTTAAATTCCGGTAAGGTTTCGGACTTAAGTCATCGAAATGCCAATCGCGCCCATCGCAATGATACCTATGAGCAGGCGATGGCGGCGCTCAAAAACAATGAACGACACTATAAGGAATTTTATGAATTACCGTCCGTGGGTGTGACATTTGGCTATCTTTCCGACAAAGAAGGGGAGCTCGCTTACGCTTACACCTTCCAAAAGGAGAAATTGCAGTTTCAGCGATTGGAAGGGAAGAAATGGATCATGACTCCGGTCGACTTGGAGGATGTTGATGTGGTGGGAGCGGGCAATGCAGCCGGTCAGGTGTTTATCGAAGGACCTCACTTGCCTGATAAACCTCGCGCGCTGCAACTCATGACGCCTGCCACGGGCGAATTGGGTGAGGTGGTCCTGCAAGACAAAGCCTATGATTTCACCGGTTGGCTTTATCGTCATCCCGGCACCGGGGATGTGTTGGGGGCGATATTTCATCGGGATGGACCTCGGACCGTATGGTTCAGTGAAGAGTATCGTGGCTTGCAAAAAGTACTCGACCGCATGTTTCCTGGCTTGGTCGTCCAGCTGCATGGCAGTGACGTTGAGCAACGGATTTTTCTCGTTTCCACCTATTCGGATAAACAGCCGGTGATTTATCACTGGGTGAATCTGGAAACCCGCGATGCGGGCATGTTTAAAAATTCTGCACCGTGGATCGACCCGCAGCGCATGCAGCCGATGAACATTATCAAGTTCAAAACCCGTGATGGACGTCAACTCGATGCTTATCTGACCCTCCCCGCCGGCGCAACCAAGGCCAATCCCGTTCCACTCGTCGTCTTATGCCACGGGGGGCCTTGGGTTCGCGACACCTGGGGATTTGATGGTGAAGTTCAGTTTCTGGCCGCTCACGGTTATGCTGTTCTCCAACCGAATTATCGCGGCTCCACGGGTTACAACTGGATGTTTCCCCGGGAGGACGAATGGAATTTCGTAAAAATGCAGGAGGATGTGACCGACGCCACCAAGATGGTCATGACCAGTGGTCTGATTGATCAGGACCGGATTGCCATCATGGGCGCTTCCTTCGGCGGCTATCTAGCCGTAGCCGGGGTGGCCCATGAGCCTTCCCTGTATCGGTGCGCGGTTACCATTGCCGGTGTTTTTGATTGGGAGCTGAAGGTGCTAGGCGAAAAAAGCGGCCAATTCGATGTGCCTTACTATGCAAGAATGATCAAAAAACTCGGAAACCCGAAAAACGAAAAAGAGAAGTTTTTCGTCATGTCCCCGATTAATTTCATCCAAAACATCCGGGTTCCGGTTTTTGTTGCCGCAGGCAAAGAGGATTGGACCGTGGAAATCGAACAATCCGAACGCCTGATTTCTGCGCTCAAAAAGCATGATGTCCCGTACGAAAAACTTTTTATCAGTGATGAGGCCCATGGCATGGCGCACCTCAAAAATGAGGTCGAGCTCTATGACCGCATCTTGGTATTCCTTGCAAAAAATCTTACGCCGAAGAAGTGAATCGATGGTCGGATTCGCGCTGTTGTTAGGCGTGGTGACGCTGAGCTGCCTGATTGGTTGAAAGAGCGCGGGGACAAGAATCAAAACTTGCCTTAAGCGATCCGTCCTGATGATTTTGCGATAAATGTGATCGTGTTGATCCCATTTTCCTCCCCCTCCCTATGAGACGACCTGATCAATCACCTGTATTGGAATTGGCGACAGTTCTCGCGTTGAGTATTTTGGTCACTACGAGTGCCTTCGCTGGCAAATTTGACTTAAAGCGCATCACGCCGGTGCCGGATAATGAACCGATCCCGGCGATGGACTTCTTCCGTCCGCTGTTGTTGTCACAACCGCAATTGAATCCCTCGGGTACGCACATTGCGGCGCTCATTACCGTCGCCGAAGACCAGCATCAGCTTTTGGTGTTTGAATTGAAGACTCAGAAGATGGAGACGCTCGGCGGAATCGGCGACAAGGACATTTATTATGTGAAATGGCTCAATGACCAACGATTGATCTTCAATCTCGCGGCGAAGAAACGCTCCGGACTCGGCCTGCTCGCCGCGGAGGTTGGTCAACTCGACCGCGCGTATCCGTTAGTCCAATATTATGGGACCAGTGTGATTGCGATACCGCCGAAAAACCGACTGCGTCCCTTGGTCTGGAATCGGTATGATTTTGAGACCGGACAAGATGGGGGAGTCGCGGTGATCAATACCGATATTAAGACCGGCAAAGTTGCCAACTTGGGGGTAGCCGGTGGTAATTGGTCTGATTTGATGGATGTCCGTGATAATAATGAAAAACATATTGTTGATCGTTTCCCTGTGGCATCTGGCGGGCTGACTTACTGGAATCTGGCTGATCGAGAAGGGAAGCTCGCCTACAGTTTTACCGCCAATAAAGGTGAACTGGCGATGCAGCAATTGGTCGAGGGACAATGGAAAAAATGTCCGGTGGATTTGGATCATATTGACGTGCAGGGTTGTGGTGATGCCCCCGGACAGTTGGTGGTGGTTGGGCCTCGCCAAGAGGGGAAACCTCGTGCTTTGCAGCTGATGGATGCGGCCACAGGGCAGCTCGGTGACGTGTTGTTACAGGACCAAGCCTATGACTTTGACGGATGGTTATATCGCAGTCCGGTGACCCAAGAAATTTTGGGCGCAATTTTTGAGCGAAACGGTCCTCGGGTGGCCTGGTTCAATGAGGATTACAAGAACTTGCAGAAAATTATCGACGGCTTTTTCCCGGGTCTAGTCGCACGGATATACGGGAGCAACGAGGCGGGAAATCTGTTTCTTGTCGCCACTTTTTCGGACCGGCAGCCGTCGATTTACTATTGGGTCGATTTGGAAAAACACACCGTTGGGCTCATCAAAAATTCCGCACCGTGGATTGATCCCAAGCGGATGCAATCGATGAACATCGTGAAATTCAAAACTCGCGACGGCCGGCATTTGGATGCGTATTTGACTCTTCCGGCGGGGGCGTCGAAAACAAATCCGCCGCCACTGGTTGTCATGCCGCACGGCGGGCCGTGGGTGAGGGATACGTGGGGTTTTGATAGTCATGCCCAGTTTCTGGCCAGTCGTGGTTACGCCGTGCTGCAACCGAATTACCGCGGTTCTACCGGTTATAACTGGATGTTTCCCGAGGAAGACGAATGGGATTTCAGGAAAATGCATGATGATGTGACTGACGCCACGAAATCAATAATCGCATCGGGTTTGATTGATGGCGGGCGGATTGCTATCGTGGGTGGTTCCTTCGGTGGCTATCTCGCCATCTCCGGCGTGGTGAATGAGCCGGCGCTCTATCGCTGTGCGGTCACTATTGCCGGGGTCTTCGATTACGAAATGCAAATCCAGAGTGAAAAATACGACCAGTACGAACTGCCCTATTATGGGCGTATGATCAGGAAATTGGGCGATCCAAAGAAAAACCCGGAAAAATTCGCCGCCATCTCGCCCGGGCGGCATGTGGACAAGATCCGCGTCCCGGTCTTTGTTGCTGGAGGCAAGGAGGACCGAACGGTAGAAATCCAACAGTCGAAACGGCTGATTTCCGATTTGGAAAAATATCACGTACCGTACGAAAAACTTATCGTCAGCGAAGAAGGCCACGGCATGGCCCATCTCGACAATGAGGTGGAGCTCTATACTCGCATTGAGGCGTTCCTCGCGAAGAATCTCCTGCCGAAGCAGTGATCGGCGCTCCCTTCGCTATTCCATAACGTCGCCGCTGCGTGAGTAGGGCGGGCACGCGAGGCTCGTTATGAATGTCCTGACGAAGGGCCCAATCGTCAGGACGGATATGCCTTTATGGTGGTTGGTGCAACGGATGCATCTGCCTTCACTGGTGCACTTCGCCCCGCGTTAGGAGCGGTTCATCCCTCGGCTCAAGATGTGCACAGGTTAAAACAAGATTAGCACAGTCGTGGGTTGGTCCGGCCGCTAAGGTGCGTGCGTCGTTGCTCCTCTCGTCCGGGAGAGGAGCTTCACCTCTAGACCAACACTCCTATGACTAGCAAACGCTTCCTCTTACTCGTGACCGCACTCGTTACCGCTATCCTCTCGTTGAATGCGGCGGCACCTTCGGCCTTTAAGGCATTTCCCTTCGCGAAGAAAAGCGGCACGGGGGAGAAGATGACTTTCACCGCCATCCCGGCGGAAGAGTCAGGGCTCGTCGCGCTCAATCCTTATGATGATCCTGCGATGTGGACCACCCGCTTCCAGGAGTTTTCCACAGGTGCGATCGGCTCCGGCATCGCCATCGGTGATATCGACGGTGACGGCATGATGGAAATATTCATCGCGAACAAAACGCGGCCCAGCGTGCTTTATCGTCAGGTCGCCCCGTTTAAATTTGTCGACATCACCGAAGCCGCCGGCGTCGCCGGTCCTGCCGCGGCCAATGGCGTGGGTTGGAAAACCGGCGTGACGATGGCTGACGTCAACAACGATGGCTTTCTTGATATCTATGTCTGCCGGTTCAACGCTCCAAACTTGCTCTACTTGAATGATGGGCACGGACATTTCAAGGAATCAGCCCACGCGGCAGGCATCGATCTTGTCTCGGGCAGTGTGGTCGGTGCGTTCGAGGATTATGACCGCGACGGGAAACTCGATTTGCTCGTGCTGTGCAATATCTCGGATGCGAAACGTTCGCCCGATGGCGAGGCACCTCATCTCTACCACAATCGCGGAGACGGCACGTTCGAGGATGTTTCTGCGAAGTCCGGTTTGTCGCGCGATCCGATCCACGGTCATTCCGCGACTTGGTTCGATTACAACGGCGACGGCTGGCCCGATCTTTATATTGCCAGTGATTTCGCGCCGCCGGATCATTTTTATCGTAATAACGGCGATGGCACCTTCACCGATGTGCTCG
>JANYCF010000210.1 GCA_025360455.1 Opitutaceae bacterium | reverse complement strand
GCCGGATCGTCGCCCAAGGCACTCCCGCCGAACTCCGCCACCAGATTTTCGGCAACATCAGCTATCGCGTCGAACTCGCCGGCGATCCCCTGGCGCTGCCCGTCCTGCTCAAAGCAATCGATCCCACGCTCAAGCTCGCCTCCCTCGGTGATTGTGCGCCCGATGGTTTTTGTGTCGCCACCCTCACGTCCGAATTGGAGACCGACCTGGGCGAGAAACTTCTGCAATTTCTTCCGGCCAACGGCTACCGGGTCCGCGCCTTCGGCAATACTCAACCATCGCTGGAAGATGTATTCCTCGCGGCCACCCGGCGCAGTTGGGACGCCCGTTTACCCGACAACCTTACGAACAACGGTATCGGCCGCGCTCCTTTGCCGAAATTCTAACCATGCGCCATTTCTCCACCATCATTTCGCACGAGATCCGCTCTCTGCTTTATAGCGCCAGCACCTACATCGCCGCCGTGCTTTTTCTGTTGGTCATGGCTTTCTTTTTCATGGCGAATCTCGAGGAATTCACCAAATCTCCCCAGGAAACCGCTCCCGCCACGTTATTCTTCCAGATATTTTGGATTCCCGTCTGGTTTATGGTGCCGTTGCTAACCATGCGCTCGCTGGCCGAAGAACGACGCCTCGGCACGCTGGAAACACTCCTCACGACTTCGGTTTCAACGACCGAAGTTGTACTCGGAAAATTCTTCGCGTCCTACCTGTTGTATTTGCTGCTCTGGGGTTCGACCTTGGGCTTTCACTACATTCTTCACTATTATGCGCCCGATCCAAGGCTGATGGCACCCGGGCCGTTGATTGGCGGTTACCTCTTCATTGCCGTCAGTGGTTTGCTTTACGTCGCAGTCGGAATTTTCGCGAGCTCCCTCACCAACAGTCAGTCGGTCGCGGCCATTATCTGCTGCGTGATTTTGATCGGTCTCACCATCGGGTTGAACTACCTGGCGACTGCGCAATTTCTCAACCAGGAAGCCTTGCGGACGCTCAAGTCCACCGCGGATTCCATGCAGGTTTTTCAGCATCTCGCCGACTTCTCCAATGGCATCATCGATACCCGACAAATTATCTACTATGTGAGTGGAGCCACGCTGGCGCTCATCTTCAGTATCCTCGGGGTCGAGTATAAACTTCTCCAAAGCTAACCTCATGCGCTTCGCCGACAGCTTCCGCGCCGCCCGCTGGGTCCGCCTGATCAACCTGATTTTGCAGGCGGTGCTTTTCGTCACTTTTTTTGCCGGACTCAACTATATCGCCCGGAAACACACCTGGCGTTTTGATCTGAGTGAAACCCACCGCCAATCACTCTCCCCGGAGACTTTGTCTTACCTAAGCCAGCTGGAGCAGCCGGTGCGGATCATCGTGACCCTTACGGAAGACCGCGAAAACGCCGAGATCGCCCAAGCCTTTCGCGACATCAGCGCCCTACTCCGCGAGTACAGCTACACTGGGGCCCGCAATGATCGCGGTAAGATCAACGTGGAATATCTGGATGTTTATCAAAACCGAAAAATGGCCGAGGAGTTAAATCTTGAGACCGCCAACATCGTTTTGTTGCTGAGCGGCGAACATCGCCGGGTGTTACTGCCTGCAGATTTCTATCAGACGAAGAAGAAGGGCAAAGAATACACACGCGAGGCCTTCCGGGGTGAAGCCGCACTCACGGCCGCAATTCTGGATGTTTCCTCACCTGAAAAAAAGAAAATCTACTTCCTGCAAGGACATGGCGAACTCAGCCCCGATGATGTGGGGGAACGCGGTCTCTCGATGCTCCGCGATGAATTGCACATCCGTAATTTCGAACTCGCGACCTTGGATCTTTCCCTGACGCATAAAGTACCGGATGATGCCGCCTTGATCATCATTGCCGGACAGCGCGGCCGTTGCACTCTTGCCGAAGAAGAGTCCTTCCGGAATTACCTGCAAACCCGCGCGGGACGAATCATTCTGATGATCGACCCTTACCGGCCGCACGGACTGGATGCCTTGATCTTCGACTGGGGCATTACCGTCTATGATAATCAAATTTTTGATAACAGCCCGCAGGAACAGGATGAAAATGAGAATCTTCGGCTCTGGCACTTTCTCCCTCACCCCATCACCCAGAACCTCATCAACAATGTATTGCCCGTCGTGGTCGGACCCTCCCGCGTGGTAATCGAGGATATCGGACGACCCAAAGATGATGGATTAACCGTCAATACGCTCATCAACACGAGTGCGACTGCTTGGGGTGAAACCAGCTATCGCCTCCATCGCCTGCGCAACACCAAGGCCGAATTCACGCAGGGAGAAGATCTGCGCAATAAAAACGGTTTGGGAGTATTGACCGTTTCAGAACGCCTCAAGCCCGCTAACAATCTCCCTCTCAGTATTCGCGGCGGACGACTGGCCGTTTTCGGCACCTCCGATGTCGTGACCAACAATCGCATTATCAACGTCGGGAATCTCAACCTCTTTCTGGCCACAATCAACTGGTGTGTTGATCGCGATACCCAGCTCAATATCCCCGCGCGCCCCATCGAACGCTTCCAACTGACCCTGTCGCAGGAGCAACTCGATCAACTCCGTCTCGGCTTGCTGCTGATCGTGCCGGGCGCCGTCGCCTTGCTCGGTTTTATCGTCTACTGGACCCGCCGCCATTAATCAAAATGCTGAAGGACTGAACAGCTGAAAAACTGATCGAAGAAATCGCATCACCGATCAACTCCCAGTTCACATCCCAGAACCCAGACCTCAAACTCATCGCCCCTGCTTCAGCCCTTAAGTTATTCAGCCTTTCAGCCCTTTTCCTCCCATGCGCACCAAAGTCACTCTCGTCCTCCTTTTCCTGAACGTTGTTCTGTTCTATTACATCTCCAAATTCGAAGGGAATGACACCATCCGCCCCCACGGGAATAACGTCTTCCCTTCCGAGGTTGCGTCCATCGATTCGTTTGCTCGCAAGGATCGGAGTGGCACAGCCCTGTTGATGGAGAAAGACCCGCACGACGGCAAATGGAAGATCACCAAGCCCTATGAATGGCCGGCCAACCCCAATGCCATCGCCGGAATCATCAGCGAACTCCAGCACCTCAATCATGAAACCAGTTTTGCCGTGGCTGATCTGGCGGCCAGTGGACAGACCCTCGCCGATTTCGGACTCACAAATCCGGCGATGACTTTTACCTTCACCACCTCGGGCGGGAAAAGCTACGAAACCAAAGTCGGTGACACCACCAAAGTGGGGAGCCGGCTCTATTTGCTCTCGCCCGATGGAAAAACCATCCATGTGGTCGGCAGCAGTCTCCTCGACAGTCTCGGCTTATCGCTCGATCGACTGCGTACTGAATCAATCTTCAGTATTCCAGTTTTCGAAGTTCGCTCCCTCAGTCTGACAACCACCTCGAAAGTCCGCCTGCGCCGCGAAGGTGAACGCTGGACCTTCGAGACCCCCATCCTCGCCCGCGCCAACAAAAACGCGGTCGAGACCACCATCAACTCGCTGAATGCCTTACAGGCGCAGAAATTCCTCGAAACCCGCCAAGAAACTGATCCGGCCCTCACCGGCCTTTCCACGCCCACTCTCAGTGTCACCCTCGAAGGCAATGCTCGGCGCGAAATTCTGTTGCTTGGGCTGCCTGTCGCCGGCGGCGTGACGGCTCCCCGCAGCGAGGGCGATACCACCCCGCGCCCCATTTTGTATTACGCCAAAATTGAAGATAAACCGGTCGTCTTCATCACCGCCGTGCCGCCCAAATTGCTCGAAAATTTGCAGCAGGCCCAAGCCTCTTTGCGCGACGCCCGCATCCTCGAATTCGATCCCCGCACGGTCACCGGCATCACCCTCTCCGCACCCGGTCAGCCCGAACTCAATCTCCAACGCCTCGAACCAACGCCGGGCACCGAATCCTGGCAGTTGATCAACCGGAGCAACAGCAATCAAACCCCGCAAACCCTCGCGGCTGATGCCACTCTCGTCGCCGATTTGCTCCAAAAATTAGAATCTTTTTCCGCCAAGAAATTCCTCAACGACGCCCCTTCCGGTGCCGATCTGGAAAATTATGGATTCAACCGCCCCGAGCGAAAGATCACCCTCAATCTCAGCACCGGAGGCGGCCTCAACCTCAAAGACCCGTACGCTCTCACCTTCCAAATCGGCATCAAACCCGAGGAACGCGGCATCGCCTATGCCAAAGTGGACAACACTTCCTTCGTTTATGAAATCGATTCCAGCTTGCTGGAATTCACGCCGGTCGATCCGCGACATTTCCGTCAGCGCCTCCTCCGTGAATTGGAGCAAGGCGCCCGCATCACCGGCCTGACCCTCGCCGAAACCGGTGCCACGACCTCCCTCTATTCCCGGCAACTGCACGACAGCGAAACGTGGGAATCCGCTCTCACCACCGAACCCGAGGCACGGCAAAAAACCTTGCTCGCCCTCCTTGCCCAACTTCGCTCGCTCAAAGCCCAACGCTTCATCAGCGAAAGTTTCAACGCCGATCACGCCGAAGTAAACGGCGTGGCCCAACCCTGGAAATTCCGGCTCGAAGTCACTCTCGCCCTGACCGGCGGGAATGGCGCCACCCAAACCTCGAGCTCCGTCCTGCTCCTCACCGATCGGATTAACGGCACGACGCAGCTCGCCGGCACCACCGAGTTCGGCCCCAACGGCGTCAGCTTTGCGCTCACGCAAGAAATGATCGACGTGCTTTTCCAGCTCACCTACGCCGAGAAACAAGACCCCGGTCCGCCCAAACCAGCCGCCGTCCCCGGAGCTTAACTTTCATGAAGGAAACGCGGCCACCGCCTACCACCGCTTGGCGTTTCTGCACCTCGTGCGTCGGCACGTTACTGTGCTGGGCTCTCTGGCTGATTTTAGGCGCCGCCCTCTCCTGGCAAAGTTATGTTGCCCTCGTCAAAGACGTGACCGTGCCGGATTTCATTCTGCGCCGCATTGAAGCCAACCTCGCCGCGGAAAAATTTTCCGTCCGCTTCGGGCACGCACATCTTGATCCTCGCGGAGGTATTTTCCTCGAAAACATCGAACTCCGTTCCAACTCCTTCGCGGAGCCCTTGCTCACGAGCCAATCGATTTACCTCAAAAAAAGTTTCTGGGCCATCCTCGCCGGTTACCATCTGCCCGATATTATCCGACTGGAAGGAGCCACCCTGCAACTGCCCGCCATTCTTTCCCCGAGTGGCACGGCCGAACCCTTGCTTCGCGAGATAAATGCCGATTTTCGTTTTTCCAGCGATCTCTGGTCGATCGAACGTCTCACCGGTCGGATCGGGAATCTCCCCATCAGTCTGACGGGCAACACGGCCCCCCCACGCAGCTCCCACGGCACCCCGCTTACGTCCGGGGAAATCACCAGCCGTTATCTCCAGTATGCCCGCCAAGCCGTGTTGCTCCTGCCTGAATTAGAGTCCGTCGAGCATCCGACCTTGGCGGTGAATTGTACTCCGGAGGAAGGCGGCGGCATGAACCTGAATCTTGATTTATATGCCGATGGCGTCCACCGCGTGGGCCAAACCCCTTTTGATCTCGGCCCACTCGCCGTCTCAGGGCAATGGCGCTGGGATGGACTGAATGCCTACCCCTTGTTTTTGCAGCTCTCCGCCCGCTCCATGGCGAACAGCCAAGGCACGGCCACCCAAGTGCGCGCGAAGTTCACGCTCGTACCCAGCAAGGAGCCATCACTCTTTAGTCGCATCAACGGGCAGATCTCCGCCGCCCGGCTCCGCGTCCTGGATGAAACCCTCGAATTCCCCCTCCTCACCGGCTCCTATCGGTTGAAGGAAAACCAACTGGCCCTCACCACCGTGTTTATTTCCCGGGGGCAAATCCTCGCCCTCGACGGCTCGGCGAATCTCGCGGACAAAACCGCCCTCGCGCATTTTGTCGGCCGGGTCGAGCCCGCCCTCGTCACCACCATGCTGACCCGCTACGCGCCCAAGCTCGAACCGTATTTTCGTTTCGGCGATCCCGTCCTGCTTGATGCCCGGGCCGTACTCAAGGCAGGCTGGATCTTCGGCGGCGTCTGGAGTCGGGCCCAAGTCGGCCGACTCGATTCCCGCGGCGTGCAAATCACCTCGGCCCGTGGGTGGGTCGACGTCGATGCCGAGCTGAATTTTCTCGCGCAAGAGGCCTTCGTCAGCGCCGGAAAAAACGAAGCACGTGGCAGCTACTGGATGAATTTCCGGACGATGAATTATCGCTTTTTGCTCAACGGCCGGTTGCGCCCGGCGGAAATTTCCGGTTGGTTTGGCGGCAATTGGTGGCCCGATTTCTGGAGCAATTTCGCTTTCCCGCTCACCCCGCCGCTAGGCGACGCCGATGTGCAAGGCTGCTGGGCCGATCCCCGCCGCACCACCTATTTTGGCGATGCCAGCACCGGGCCGGTCGAAGTAATGCATGCCGATTTCGAACGGGCCCACGCGCGAATCTTTCTTCGGCCCCAATATGTGCATGTCCTGGAACTGAGCGGCGACCGCGCCGGCGGGACGCAGCGGGCCACCGGTTGGTTCAAACGCAGTGCCAGCCCCGACCCATCAGGGAACAGCGAGCTGAACTTTGATCTCACGGGAAATCTTGATCCGGATTCGCTAAAGAAACTCGGCGGGGAAACCGCCGTCAATTTGCTCCTGCCGTTCGCTTTCACGCAGCCACCGCAAGTGCATATCTGGGGTCGAACGGGGAAAAAAGACGGACAAGTGCTGAATGATCTTCGTTTCACCGGCGAGGTCGCCACGCCCTTGACCTATTATTATTTTCCACTCGAACAAGTCGCCGTCCACGGCACCGTCAAAAACGACGTCCTGCAGCTGGAGCAAATCGATCTGCGCGCCGGCGGCGGGTATGGCTCGGGTCAAGCCACGCTCACGGGGCAGGCGCAAAACCGTTTGCTCCATTTCGATTTCAAGCTGCACGAAGCCGACCTCGCCCGCACCATTCGGGCGGCGGAAGAATTCGAAGCCGCCCGCACCGGGATCAAGAGTGAATCCATGACGGACAGTAAGTTTATTAAAAAGGCCACCGGTGGAAAACTCGACCTCTCCCTCGTCGCCCAAGGCAATCCCGATAATCCTACCCGCCTGAAAGGCGACGGCACCTTGCATCTCACCGGGGCCGATCTGGGGGAAATCAATCTCTTCGGTCTGCTCTCCCAAGTGCTGAGTTTCAGCTCGCTTAAACTGGATGCCGCCCAAAGCAGTTTCCAAATGGCCGAGGGCAAGGTTAACTTTCCGGATTTGCGTGTCACCGGCAAGAGCGCGTTGATCACCGCCAAGGGAGATTATTTAATCGACTCGAAGTCCCTCGATTTCACCGCGCATCTCAAGCCCTATGAAGAGACCAGCAATCCCCTCACCGCCATCGTGGGCCTGCTGATAAATCCGCTCACCCGTATGTTTGAACTTCAACTCACTGGTCCGCTCGCCAATCCCAAGTGGAACGTTTCCTTCGGTTCCTCCACGCCAAAACCAACCGACCCGGAAAAACCAACCGAAGTGCCGCCGCTCCCCTCCGAACCCGGCAAGCCCTGAGCAAACCGTGAAGCGGGTGCCAACCCATCCGGATTCAGCCGCTCCATTGCGCAAAGCCGCACGCCCCGTTCATCCCAGAAACGGATTAAAAGTCCGCTCGATGCCCGCCGTTGTCAGCGGACCATGACCGGGCGCAATAATGGCGGAGTCGGGCAAAAATCCCAACACCCGCCGCGCATGTTGCATTTGCCGCTGACAACAAAAATACCCGCCGCCCAACGAACCGGCAAAAATCAGATCACCCGAGATCAAAACATCCGCCGGCCCCATACGACCGGCGAGCCCCACCGCATAGCAATTATGCTCCGCCGCATGGCCTGGAGTTTGAAAAGCAGTGATGCGCAAACCGGCTGCTTCCACCGCCACTCCTTCCACCAATCCCGCGCACTGTTTCCACCGTCCACTCGGTGGCCCGTGAAACTTTGTCAGGCCGGTTTCTTGCAGCACCACTTCCAGCCCACCAATGTGCTCCGCTTCATAGTGCGTGATGAACACCGCCTCCAGTTGCTCAATGTGCCGGGGCCAGGCTCGGTGCAGTTCCGCATGGCTCGCTCCGGCATCAAATAAAACCGCCTGATTTCCACCTGTCGTCGCCAGATAGGCATTCGCCACTCCCACCCCGTACGGCATGCGCAGGGGATAGAGTGAAAAAGGCAACGCGCTCGGCTCGGGCCGAGGGTAGCGACCTTGAGCCAGCGCGGTGAGCCCCACTTCATTTAGCCCCAAGACGTGCGCCAGCCGACCCAGCTCGGCCTGATCCAGTTCGGAGCGGTAATCCAGCGCGTCTTTAATTCGTCCCATTTCGACGCCGGCCGCTGCCGCCATTTTCTCATAGCTCAAGCCGGTATGACGGGCGGCTTTTTCCAGCACGTCCCCCAGCTCATCTTCCAGCGCAGGTAAAATCATCGGGTTCATCGCAACTCTGGTTAAAAATAAATTCCATTTTAGACACAAATGCCACAGCTTTCCCCGACATGGATAACGTTCAGCAAGAAGTCACCGCCATCTTCATCCGCACCCGCGCCCTGCTGCAAGGTCACTTTGTGCTCCGTTCCGGACTGCACAGCGGGCATTTTTTCCAATGCGCGCAAGTCTGCCAGCAGATGGCCGAAGTCGAGCGCCTCGCCACCCTGCTCATCGGCAAGCTGGGCGATTTAAAATTCACCACGGTCCTCGCTCCCGCGATGGGCGGACTGGTGATCGGCCAGGAAGTGGCGCGCCAAGCCAAGAGTCGCTTCATCTTCGCCGAGAAAGATAACAACGTACTGGTGATGCGCCGCGGTTTCACGCTCGCTCCCGGTGAACGCGTGCTCGTGGTCGAAGACGTCATCACCCGCGGCGGCCGGGTACAGGAATGTCTCGATATCATCCGGAAAGCCGGCGGGCAGACCGTGGGTGTGGCCGTACTCGTCGACCGCAGTCAAGGTCAGGCAAAATTTCCGGTGCCCTGCATTTCACTGCTAGAAATGAGCTACCCCACCTATCCCGCCGATCAACTCCCGCCCGAAATGGCAAATCTCCCCGCGATCAAGCCGGGCAGTTGAAATTTCAAATCTCAGTCATAAAAGGCGCGTTCTCATACGCGCCTTTCTCATTGTCCGACTCCAATTCACTCAGCGTACTTGGAACACGACATAACGAAAAGCTCCGCGATAGCTGATCAAAGCCATGTTGCGGCCGTCATGTAGCGCCTGCTTGGCGGTGGCGAGATCGGTGACCGGGACCCGATTGATCTGCTCGATCAC
This sequence comes from Opitutaceae bacterium, assembly GCA_025360455.1. Lineage (GTDB taxonomy): Bacteria > Verrucomicrobiota > Verrucomicrobiia > Opitutales > Opitutaceae > Didemnitutus. The sequence continues at coordinate 12,896 of JANYCF010000210.1, read as the reverse complement.
GGCGCCCACGGGAAATATTTCATGATAGAAGGAATCTTCACTGACTTCGGTGATTACGATGCCGCCGATTCGCGCATCAACGCGCATATCCTTGCGCAAGGCGTCACTCAGCGGGGCCACCGTCACTCCGGGGAGCCACTCGCCCTCGGTTCCTCCCGCTTCATCCGAACGCCCCAAGGTAACTTCAACCGTGCCAGCTTTACCGGCACGGAGATATTTGATCCTCACCTTCGTACCGGGCGGCGTCTCGGCAATCAGCAGCCGAAGATCTTGGATAGTGGCAACTGGACGTTCATTGATGGCCGTAATGATATCGTCGCGCTTCAAACCGGCCTGAGCCGCCGGCCCATCGGCTGAAGTGAGATTTGAAATCACAATTCCCTTGGTCGTTTTAGGGAGATCGAAAGATTCGGCCAATTCTGGCGTCAGCGTATCAGTGGAGACGCCCAGATAGCCGCGAGAAACGGTGCCGGTTTCGATGAGACTGTTCATAATGGACCGGGCGAGATTGACGGGGACGGCAAACCCGATGCCGATGCTGCCTTGATTATTGGAGATGATCGCGGAATTAATGCCGATCAATCGTCCTTTGGCATCAATGAGCGCGCCGCCGGAGTTGCCCTTGTTGATGGAAGCATCCGTCTGGATAAAATCCTCGTAGCCGTCCACCTCTTGCAGGAGTCCGAGCCGACGGCCGGTGGCGGAGATGATGCCCATCGTGACGGTCTGGCCCACGCCGAGGGGATTGCCGATGGCGAACACAATGTCACCCACCCGCAACTTGTCGCTGTTGGCCAGAGTGGCGGCGGGCAATTTATCTGTCTCAATTTTAATGACGGCGACGTCTGTTTTCGGATCAGCACCGATAACCTTGGCCATGAATTCGCGATCATCATTGAGCTTCACCTTCACCTCATCGGCTTCGGCAACGACGTGGTTGTTGGTCAAAATATATCCGTCGGAAGAAATGATCACGCCTGAGCCGAGGCCATCAAAACGTTCTTCGCGTCCCTGCACGCCGGGTCCATAGAGTTGACGGAGAAGCAGCGGGACTTGTTGGCGAATGATCTTGCTGGAATACACCGAAACCACGGCCGGTCGGACGACATCCAGCATATCGGCATAACTGGTGAGGGCGGTTGGCTTGCCGTTCCCATCGCCAAGCGGAGAGAAATCCTCTTTCAGCACCGGACGAGTGAGCACCGGTTTCGGAGCTTTCCTGAGTTCGACGGCACCCAGCCAGAGAGGGAAACCAAAAATGAAAAGGATGAGGGCCGGTTTGGTTTTCATAAAAAGCAACGGATGCTCATCCTGCGTTACCTACAGAGCACGCTCCTGTGTCAAAAACCCTTGATCTTGAAAAGGCTCGTGACGCTCTCGTTGTTATTGATGCGCAGAATGGCTTCACCGAGCAACGGCGCGATACTGAGCACGGTGATGGGGAGACCACGCGTATCGATCGGAACAGAGTTGGTCGTAATGAGCTCATCCAGCACACCGGTTTTGAGGCGTTCATAAGCGACTTCGTTCAGCACGCAATGGCTGACCGCCGCGCGCACGCTGGTGGCACCGTGGGCGCGAAGCATCTTGGCCGCCGAAGTGATCGTACCGGCGGTTTCGGTGATATCATCCACCAGCAAGACATCGCAGCCTTCGACTTCACCGACGATATTGATGGCTTCGACGGTGGTGGCGTTGACGCGTTTCTTCGCCACGAGAGCGAGCGAAGCACCGAGAATATCGGCATAAGCCGCCGCCATTTTCATACCGCCCACATCGGGTGAGCAAACGACGAGCTTGTTGGTTTTCTTGGACGCCAGATATTGGAAAAAAACCGGCGAAGCGAAAAGATGGTCCACGGGAATATCAAAGAACCCTTGGATTTGCTGACTGTGCAGATCCATCGCGAGAACGCGATTGGCGCCGGCGGCGACGAGCAAATTAGCGACGAGCTTGGCGGTGATGGGGACGCGGGGCTGATCTTTGCGATCCTGCCGGGCGTAGCCGTAAAAGGGAATGATGGCCGTGATGCGGGAGGCCGACGCGCGCTTGGCGGCATCCATCATGATGAGCAACTCCATCAAGTGATGATTCGTGGGCGGGCACGTGGATTGCACAATGTAGACGTCCGCGCCGCGGATGTTTTCATTTATCTTCACAAATGATTCCCCGTCGGGGAAGCAATTCACGGTGGCATCGCCGAGCGGTACCCCCATCGATTTGCACATTTCCTCCGCCAGCGGGCGGTTGGAAGATCCAGCGAAGATTTTAAAGCGCGTGTCCCTCATGTTGAGGCGAGCTAAATAGAATTACGCCGGGGCGGAAGTCTTTTCCGTTTTTTGTTCAAGGAATTCTACGCGCTTGAACAAATCAGGCAAACGTTGGTGCAAAATTTGCAGACGTCGCTCCAACATATACGAAATCGCCGGGGTGCCGATCACATAGCTCCCGGGCGTGGTATTATAGTTGAGGCCCGTCTGTCCGCCAATCCGGGTGCCTTTACCGATAGTAATATGACCACCCACCGCAGCCTGACCGCCCACCACCACGTAATCTTCCAACGTGACGCTGCCAGCAAAAGCCACCTGCGCGCACACGATGCAGTGTTTGCCGATGATGACATTGTGGGCGACTTGGACGAGATTATCGATTTTCGTCCCCTCCCCGACCACCGTGCGGCTGAAACGGGCACGGTCCAAAGTGGAATTCGCCCCGATCTCGACGTCATCTTCAATGACCACGATACCGATTTGCGGGACTTTCTCGTGCCGGCCATTGACCGTTTCATAGCCAAATCCATCGGAACCGATCACGGCTCCCGGCTGAATTCGAACGCGGTTACGGAGCACACATTCAGACCCGATCACCACACCGGGCATGACCCAACAATCCGCACCGATCCGCGCATTCCGGCCCAGAAAAACGGAGGCCTGCAGATAACTCCTGGCTCCGACCACCGAGCCTTCTTCCACGACGCAAAGCGGACCGACGGTAGCGGAGGGATCAATCACTGCGCCCGAGGCGATAAAGGCGGTAGGATGGACACCGGGAGTCGGTTTGGGCCAAAGCTGCTGTTCTATCCGCGCGCAGATCACTACGAGTGAAACTGAGGGCTTCGCCACATAGAGGAACAGCTGATTTGCCGCCGGTTCACCGACATAGTCCAGTGGTAGCAAAACGATCGAGGCTCGCGAAGCAGCCACCTGTGCCTTGTACTTGGGATTACCCAAAAATGACAAATCTCCGGGGCTAGCCGAACCCAACGAGGCGATATCCCGAATCGTGTCGGTGGTGCTCCCGGCCGTGCGCTGAGGAGAAATGAGCGCGATGATTTCTTCGGAGCTGTAAGCGACCTGTTTGGGCATAAAAAAGCCCTGTTCGGTGGAACAGGGCTTGGCAAGATTTCTTACTATTTCGCTGCTGCTGGAACAACCGCAGGCGCTGGAGCGGCAGCCGGGGCTGGCACGACTACGGCTGGAGCCGGAGGTGCAGGAGGACGATCTTTGTTCACTTCTTTGATCACTTCGGCGGTGATATCGTAGCTGTCATCGCTGTAAATAACGGTGGACAGACCAGAGCCCGGGGTACTCGACTTATCCAGCACGAGAGTGGCACCCTTGGATTTAGCGATGTTCTTCACGACGATGGCAATTTCTTCAAATAATCCATCGTGCAAAGCTTTGAACCGCTGTTGAATTTCATTCTGTTTCTCGTTCCGGAATTTCTGGGCGGTGCCTTGAAGATCTTGGATTTCCTCTCCTTTTTTCTGGGCATCGGCTTCGGCTTGAGCGCGGGCTTCAGGCTTGAGCAGGGTGTTTTTGGATTGCTCGGCTAGTTCTTGATACTTCGTGGCCATTTCCTGGAGCTGTTTGCTCGCAGAATCCAACTGTTCCTGCACCTTCTTGCCAAATTCGGTGAATTTAACATTGGCCTCTTCCGTCTTGTAATGGCTCTCGAAAACCTTGGCCATGTCGACCACGACTGGTTTAAAGGCGACTTCAGCCCGTGCAGCGCAGGTAAAAAAGCCTAAGCACGTCAGGGCAATGAGGGTGTGAATGAGTTTTTTCATAGAGATAAAGTTAAACGTTGTGGTTAATTAGAAACGCGTGCCGTAGGAGAAATTAAACTGGCCGCCCTTCTTATTTAAACGGTCAGTGGTGAGAGGGATGCCATAATCCAAACTGAGCGGAGCCCCGGCGACCATCAGCCTAATACCAAAACCTATATTATCATTATAATCTTTCGGGTTGAAATCATAGGCGTTTATATTCGCGAAACCAGCATCATAGAACAGAGCAAAGCGGACCGGTTTGACGATATCCAAGGAATATTCAGCAGAAAAGAAAGCGTAGCTTTTAGCACCGATTGGTTCCCCAGAGCTTGGGTCCTTCGGACCCACCGTACGAAACTCAAATCCGCGGAGAGTATCTGGGCCGCCCAAGAAGAAACGATCAAAGGCAGGTACCCCTGTAACATAGGATTGAATTTTGTCGGTGTTCGTAATCGGATCATGGTAACCAAGATATTTTATATCATTACTGTGACCAAAGCTTTCCGCGACCCCCGCCCGACCAATCAAGGACAACACTTGACGCTGCGTAGCGAATAGCGGGAGAAATCGCGAGCCCTTGAATTCAAGCTTATAATAATTAGAATCACCTTGGAGAGGACCGCCCGCGACCTCCGTTAGAAATTCAGCCCGGTAACCATTTGTGGTATTGACCAATTTATTGAGCGTTTGCCGCAACACGGAAAAACTAACCTTGGAGACCCGCGTTGTCCCTAAAAGTGTTTGATAAATAAGAGGGGTATTGGCGCTGGTCCCATCGATATTCACCACCTGATAGGTATAGCCCAAGGTGCCTTCAAACAATCCGAACAACCGTTTGCGCATATAAACCGTACCGCCGGTACGAATTTCATTATAGAAGGAGCTATTGTAGTCCGATGTATCGCGGGACAATTGAAAACCCAACGCCAGTTCGCGCTCGAGGAACCACGGCTCTTCAAAGGCGAGAACGATCGAACTCGACTGGGAACCCAATTGCAGGCGCAACCGAAATTTCTGACCGTCGCCCTGGAAAAACGATTTGCGATTAAATAAATCGAAATTCGACTGCGTGAGCTCCGCAAAGACCGTCGCTCTTTCCAGCGAACTGAAACCCGCACCAAAAGTGACATTCCCGGTGCGTCCTTCCCGTACGGAAATCTTTAAGTTTTTTCGACCCGGGATATTGGTCGATTCATCAGTAACATTCACGCCATTCTCATCAAAGAAGCGGGTGTTCTCCAAACGCGAACCGGAAATCTTCATCCGGACTTTGTCGAATAAATCTCCCGGCCCAAGAACCAGTTCACGGAGAATAACGATACTCTTGGTTTTCGTGTTGCCCTCAATCTTCACTGATTCGACCAAAAATTTCTCCCCTTCGGTAATGTTATATTCGATATCAATGTTATTGGTCTGCAAATTGGGCTTACGGACCAAGCGTACGTGCGTCTCCAGATACCCACCCCGGCCATGAAAGTCTTCAAGCATCTCCACATCCTTATCCAATTTGGAAGGACGAAAAATCATACCGGTTTGCTGCTTCACGAGCAAATTCAGCAAAGGAGTCGGCAAGGTTTTGTTTCCGACAAAAGTAATTGTGCCGATATGGTACTGCTTGCCTTCATTGATGCGAATAGTGATGGCCAGTTTCCCTTCGGTGGGATAATCGAAGGTGACTTTGTCTTCCGCAATCTCCACGTCGAGAAAGCCCTGCTCCCGATAGAAATCCCGCAATTTATCGAGATCTGATTCAAATTCGTCATTCTTCAACCGGCCCGATCCCAGCAACCACGAAAAGGGATTCCACACTCCGGTTTCCATTTTCTTTTTCAAACGCCGCGGCTTAAAATGATCGTTGCCGATAAATTTAAGGCTGGAAATCCGCACCTTCACTCCTTCGCGCACTTTGATGGTCACGGTACCGAATCCGGTACTGCGATTGCGATCGATGGAGTAAGTAATCTGTACCTGATTATATCCATGCTTCTGGTAAAACTCGTAGAGTTTCTGGGTATCATCCTTCACTTGGCGCTCATCCAAAGAACTATTCACCACCGTCTTTATTTCACTCTTCAGCTTTCTGTTTCCGTAAGCTTTATTGCCCTCAAAGAGGATGGAGAGCACGCGATACTTCGGGGTCACCTCCACGAGCAAATTAACGATATTGCCCGCTACATTCTCCCGCTTGATTTCAATAAATTCGAAAAGGCCGGTCTTGTAGAGTGTACGAATATCGCGATCAATAAAAGTTTCGTCGAGCTCACTGCCTTCACGGATGGCCATATTCGCACGCACGGCCTGCTCGCTGACGTTTGCTACGCCGACGAATTTTGTGGTGATCGTCCCAATCTTAGGGGCGGGACCTTTAGGCGCTTCGCCAGCCTCTTGGGCAAAGAGCCCGGAAGAAGCAGCAATTAAAAGGAAGACTAGGGCAAGTGCCCGGATGATCGGGCTACAGGGTGAAGTTTTCAAAGCGCGTAATCTCTTGAAGGAAAGTTAATTTCAAATCTCCTACCGGGCCGTTTCGTTGTTTGGCAATGATTAAATCAGCCGCACCTGCGGCTGTTTGGAAACGTTCATCGGCATCTTTGGGTCGGGATAGCATTAGTACAACGTCAGCATCTTGCTCAATAGAACCAGATTCACGCAAGTCCGACAAGCGCGGCGCGCGACTTTCTTTCTCTGATGAGCGATTCAGCTGACTTAGGACTATGACCGGTAGATCTAGTTCCTTGGCCATAGCTTTTAATCCCCGGGAAACTTCGGCGACTTGCTGTTCCCGCGGTGAGCGCGGGTCCGTTCCACTGATAAGCTGAAGGTAATCCACCACGATCAGGCCCAATTTCTTGCGGGCATAGATACGCCGCGCCTTGGCGCGCATTTCCATGATCGTGAGACTGCTTGAATCATCGATCAGGATCGGCGCTTTCTTGAATTCTTCGGCCGCCCGCCCCAGATCATTGATTTCCTTGCCATCCCGGCTCACCAGGCCGTCGCGGAGCAACTTCAAGTTAACCCGCGACCGCGAGCAAAGCATGCGCAACGCCAGCTGCGGGGAACTCATTTCCAGTGAAAAAATCAGCGTCGCCACCGGCTCACCCTTGCCGGGCTTGGGCATGGACGCGGATTCGGCGATATTCAGCGCAAAACTGGTTTTACCCATCGAGGGCCGCGCGGCCACGATGATCATTTCCTGCCGCTGAAAACCAAACGTCATCGCATCGAGATCCTTAAAACCGGAAGTGACGCCCGTGAGCTCACCTTTCTTCATGAGCATTTTGGCGATGACGGTGTTCGCCTCCTTGATCGCCTCCTTGATTTCCTCGGCACTGTCACTCACGCGATCCTGCGTGACCCGAAAAAGCTCCTGTTCGATTTTATCGAAAAACTCCTGCCCTTCCCCGGAAAAATTATGGCACTGCTCGACGGTACTCGTCGCTACCTTGATCAATTCCCGCAATTGGTGGTTGAGCCGTACTTTGTCTAAAAAATAACCGGCGTGCGCCGTGGTCGGGATTTTCGAAGTGACCTGGATCAGGTACGGCAGGCCGCCGACTCCCTCCAATAATCGACGAATGCTTAATTCTTCCGCGACCACCTCCAACGTCACCGGTTGCCCCTTGGCGTAGAGATCCATGATCACTTCCATCATCACGCGGTTAGCCGGGATATGGAAGGAAGCGGGAGAAACATGGCCTTCCAAGCAACGCGCGATGGTGTCGTTTCCGTCCAGCAGACAGCAGGCGATGACGTGCTGTTCGGCTTCTTCGCTAAAAGGCAGTGAGCGCCCAGCGGCGACCGCGTCGGAATAAACCGAATCGACGGGCCGGCGTGACCGACCCTGACCGCGCGCTTCTGTTGCCATTTCTGCCATGGGGAAGCTCTATTGCTCTAAGGAAGCAATGCCTGCGGCAATCATAGATTTCGGAAAAATACTCACGCGGCCCGGTGCAAAAATCGCGGATGAAACTAACGGCAACCTGCTGTGCTGCTTTCGTAGGGCCGGCCCTTGTGGCCGTGCCGGTTCGCCACGAAAATCTCTCGGCACGGCGACAAGCGCCAACCCTACCGTGACAAAACAATTCGTGACTGGCATGAAATCACCTGGTTCTTGGCACCGCCCATAAAAAAAGCCGCGATGTAAACACCGCAGCTTTTCGTGGAGTCAGCGCCAGAGTTAGACCTTGGCTGGTTCGATGGGATTCTCGGAAACCACTTCGAAGGACAACTGAACCGACACATCCGCATGCAGCTTAATCGTGACCTCGTGCTTGCCGAGGGTCTTGACCGGTTGGGCAAGGTGGATGCGCTTCTTCTCGATGACGACACCCGCGGCGGTCAATTTCTCGTGGAGGTCATTTGCGGTGACAGCTCCGAAGAGCTTGCCGCCTTCGCCTGTCTTGACGGCGATAGCGATGGCAGTCTTCTCGATCTGCTTGGCGAGTTCCTGAGCGCCGCCAAGCTCTTTGGCTTCGCGGAGACCACGCGCCTTCTTGAGAGCGTCGACCTGTTTGCGGTTGGAGAGTGTCAAAGGAACCGCCATGCCCTGGGGCAGGAGGAAATTGCGGGCGTAGCCGGCGCGGACTTTGACCTGATCGCCTTCGGCGCCAAGGCCGTCGACTGGTTTGAGGAGGAGCACTTCGTTGTGAGCCATGTTCGGACTGTGTTGGTTGTTTTAGTAAAGGTGGAGACGGGAGACCGTTTAAAACGGGACGTCTTCGTCGAGATTTTCCTGCTGAGCAGGAGCTGCTGGTTTGGCAGCAGAAGGACCGCGCGGAGCGGGTGCGGCATAGCGATTTTCGCTGCTGGGAGCACTGCTGGAGGAGCCACCTTCGGAAGGAGCACCGGGTGCTGCGCCGTCAGCCCGACCGGTGCCGAGAAACTGGAAGTTTTCGCAGACCACTTTCATGCGGCTGCGTTTTTCCTTCGTGGTTTTGTCTTCCCACTGGTCGAGGCGAAGGCGGCCTTCAACAAACAGCGGGCGGCCTTTAGTGCAATACTTTGAGATATTTTCACCCGACTTGCCCCAGGCCTCGATATCAATGTAGGTCACTTCTTCACGCTCACCACCGCTCTCGTCCTTGAACTTGCGGTTCACGGCGAGGCTGAACGTGCAGATGGCGGTCCCTTTCGGCGTGACCCGGAGTTCCGGATCACGCGTCAGATTGCCGATCAGCATGACTTTGTTGAGATTGGCCATGGGCGGGAGCGCAGGGAGTACGCTTAGGCGTTCTGCACAATCGCGCGGTAAACGTTATTGTTTAAGCGCAGGCGCTCGTGCAATTGCGCGGGTGCGCCGGCGGGAGCGGAGAACGTCATGTTCACGTAGATGCCGGAGGGGAACGCGGGGTCCGTCTTGCGAACGAATTCGCGGCGGCCCATGTTTTCAACGGTGGCTACTTCGCCCTGTACGGCGAGGATTTCTTTCTTAACGCCCTCGATCAGTTGGTCGATGGAATCTTCCTTGCCCCGGTTATCGAGGATGAAGCTGGCGTGGTAATTACGCTTGGTCGGTGTCATTTTTTTCTCTGCGGTTGAGGCTGTTCATGGCGGAGGCACATCCATTCTCAATTAAGAGGCGGAGGCCAGCCACAAAGCGGGTGAGTTGTTGTTCGATGATAATTTTTTCGTCGTCGGTGAATTTTCCGAGTACAAAATCCTTGAGGTCCATGCTGGTCGGGCGCTCGCTGGCGATCCCGAGCCGGTAACGGCTAAAACCGTTCCCGAGGTGCTCGAGCAGGCTGGCCGCCCCATTGTGGCCGCCAGCGCTCCCACTCTCGGACACTTTTAACCGGCCCAGTTTGATCGTGAGATCGTCGTAGACGACGGCCAGCGACTCGACCGGCAGCTTATGAAAATCAAGCAGGAGGCGCAGGGCGCGACCGCTTTCATTCATATAAGTCTGCGGCTTGACAAGCCACCGAGTGATCCCAGGACTGACATTCCAGCGCGCGATATCAGCGTGGAAGCGCGGCTCGTGTTTCCACGAAAGCCCTTCCGCTGCGGCCAGCGCCTCCACCACGGTGAAACCGAGGTTGTGGCGAGTGCCGAGATATTCGCGCCCCGGATTCCCCAATCCTGCGATGAGCGTAATGGACATGACTCAAAGAACGTACTGCAAACAAGGCCCGTCCGTCAGAACGAACGAGCCTCGGGAAAACGATTATTTCTTGGCGGGAGCAGCGGGCTTGGCGCCGGCCGCAGGCTTCGCACCAGCGGCAGGCTTCGCGCCAGCAGCGGGCTTCGCACCAGCAGCGGGAGCAGCACCGGCCGCAGGAGCAGCAGCACCAGCGGCACCGGCCGCAGGAGCAGCGGCACCATCGGCAGGAGCACCGGCCGCACCAGCGACAGGAGCGGCAACCACGGCAGCGACTTCCTCTTCTGGTGGCGCCACGCAAAGCACGACCGTCTGGTTCTTGTCGTCGATAAATTCGACGCCAGCAATCGGCTTCAGCTCCGCAATGTGAATGGACTCACCGATCTTGAGCTCAGTGACATCGACCTCGATGACGGAGGGAAGATCTTTCGGGAAACAGCGAACGCGCAAGCGATGCGTCGCCGTCTGGAGAATGCCCGCCTCGGTCTTAACGCCGTAGGCTTCGCCGACCACGTGGATCGTGACGCTGATGACCATCTTCTCGTTCTCCTTCACTTCCTGGAGATCGATATGCAAATAACGATCGGTGATCGCATCGCGTTGGACTTCCTGCAAAATAGAAAGGGCGGAGGCACCCTGCTCGCGCTGCAGCTCGATGAGCGAGGCGCGGCCGGAGATTTCCTTCAGCAGTTTGACGAACTCCGGCACATTGACGGCCAGAGTTTCAGGTTTCGTATGCTTACCGTAGAGAATGGCCGGGATCTTATTGGCCTTACGGAGGCGACGAGAGGCGCTGCGGCCTTTGCCCTCGCGGGACGTGACAGTGAGTGAGTATTTCTTCATGGTTTCGTTCCCCCTGAGACTCCGGAATTGGAGGCAGGCGTAATGGAAAAGGGACCGGAGTTGAATCAGCGCCTCCGGGCGATGCAACCAAAACTTTCGTGGTCCGGCAGAAATATTTGTTTTTACAGGAGAGCGGTATTGACAAGGCGGAAAGCCCGCCCCTTTTTGGCCGTTCGGTTGTATTACTTTGGTGCCCGATAGCTCAGTGGCAGAGCAGGTGACTGTTAATCACTTGGTCGTAGGTTCGACCCCTACTCGGGCAGCCATTTCATTCAAAGACTTAGGAAGTTGGGGACTTTTTGCGGAAAAACCACTGTCCCTCTTCTGTCCCTCTTTTTGAGTCCTGCTCTGACCTGCATTAGCTTATTCAGGGATGCGGCAGGACCTGTAACTCCGCCAAACGATTTTAAGTGTCGTAGTCTCCGGAGTCCCATGGATCAAAGAATGCCATATAATTACCTGGCTGCATCTCTACTGCCCAATCATCATCTTCTTCGGGCTCGCGCAGGATTAGCCCAAAAGTGGTTTCGAAACGATCAACGCTGAACTGAGCTAGGAACCGGGAACATGGACGGGGACCGTGAGACGTAATTTTTCCGGGCCTAATTGTTCCCGTAGTTGGACGAGATATTTGGATAAAAACTGCACGTTGCTCTGTTCCATTTGCGCCAATGAAGCTGTTTTGACGACATCGTGTTCGGGCCGGTACCATCCCCCGCGGTAGCGATAGGCCTCAAATTTATCCCGCCAAGAGCTATAGAGATTACCGTCGTTGTTGATACCGACGAAGCCGTGACGAACACCATTCGTAGAAGTTAGTTTTCCCGCGAAGAATGAGTCTCCGTGCCGAGCGTAAATTTCATGGAGAAGCCAGTCGCTGATTGCGATTCGGAGGACAAGTATATCAAGGGACTTTACCTTTTCAGGAAAGTATTGGTGTACCAATTTCAATTCACGCTCCACGAGGGAATCGATCAGTTCCACCGAGTACGGTTGCTTGTCGCCCTGATAATCTGGAGGGAGGTGACAAAAATAATAGTCAACGTCGCTCGGTGGCAGCCCGTTCCATGTAACCGAACGGAACCACATTTCTTCTGAAGGACACCAATTTTCGAAGTGCCAACTGATAGAATCCTTTCCGTTCCACTTGGCCTGATCAGGATAGGAGTACTGGATAATATTTCCTGGGGATAGAGATCCAGATCGCAGCGTGTCACCAAAATTAAAGGTTATGTCAGCTCGACCGATCGGCCCTTTCCATAACGCTCCTGTGCTGACAATGTAGCCGATCTCCCAGCCTCCAGCTAAATGATACGAGCCTGGAAGCACCAAAGGCTCACCCATGTTAAAACTAACTCTAACCAGTTTGGTTTCGCCTGCTTTCCACGACATGTCCCAGACCAAAGATGCGGGGAAATCTCCCGGTTTTTTGGGAGACTCAGCGAAGAAATAATCATCATGGGGCTTCCGTTTCGCTCCTTCCTTCCATTGGACTTTTACGGGACGGAAAGGTGAATCGTCACCAGCAATCTTAATTCCAACTTCAAATTCCGCGTTGACGTCGTCTAGCATTTTTGGGGAGCCGAGCATAGGAAAGGCTATCATGCTATCCACCTGTTTGTCGGATTGGTTCCGCATCGTGAAGGTCACGGTCACCATGTAGGTTTCTCTAGCTCGCTCTATCACCACGTCTTCTGCGTCCATCGATACCGACGTGGAGCGCTCGGGTATGATCGCGCCGCCTTCACGCCGAACTGTATACATCTTGAGAGTGCCGAGTTCTTGAGCGGCGGTCAGGTTACGTTTGGCGGAGCGGTCCGCCGCAATTCGGTCTGACGGTCGGCAAGCTTGATCGAGAGATCGACGCAGCGATCGACCAGTTGGCGGAAGCGCTTGAAGTTGGCG
>JANYCF010000155.1 GCA_025360455.1 Opitutaceae bacterium | reverse complement strand
TCCCGCCCTACCAATAGACCTTTTTTAGACGCCCTCTAAGTGTTGTGGCGCCGTTCGCGACCACGTTGTCGTTGCACGCCAACGCGGCTACGGGAAATGTTGGCGATAATTTTCCCTCCTGACATAGGGTTGTCAGCGCGTTATGTTAGGATGATCGAAACCCCACTCCTCTATGATTCTCGGACTCCGCACTGCGGCTTACCCTGCCCCTGATCTCGCCCGCGCGAAAGCGTGGTACACCCAGGCCTTCGGCATCGCTCCTTATTTTGACGAGCCTTTCTACGTGGGATTCAACATCGGTGGTTTTGAACTCGGGTTGGTCCCGGATGCTCCGGTCAGTCTCCCTCCGTCGGGTGTTGTGGCGTTGTGGGGCGTTGATGATTGCGCGGTCGAGTATGCGCGGCTGCTCGGACTGGGTGCCACGATGCATGAGGAGCCGAAGGACGTGGGCGGTGGCATCATCGTTGCGTCGGTGCTTGATCCGTTCGGCAATATTCTCGGTCTGATTTGCAATCCACAGTTTGATCCGAAAGCGGTGCGATGATATCGCTTCAATCCATCTAACCTAAAATTTATTATGATTACTACCACTGGAATCGCTTTTGCGATCTATCACGTCACCGATGTCCCCCGCGCCCGCCAGTTCTACGGAGAAACGCTCGGCCTGAAAACCTGCATGGAGATGGAATTTGCTCCGGGCAAATGGTGGGTGGAATACGACATCGGTGGACCCAGCGCGCTCGCGCTCACGAATTTTGAATCGCCGGGAGTCAATATCGGCCAGAGTCCGGGCATCGCGCTGGAGGTGGCGAATTACGAGGAAGCCCTGGCGCAGATTCGTGCGGCCGGAGTCGCGGTCACCTGGGGACCGAATGAATTTCCCGTCTGTCATTGTTTCGCGATCAAAGATCCGGACGGCAACGATCTCTATTTTCATCAGCGCAAGGCGCACGCGTGAGTCGGTGATTGGGGCCGCGCGTGTCTTGGTTTGAGGTAGGAGCCTGCTTGCAGGCGACACGAACGTTCGTGGGTGGCGTGTGTGCTGGGTCGCCTGCAAGCAGGCTCCTACAAAAAATACCTTGCGATGAGCGCTCCCCGGCCAAAAATAATGTTCGCCGACGGCGGCAGAATTCTTTTTGTTTTCGCTTCCTCCCTTTGAAGACCACTTCACCTCATGCCTCCGCCATCATCGATGGCACGCTCTGCCAAATTGACCGGCTCGGAATGCGTTCGGTCGCGTGTGCCCCGCTCGGTTCCGCAGTGGTCGAGTTTCGGCATGGTCCGTTGCAGTTCTACGTGAGAGAGCACCCGTTCGGGCTCCTGCCGGGTATGGCCAACCTTTACTGTCTTGATGCGGACCTTCGTCTGCGGTGGATGGCAGCTTGGCCGTTTGCGGATGATCCTTGCGCTGCGATTCTCGGTGAAGAAGGGAGCGTGCTCATCGCGCAATCGGCCTCGGGCATGATCGTGCGCTTGGATGCTTTCGATGGTCGCTTGTTGAACTGCGAAAATACGGTCGCGGCTGCGAGCTGAATAAAGACTTGGTTAATCAGCCGAGAGCGGAGAGTCAAGCGTCCGGAGTCAGACAAAATAGTGAACAGACTTTCCGTGCTATTTCTCTCATGCTTTTTCTTCGAGGATTCGGCTCTCGGCTCTCAACTCCAGACTCTCAACTGGTATTTTCCATCTACGCTTGGCTGCAGAAGCGGTGGGCGGCTTCGACGAGATTTTTTTCGTCCAAGACACCGTAGCTTAGACGGACAAAATGTTTCGCCGGATGATCACCGAAACACAGATCGCCCGGGACGTAGAGCACGCCCGCTGTCACGCAGGCTTTGAAAAAAGCGGAATCGAGCCCGGTGTCGAGCGACGCGGGCCCTTCGAGCCAAAGGTACAAACCGCCAGTCGGCTTTTCCCAGCGCCACCCTTTCTGGCGCAGTCCGCCAGATTCCAGGGCGTCATTCAATAGCTGCATTTTGCGTTCGTAGGTGGGACGCAGGGTTTGGGCGAGGTGTGATTTAAAGGCACCGGTGACCAGCGCGTGTTCGCAGATTGCCTGATTCAAATGCGCCGAACCGAAGTCGTGATGACCTTTGACGTGAAGCATTTTTGCCAGCCACCGCGGGTCGTTACAGGTGCCATAGCCAATCTTGAGTCCGGTGGCGAAGGGCTTGGTCAAGGTCGAGGTATAGAACTGGGGGAAGTCAGCCCATGCCGGCAGACTCAGCATACTCGGAGCCGGATGCGGCGTGGAAAAATAAAGATCACGGTACGCCGCATCTTCGATCGCCGGGATGAAGAGCCCGGCGGCCGTAAGTTCGTCGGCGATGAGGCTTTTCTCCTCGAGGCTCAGGCTGCGACCGGAAGGATTGGAGAAATAGCTGACGAAATAAACCGCCTTGAGCCGCGCGGCCGAGCCATCGGCTTTCATTGAGGCGAGCAGGCTGCGCAGTCCGGCCCGGTCAAGTTCACCGGTCGCATTCGTGGGTAGGGAACGAGCCTCGATGCCGAGTCCGGTGAGCATTTCGAGAAAGACAAAATAACTCGGGCGATCGACGAGCACGATGTCACCGGGTGAGCAGAGCACCTGCATTGCGAGATAGAGCGCCTGCTGCGAGCCGTTGGTGATAATGAAGCGGTGATCCGTGGCGACCGGATTGCCGTCGAGCGCAGGTTCGTGCGAAAGCAAAAGTTGCGCGAGCTGCCGGCGAAGTCCGAGGCGACCTTGATTCATCCCGTACTGGAGATGTTCCGGGTCAGTCGCTCGGGCCTTGGCCAGCGTAGCGACAGCGGTGCTGATCAACCCGACGGGTAACGTGTGATTATCGGTGAAGCCGGCCGCGAGCGAAAGCAGGCGTGGATTCTCCAACGTCAGCGTCATGAGCCGTGCGATAGTCGGCGGCTGGGCACGTTGGCCGAGGTCAGAATAAGCGATCACGGCAATAAGGCTGGGTCGGAGAGACGCTGCACGCAAAGCACAAATTCAGACGGATACCGAAGGAGCAACTATAGGAAGAAGCGTTTACCCTAGCCGGTGCTTCCAATAATCGGGATCTCGATGCAAGGGCATCACGGCCACGATCCAAATCCGATCCGGTTCATTCAAGTAGACCACGGCAAACGGGAAACCTTTGGCCAGAAGTCGGCGCGCCGGAGGATCATACTCTCGGAAACGGTGGGGCGCTTCTTTGATCTCGGCGATCACCCGTTCGATCTCGTCGTAAAAGCGTCCGCCCAGTTCCGGCCCAAGGCCGGCATACGTCTCGGCCGAGGCGGCATATTCTGCGTCCGCTTCGGGATGAAACGCGTGCGGCTTCACCGTCCGACGATCTTGCGGATTTTGGCGGCGGTGACCTCACCGGGGATTCCTTGCACCTGACCGCTGCGGATTTCGGCAACGCGACGCTGCACCGTGCTCGACCATGCGCTGGCCTGCGCAGGTTCTTGGCCGCCATGCATCGTCAACAGAATGCGATCCACGATTTCCGCCACCACGTCATGCGGCAAGGAACGGGTCTCTTCGACAATTTGATCAATGGTCAGGCTCATGATCGTACAAGATGTTGGTTTCGGCTCCGCTGGCAAGTCTGGGGATGGGCTTCGAATAGGTTCTTCTTCGCCTGGCCGTTCGGGCAAAACCTCGCGCGAAGACTTCACGCAGCTGAGTGATTGATACGGTGAGTGATGGGCGGGGGCAGCCCAAGAGTGGAGCAGGGCTGCATTCTACCGGACGGAGCTATAGTGAGAGTGACGGAGGAAGCAGAGTTCGTGTCAGCTGCGCTGGCGTTCTGTTAGCCAGCAGAATGCCGCTTGGATCATTGACGACGCTGTGAATCAAGAAAGGTAAAAGGTACAGCATGACCTTTTTTTTTGCGCTTCTTTTTCAGCGTCTGAAGGCAACGACTCACAGAACGATAGCGTTCATCTTTTGTGCCTAACGTTCAAGATGAGCCACGGCCGCTCGGGGCCGTTGGCTCTGGCGCCTAGTTGAACGAAGCCGCGGGGCGGCGGGAGGGTTGTAGGTG
>JANYCF010000148.1 GCA_025360455.1 Opitutaceae bacterium | reverse complement strand
CGGCGAGCTCACCGCCAATATGACACACGAGAGCTACCTGCAGCGCGTCGAGCGCGTCAAAGACTACATCGCCGCCGGCGATGTGTATCAGGTGAATCTCGCCCAACGCTTCGAGTTGGCGACGACCGAAGATCCCTACGCCGTCTACGCGCGCCTACGCTCGCTCAGTCCTGCCCCGTACGGCGCGTATCTCAATGCCGGAGATTTTCAAATCCTGAGCAGCTCACCGGAATTATTTCTCCGGCTCGACGCTTCCGGCCGTGCTCTCACCCGCCCGATCAAAGGCACGCGCCCCCGAGGAAACACTCCCGCCGAAGACCAACGCCTCTCCGCCGAGTTGGTCGCGAGCGAAAAAGATCAGGCGGAGTTGCTCATGATTGTGGACCTCGAGCGCAATGATCTCGGCCGCGTCTGCCGCTACGGTTCCGTCCGCGTCGAAGAACGCCACCGCATCGAGACGCACCCCACGGTTTTCCATCTGGTCGCGACGATTTCCGGACAGCTCAGCGAAGGCCGCGATGTCTTTGATTGCTTGCGCGCCCTCTTGCCCGGCGGCTCCATCACCGGCGCCCCGAAAATCCGGGCCATGCAAATCATCGACGAACTCGAACCCTGTCGCCGCCACATCTACACCGGCGCGATCGGCTATCTTGGATTCGATGGCACCTGCGATTTCAACATCGCCATCCGCACCGTGCTTTTTCACCAAGGCCGCGCGAGCTACCAGGTCGGCGGCGGCATCGTCGCCGACTCCGACCCGGAAAGTGAATACCAGGAAACCCTCACCAAAGGCCGGGCGATGCGCGCCGCCCTGCTCAGGGAAAACAAGATCCCCTCCAATACACTCGGAAGTATGGATCATGGGGTGCGTTTTGTAGCCGGGGTCGAGACGAGTGCGCCCGCCTCGGCGGCTGACCCCGGACCGGCCTCGGCGAGGCCGGCCACATCCACGTTTCTTCCCTCCGCGCTCTACAACGGCGAGCTCGTCGCCACCGCCGCGCTAAAAATTTCGGCACTGGACCCCGGCTTCATGATTGGCGAAGGCCTCTTCGAAACCGTGCGGGTGAAAGATTCTCAAGCGCTGCGACTCAGTTCCCACCACGCCCGTCTCGCCGCTTCCGCCACTCTGCTCGGCATCGCTCCCCTCTCCACGCAGAGAAAACTCTACGCCCGCTGCCAACAGCTCATCACCGCCAACCAACAAAAACAAGGCAGTCTAAAAATCCTTCTCTTCCGTGAGGCAAACGGCTGGTCCGAATTAATTCTCGCCCGCGCCACCACCTATGCGCCGACACGCTACGAGCAAGGATTTCAACTCCTGACCGTAAACACAGCTCAGCGCACTGATCCGCGCTACGCGCTGAAATCGCTGAATTACCAAGCGAACCTCGAGGCTAAGCGCCGCGCTCTCGCCGCCGGCTATGACGAAGCACTCTTCGTCGATCCACGCGGTCACATTTTGGAAGGAGCCACCACGAACCTCTTCATCGTCAAAGACGGCCTCGTCTGCACGCCCAGCCTGCCCAGTCTCATTCTACCCGGCGTGATGCGCGCCAGTGTCATCGCGCTACTCGAGCCCGCGATCCTCCGCGAGCGCACGCTCACGCACGCCGAGTTGCTCGCCGCCGACGAAGTCTTCGTCACCAACGCCCTGCTCGGCGTGATGCCCGTCGCGCGCGTCGATAAGACCGCCTACGCCCTCGACCGCAATCCCGTGACCCGTTCGCTCATGGCCACGCTTGAGGCAAGGGAAGCCGACTCACCAGCGCCATCGTCATCGACACCCTCCTCCCTGTAGGGCCGTCGCTTGCCGACGTGCCGCCCGCCGTCAGATCACAGGGATCGTTTCAAAGGGGCTTCGTCCATCCATTCAGAGAAATCGCGATTGCCAATGGTCGTTGCGTCGCTTCCACTCCTCCATCGGGCCGCCACTCCTATGAAGAAACGCGCCCAGATTATTCCCGCTGACACCCTCGAATTACGTATCCTGACCATCCGTGCGCAGAAGGTGATTCTCGATTCAGACTTGGCCGCCATTTATGGCGTTACAGCCAAGCGGATTAACGAGCAGGTCAAACGAAACGCCAAGCGTTTCCCTCCAGATTTTCTATTCCAGTTGACCCGGCAGGAGGCGGAAAACGCCTTACGGTCAAGGTCGCAAATTGCGACCTTGAAGCGTGGACAAAACATTAAATACCTCCCTTTCGCCTTTACTGAAAACGGCGCGGTGATGGCGGCGAACGTCCTCAACAGTCCGCAGGCCGTGCGCATGAGCGTGTTTGTCGTCCGGGCGTTTGTGCAGATGCGCGATCTGTTGTCTGGGTCAAAAGAACTCGCGCTCGAACTCAAAAGCTCGAAGCCAAACTCACCGACCGGCTCAATCTGCATGAGACGGCCATCGTCGATGTATTGCGCCGTGTGATGGACTTACTAGATCCGCCGCCCGGCCCGCCCGTGCCAGAAAAATCAATGGGCTTCCACGCCACGATGAAATCACCGGCGAAGAAACCAACCCGCGTTAACAAACCATAGCCACTACGCGTAACGCCGCAAGATTAGGCAGGGCCGATCCTCGTGAAAGTCTCCCCCGGTAGGCCGGCTTGTCCCTAAGCCGCCGATGCAAATTCCCCTTGTTTTCGTAGGTCAGCGTGCTGGCACGCGCCGCAGCCCGCATGAGCGCGACCAAGGTCGCTGGCCTACCCTGCGCGTATTCGCGTTGAGCCGGCCGAATGCGTCGAACGGACTCGAGATTTAGTTTCAGTTCGGAAGAGTCAGGTTTGCGCTCGCCGGTCGACGGCTGAGTGGTAATAATTGCCAAAAGAATATGAACTCGTTTTCACTGCGCCGACCACCTTTCTGGGGTTTACTCATCGCTGGTCTGATCTTCGGCACCATGAGTCTCTATGCCTTGAAGACCGATACCGCTATTGTGCCTCCATCACGCACACAGCCTATCAGGTTCATTCTGAAGAGTCAGGATCCACGCGCGTTTTTCCTGTGGCTTCATATGTCGACGGGGTTTTTCGTTGTCATGACATTGATTGCATTAGTCAGGCTCGCACCAGTCGAAGATTATTTCGCAGCCTGGAAAGCTAAGATTTAAAGAAAAACAGAGGTGTGCGAAGCCACCACTAAACCTGCACCTGCTTGGGCCTACTTATTCTTTTTTGGATTTGTTGTTTTCATCGTCTATCTCGGCTACGTCTTCATGTATCAAGAATGAAACCAAGCCGATTCTAGATCACCACAGCCAACGACCTTCATTTCACCTCAATCGCCGATGATATCACCGCGACACCCGGCCCAGTTTTTCAAAGAGACGGCTTCTGCGCTAGCGGTCGTCAGTTGAGTAGTAACATTGGGCAAAGAATCATGGATAAAACGCCCCTCTCGACTGCCAAAAGAAAGAGAAAGGCCGTGCAGGAAATGTCTGTGTTTTTGGTCTTCGCGACGGGTTGTTTTTTATCGACTGGTTGGCACCTTTGGCTCGGCTATGTTGGTGGACCGAATATCAGACATCCCTATCTAAGCTCTCCAATCAGATCCCGTATGGATCACCCGTTTGAGTTTTGGTCTTACTTGGGGTTCAACGTTGTGGTCGGCCTTCTCTTCGTGGCCCTTGGGATTTGGAGATATTATAAAACTCTCCATGCCGCCAGGTTGTTAAGAAAAAGCCTTTAAGACGACCAGAAAACAATGCGCAGGATGTGGCCTGAATCTCATGCCTCTTTCCGCTCAACATTTTCGTTTTCAAAGTGCCCACTCCACGCCCGCCTACGCGTGTCACAGAATTGACGCAGAGGTCAAATCCTCGGTTTTTATTTTTTGGTTTCGCTCTGTGACCTCTGTGTTCCTCCTGCTGTCTCTGTGACTGAAAAATTTCATGGCTTGGGAATGAATTATTTGGGCGAAGCTCGCTTTGACATGCGACACGGCGCGGCAAGAATTCTGCCGTGGCGCTGCGTTACCTCACCATCGATTTCAATTCCTTTTTCGCTTCCGTTGAGCAGCAGGAGCGTCCGGAGTTGCGCGGGAAACCCGTGGCCATTGTGCCGGTTCTGGCCGAAACCACCGGCTGCATCGCCGTCAGTATTGAAGCAAAAAAACTCGGGCTGACCCGCAACGCCCGCATCGCTGAGGCCCGTCTCCAGTGTCCCGGCCTGATGGTCGTCGAGGCCCGCCCGGAGACCTACATCAATTATCACCGCCGGCTCATCGAGGTGATCGAATCCTGCATCCACATCACCAAGATCCAATCGATCGATGAAGTGACTTGTGAGCTGACCGCCCGCTTTGCCCCACGAACCGAAGCCTTGGCCTTAGCCAAACGCATCAAAGCCAAAATTGTCCGCGAGGTCGGTCCGTTGCTTCGTAGTTCCATCGGCATCGCGCCCAATTGGCTGCTCGCGAAAGTCGCCTCCGACATGCAGAAGCCGGATGGTCTGGTGATTTTGGACGAGTCCGACATTCCCGAGCAACTCCTGCAGCTCAAGCCCGGGGACATCTCCGGCATCGGCCACGGCATGCAGCAGCGGCTCAGCGAACGCGGCATCACCACGATGGCCCAGCTCTACGCCGCCACGCTGGCGGAATTTCGCGGCATCTGGCAAAGCGTGCGCGGCGAACAGATGTGGCGCCTGCTCCACGGCGAAGATCTCCCCTTCTTCGAGCAGAAAGAAGGCCAAACCATCGGCCACGGCCACGTGTTGCCGCCGGCTTCGCGGAACCACGAGGACGCGCTGGCGGTGTTGCACCGTCTCCTGCAGAAAGCCGCGATGCGGCTGCGCCACGACGGACTCTGCGCCGGCGGGTTGCGCGTCTCGATCGATTTCCGCGACGACTCCCATTGGAGCGGCGATCTGCGCCTGACCGAAACGCAAGATACGCTCCAACTCACCCAGGCACTCAATCAACTCTGGGGAAAGCGTCCGGTGGCCGACCGAAAGCGTGCCCCGCTGCGCATCGGCGTACACCTCGTCCATTTGCTCGATCTGCGATTCCATACGCCGGATCTGTTCGAGCACCAGAAGGAGAAAGACCATGGCCGGTTGTTCAACGCGATGGACCACCTCAACAAAGTGCTGGGCAAAAACTCCGTCTACTTCGGCGGCGCGCACGGCGCCACCGCGAGCGCCCCGATGCGTATCGCCTTCACCCGGATTCCAGAACCGGAAGTCGAGGAGATCGACCGGAGTTACCAGGGCCGACTCAAAAAACCGGTGAAACGTGTCGAGCCAAAGACCGACGAAGACTAATCCAGTCTCCGGAGACTGGCCGTCTTCAATGGCGGTTAGCGCATGATGCCGCCGGGCGTATTCGTCTCGGGCTCGTCGAGCAGCTGAATGGCCGTGGCCGTCCCAAGATCCACGGGATCTTTCCATGAACGCAGAGCCCAGACGATTTTCTTGTCAGGTGTCACCTCCAGCACTTGCACGCTGCCCGGCCATTCTTCGAGATTCTTATTCCCGGCAACCCAACTACACATAACCGTATTCCCATTCGCGAGGCGATTGGCCGTTTGGAGATTTCCGAGAATAATATCAGGCACGTCCGCCTGCGTGAATTCCCAGACGGTATGACCGGCCGGATCCACCTCGCGCACATAGCGGCTCCAATCGCCGGCAATCAGGGTGTTGCCATTTCTCAACCGCACCGCAGACCACGGAGATTTGGCTTCCACCGACCAAAGCTCTTTGCCGTCAAGATCGTGCTCCACCACCCGGTTTTCCCCGAGGTGCGGCACGAGCAGCGTGTTGGCCGCGGTCATGCGAATGTGCCGAAATTGTCCGTGCGTGCCCGTGACGGGCGTGTTGATGGGAATCTCGCGTTCCACGACATTGGTCCGGGTATTGATGATCATCGCGAGAGCGGGATTACCGTTGCGCATGAGGAGCACGCGATTTTCTCCGATGGCTTGGATCGAATGAATCTCCGTCCCGGCGGGAGCTGGATAATCCCACGCGATCTGGCCCTGAGGATTAACCTCTCCGGCCCCGGACATGCGGGAGAAAATCACATTGCCGCTGGGCAACAAGGTGGCGTCGTCAAATTCCTGCACTCCGTTATCCGCGCGACGCAGCGGCATGGAATAGGACCAAACAATTTTGCCGCCGCGCACGATAAAAACCGACTGCTTCTCCGGCTTCCGGGTATCCCATTCACCGGCGTATAGAAAATCGTGCTGGGCCGGTCCGTTGCCCGGCAAGACGGCAGGCGACATCACGCGAGGAGCAGGCGGCACTGGAGCGATGAGAGTAGTCGGGTCAACGGCGAATACGCTCCTGCCGAGCAAGGGAACGATTAGAAAAGCAAGGAGGGAATAGCGGGGAGTAGGCATGGGGTGGAAAATGAAATGCTTTTTAGTTGGTGTATGCTGTAGCGGCAGGCGTCCCTGCCTGCCGTCTTTGACCCTGACCCACCGGCACGGAGGCCTGTGGCTACAGCGGAGTACTTCAAAATTTCTCCCGCACCACAGTCGTTTCGCGGCGGGTGTCGGCGAGGCCGCGACTGTCGGTCACGGAAAAATCAGTGACGTGGCGCAGATCGAAGAGTGGCGCGGAACCGGTGCCGCGTTTAAAATTCAAATGGTGAAACCACGCGTCCTGCACGTCGTCGAGCACGAGGGCGGGACGGGCTTCGGGGGTGGCGTAGTCGAGTTTCACGTCGTGCATTTCCAATCCCGTCACGTGGCGAAAAAACCAACCGTACGACGGCATCGAACCAAACATGCCCGGCTCGGGATAGGACTTCTCTTCCTCGGGTGGAACGCGCTCCGCCAACTCGGCCGAGCCCCCACCCTGCTGGACGATACGGATATTGGAAAAGCGGATGTCTTCAATGGGATGGCCGGGGAGGCCACTGATCACATTGCCGAGCGTCCACTCGGCATCGGAGGCGACGAGGTTGTTCACGCTGATGCGGCGGATCGTGCCGACGGGCGTATGGGCGGGACCACGAAGCCGACTGCCGAGACGGATGAAGAGCGGGGAATTCTGGACGTGACGCATCGTGATATTCGAAATGGCCACGTCCTCGATGTGCGAACCATCGACGCTCTCGATGGCGATACCGCGCGAGCCATCGAACACACAGTTTGTGATCGTGATATTCTTGAAATCGCCGTTGGACTCGGTGCCGAGTTTAATACGGCCCGTGCCATACGATTTGTAGGCAGGCTCGCTGCGCTTGAACGTGCCATCGAGCAGCGTGCCTTCATCGAAACTACCGGCGAGAAAACAATCCGCGATCGTGATATTTTCGCAGTGCCGGATTTCGCCGAGGCCATACGAGGCCTTGAGGCAGATACCGTCGTCCCAGGGAGAATTCACACTCAGGCTCGTGATCCGGACATTCTGACAGGCATCGACGTCGATGCCATCGCGGTTGGTGTCGAGCTTCAGATGATCCACCGTGAGGTTGTTCACGCCTGTCGCGAGAATCGCGAACCAACCGCCGTGGAGAATGGAGAAGTCGCGCAAGACGACATTCTGGCAATCGCGCAGCGCGATCGCCTTATTGCCGCTGCCCTCCGGATTAGCGTGGTAACGCTTCTCGCCCTTGGCTTCGTCGGCGAAACGATTGAAGCCGTTGTCGAGGCCTTTGCCATGAATGAGGCCGGGGCCGATGATCGAAATATTTTTCAAACCGATGCCCCAGATCAAACTATTCTGCCAGTGGCTGTGACCGAAATCCTGATAGTGCAGTTTGTCGCCCCAGTCGTTGGGCTCGGGGGCGTCGAAGGGGGCAACCTTTTCGCTCGCAGCCTCGAGGATTGAACCGGCTTCGAGGGCAAGGGTGATGTTGCTCTTGAGTCTAATGGAGGCGGAGAGATAGGTGCCGGGCGGAAATACAACCGTACCGCCACCGGCCGCCGCAGCGGCGAGAATTGTCCGGTTGATCGCATCAGTATCGAGCGAGTGGCCATCTCCGCTGGCGCCGTAGGCTTTCACGTCATAGCTGTTGCTCGAAAGGTGGAACCCGGCCTCCGGACGGGTTGATGAATTTTGCTCAGAGGATAACCCGTCCGGAGGCCGGGTTCCACCCAATACCACAGACGCATTCAATCCGAGTACCACGAGGGCCAAAATCCAGGAATAAAATGTGCGCATAAGAAATGTGTTTAACGTTGCGCAGCCACTTGGGCCGCAGTGATGGGCGAGGCGCCGGCCCCGAAATTCTGCCGAACATAAGTCAGCACGTCAGCGATCTGCTCATTGGTGAGAATCGAAAACGCCGGCATGATATTCACATATTTGGTCCGATCAGCGGGCAGTACGGCGGAGGGACTTTGCAGCACCACGCGGATGATCTGAGTAGCATCACCTTTGACGACGGCACTGCCGGCGAGAGCGGGCTGCATCTGGCCGGCTCCACTGCCATCGACCATGTGACAGGCGGCACAGATCTGTTCATAGACAATTTTACCGGGTGAATTTATCAGGCCGGCGGTGGTACTGGTTTTTGTTTCGAGTACCGTGGAGGCCGCAGTCAAAGATGCGCTTTCTCCGGTGTAGAAAATACGCCAGATGCGGCCCTGATCGGTCTCGCTGATGTAGAGCGACCCATCGGGGCCGACGGCGACGCCGCCCATGCGAAACTTTGAGCCATTGCGATTGCGGGCGAAGACTTCGAAATCTCCGAGAGGCGCGCCTTTCTCGTCGAAGGGTACGAAAGAAACGTTATAGCCTTCCTGCGGGCGCGGCGCGCGATTCCACGAGCCGTGAAAGGCGATGAAGGCCCCGTTGCGATAGCGGGCCGGGAATTGGGTCGCGGTGTAGAAGGCCATTTGCAGCGGAGCCCAGTGAGCGGGAAAGCCGATGACAGGCGCATCATACTTCCCCACCTCGGCGCGCTGGCGATTATCGCCGCCAAATTCGGGCGCAACCATGCGGGCTTTTTTAATGGGATCCCAATAGGTGTAGGGCCAGCCGAGATTCACGCCTTCGCGGAGACGGTGCATTTCCTCGGACACGCGTTCGGCGTTATCGAGTGCATCGTAGTAGTCGGGCGCTACGTCGTTGAGCCGGTCGCGGCCCATCATCGCCATAAAAAATTCTTTCGCGACGGGCTGCCAGGCCAAAGCGAGCGAGTGGCGGTGGCCGGTGGAGAAATGATAACCGTCAGCGAGCGTTTGGTTAAGTTTGTTCGGATCAAAACGCCAAAAGCCACCGTGCGTTTTTAGAAACTCCGTCGCGTCCAGACCTTTCGCTCCGAGTTGTCCGTCGCGTTCGGCGAGAACATTCACCGGGGAACCGATCTCGACCAACATACGGCCCTGATCATCGAAGGCAAAACTCTTGGCATTATGGGTGCCACGATCTTCGAGACCGCCGACGATCAGCTGCGGTTCGCCGGTCGGGAGAAGATCACCGTCACGATAGGCGTAGCGATAGACGCCGGTGTTGGTGGAATAGTAGAGCCAGCCCTCGTGCAGCGCGATGCCGGTGCCCCCGCCGGCCCCGAACTCATGTTTCTCCTCGAAGCGACCATCACCATCGTTGTCACGCAGGGCGAACAGGCCGGCGCGGAATGATTTGGCGTAGAGATCGCCATTCGATGCGACCGTGAGGAAACGGAGCTGATCGCCATCGTTGCCGATTTTGCGACCATCGATAAGATGATCCGCCACGAGTAGTGCGCGAAAGCCGGCGGGTAAATCCAATCCACCGTTATCAGGATCAGGCGTGGGCAAGGCGGCGTGAGTCGGCAAGATCACCCCAAAGGTGATCAAGGCAAGAACGAGGGAGCGCAGGAGAACAGGGGTATGCATGCGGGAAAATTCAGGAAGTGATCACACTAATCCTGTCACACGAAAGCGCAACAGGCGGATATGGCAAAATTGTCGCACTGTGCGGACGCTTCAGTCAACCGAGAGCATAAAGTATAAGATTGAACCGTCATGAACAATGGTTTGGTTCGCCGATGAATAGTCGATTTGTGAATAATTTCACGCCACCCGAAAAGACTGCTTTTGAACGAGCCTTTGCCCACCGTAAGGACGACGGCTTCCGTCATCTGGGCGGCCGCATCGTGACGGCGGGTTGCGAAACCCGCACCGTGCCTGCCGACTACCGTTGGCATGGGATGCGACGGGGTGAGAGCGCGGAATTTCCCCGCATCACCTTTCAAGCCACGCTCACCGGTCACGGCACTTTCGAGCGGAATGGGCGGAAGTGGGACGTAGGTCCGGGCAAATCTTTTTTCGCCGTCCTGCCTTCGCGTCACGTCTATTACCTGCCAAAAGAAAGTCCCGAATGGACATTCTTTTGGTTTCACTTTGGCCACCCGTATGTTGTCCAACGAATCATGGTGCTGGCGAAACGACACCCGTCCGTTTTCGAGCTGAAGCCCGGCAGCGAATTTCTGGCGCAGAGCCTGTCGTTTTTCGAACGGATCTGCCGGCAACGTTTCGAGGACGCCTTTGATGAGGAAAATGCCCTGTTCGAATGGATGCTCGGCTTCGAACGCCACCTGCACCACGCGGCCTATCCGCAGGCGCAGAAAAAAGCGTTGCTGGATGAAGTGAGGGCATTCACTTCCGCAAATCTGCAACGGTCGTTTGGCATTGAGGAAATTGCCCGGCAGGCCGGGATGTCGCGCAGCCACTACTGTCATCGTTTCAAGGCCGCCACGGGTCTGGCACCGGCGGCCTACGTACTCGAGGTCCGTCTCGCGGAGGCGCGCAAGCAATTGCGCAAAACCCGCGCGCCCTTGAAAGCAATCGCCGCGTTCACCGGCTTTGCCGACGCCAACCATTTGTGCAAAGCGTTTCGCCGGCAATTCAACCTCAGCCCCGGTGCCTACCGACGGCAGGCGTGAAGCTGGCGGCTAGAGTGAACGGCTTTATCCGCACATCGAGGCTTCCCAATTCTACGGGAATTGATGTTACTCGCGCTATCCCATGATCGCACCTCAAGAAATCCAGGTTATCGGTTCCGAAATCGCCATTCGC
The DNA here is from genome assembly GCA_025360455.1 of Opitutaceae bacterium. Classification (GTDB taxonomy): domain Bacteria; phylum Verrucomicrobiota; class Verrucomicrobiia; order Opitutales; family Opitutaceae; genus Didemnitutus. The sequence continues at coordinate 1,358 of JANYCF010000148.1, read as the reverse complement.
TGGGCGGACGGCAAAGAAAGTTTCATCACGTTCGCCACGTTGCGCGCGGCTTCACCGAGCGCTGAAGTGCGCGGCGAGCACGATATCTTCGGTCACCAATACGGCGGCGAAGCGCCGAAAAGTTATGTCGGCGTCGAGGTAGCCAGCTGGGAACAGATCGGCAACTACGCGATCCGTTTCGAATTCAGCGATGGCCATCGCTCCGGGCTGTACAGTTACGATTTGCTGCGCCAGCTGGGTGAGACGGTGAAGTAAGAAATTGTTTTAGGTGGAACCCGGCCTCCGGACGGGTTTGAAGTGTTGCAAAATTAAAACCCGTCCAGAGGCCGGGGTTCCACCGCTCGCTGCTACGGCATGTGGTTTATCCTGCCATCCACGCTCACCGGCCGGCGATCACCCCGCGTTCACTTCTTTCCACGAAGTTCAGGAAGTGCTGGAAATCGGGCGAGACCGCGAGGGCGTGTTTGTGCATGGCTTCAAATGCCTGGGTGCGATTGAGCCCGGCGCGATAGAAAACACGGAAGGCTTGCTTGACCGCATCCAAACGCTCCGGCGTGAAACCATTGCGTTCGAGTCCGACTTTATTGATCGAGCGGGCAATGGCAGCATTGCCATCGGCAATAATAAAGGGCGGCACATCCTGCACGATCTTCGACATGGCGCCAAGCATGGCATGGGCGCCCAACCGACAGAATTGATGCACGCCGGAACCCCAGCCGATATTGACGTGGTCCTCGACAATCACATGGCCGGCCAGCGCGGACTGCGCACTCATAACGAGATGATTTCCCACAACGCAATCGTGCGCGATGTGACTGTAGGCGAGCAACACGTTGTCGTGGCCGATGCGGGTGAATTCACCGTCCTTGGTTCCCCCGTGCACGCAGACGTATTCGCGGAAAACATTACGATCACCGATGATCAGGCCGGGTTCGCCGCCCTTAAATTTGAGATCGTGCGTCTTCGTGCCGATGCAGGTGAAAGGGAAAACTTCACACTGCTGGCCGAGGGTGGTGCGGCCTTCAACATTGGCATGGTGATGCAGCACGGTGCCATCGCCGATCACGACCTTGGCCCCGACATACGAGAAAGGACCAACCTGTACGTCCGTCCCCAGCTGCGCGCCGGATTCGATGATGGCGGTGGGATGAATCTGGGTCGGCATTAGCTCAGAATTCGTCGGTGTTATCCACGATGGCAAACATCAGCTCGGCAGATGATACCACCTGCCCGGCCACGGTGCATTCGCCCACGGCGCAGGCGATGCTGCCGCGCAGTTTGGTCAATTTGACTTTGATGTTTAGCTGATCACCGGGACGAACCGGCTTCCGCCACTTCACCTTGTCGCAGCTCATGAA
>JANYCF010000147.1 GCA_025360455.1 Opitutaceae bacterium | reverse complement strand
GGGGGTTGGGGGGAGAGGTCGGCATCACCTCGACTTCACCCGATCTTCCGTATTTCCCTCGCGGAGAAAACGCATGCCGCCATCGTCCCCTTCTAACCCGATGCCCGTTGACCGCTACGGGGCCGATCAAGTCGTTTACTCTGTCCAATCCGATGACGCTCGGGGCATTGCCCACGATCGCTCTCTATAAAGGCACGACGGCTGTCCCGCTGGATTATATCCGTGATCTGGCCAACTATAATTTTTCGAATACCGGTACGGGGACCAGTATTCAGTCCCGCCCTTGGTCCGCGATCGACATCAAGAATGGCGTGCATGCCGATTACACTTTTAAGGGTTTTGAAAGCGTGAAGATTCCTGTAACGATCATGGTGGGCGGCGCAGTGGACAAGACCAAGCGTACCATCGACCGGCCTGACTATCGTTACACTTTGGCTACGGCCGCCAACCCGGTTACCGGTGCCACGCTCGACGCGTTAGGCGATCCCCTCTACACGCGCGATGTGGCGCTGGGTTTCGGCGGCTATGATGCACTGGATCCGTTCTCGGTGTATGATAAAGTGAAGAGCACCAATTCCACGCTGAACGTAATTGACGCTCGCCGGTTTGATGAGTCGAACGAGGCGGCGTATCTTCGGGTCGACGCGAAATTACATCCTGATTTCACCCTCATTGGCGGCCTGCGCTATGAAAAACGAGAGATCACGGCATTTGGCCGCACGGGTAGTCCTGCGCGCGCCCGTTCCTCCACGGCCCTGCAGGATTTTAGCGCGGCCTATCCCTCGCTGAGTTTTAAATACACTCCGAAACGTAACATCGTGGTTCGCGGAGGATTTAGCCAGACGATCGGTATTCCCGACTATGGTGATATGTTGCCGATCTTTACCGCGCCTTCCACTCCGACCGCCACCGACGGCACAATCTCCGTGCCGTCGAATAATCAGAAGCCATTTTCCACAAATAATTTTGATCTGAATTTCGAGTATTATTTGAAGAACACCGGCGTCTTCACCCTGAGTGTTTTCCGGAAGGATGTAAGTGATTTTATTATCAGTCGTTCCATGACACCGGCAGAGAAAACAGCCATCTTAACCCAGTATGGGCTTAATCCGGTTGAGTTCGTGAACACGGCCGGCACGTTCCGGGAAAACGGCCCGAAGACCACCTTGCAGGGGATCGAGGGAAACTATTCCCAAAATCTCACCTTCCTGCCCAAACCGTTTAGCGGCCTGAGTGTGCAAGCCAACTTTACCTACATGAATATCGGGGCCAGCGATCCCGATCCCTTGCGCGCCAACGATGCCTTTCTGGCTCAGAATCGCGGCGTCTCCCCGAAGACGGCCAATATCATTCTCGGCTATCGCCAAGGTCCGGTGAACGTCACGATGACGAACAATTGGGTTTCGGAAAGTGTATTTGGTGGTTTCGTAAACACCGGATTTATCCAGGGCACCGGCGATAATCGCTTGGTGCTGGTGCGGGGTGAGAAACTGACCACCGATATCAAATTAGAGTACTATATCAATAAACGGGTATCCGCGTATTTCCTCGTCCGGAATGTTTTCAATTCGCCGCGCAAAGACTACGCCCGCGGATACCTGCCGCAGTATCGGAACATCAAACTTCCTTGGCGCTATTACGAGTTCGGTGAACCGCATCTGACAGTCGGTGTCCGCGGTACATTCTAAGGGCGTCCTGCTTTGCTTTCCAGCCTGGGTGCTCTTTCACCCAGGCTGTTTTTACTCATTCATTGGCTGTTCTTTTTGCTCCGCGCTTTTCGTCTCATTCTAGGGTCCGCTGGTCTTCGCTGTCGGCGTGTTAAGCGGAAAATTTCTGAAACCGGATTCTTTGAAAAAACGGAGTCATCGCTGGACTGAAAATATGATTCATTCGGCCTCTGGTAGATTCCATCATTTCGCTTTTCCGCTTTCACGCTAATGTCTTGGAACAATCTATGTTTCTCTCTCTTCCTATCCTGAAACCTCGCATCGCTCCTCCCACACTGCTCATGGTTTTGAGTTTGTTTGCTTTTGTGGGGACGGCGCACGCGGTCGAAAGACTGTCCATCACGGTCACGCACGAACTGGCCGCTGCCCGCCCGTCCGAGACGATCACGGTGCCGTGGACCGAGGTCGCCCGCGCTCTGCCCCATGCGCTGCTCCAGCATCTCGCGGTGAAGGATTCTGCCGGACACAGTTTGTCTTATCAGGTGACGAATATCGCGTCTCAGGCCAAGGATCCCACCGGGGCCGGTATCGCGTATGGCGAACTGATTTTTCAGCACGATTTTGAGGCAGGTGAAAAGTCCGCCAGCTTCACGATTGAGAAAATAGAAACCGTCGCACCGGTGTTTCCGACGCTGGTTTTTGCCCGCTATGTGCCGGAGCGGCTCGATGACTTTGCCTGGGAGAATGATAAAATTGCCCATCGCACCTATGGTCCTGCGCTGAGTGCCCCGGCTGAAGCCGGTTCAGGGAAGGAAGTGCTCGTGACCAGCGGACTCGACGTCTGGTGCAAGCGCGTGAGTTATCCCATTGTGGATCGCTGGTACAATAAAGGGCACGATCACTATCATCATGATGAAGGCGAGGGGATGGATATGTATCAGGTTGGCCAGTCGCGGGGGTGTGGCGGCACGGGAATCTGGGATGGACAGAAACTTTTTGTGGGGAGTAACTACAAAACCTGGAAGATCCTCGCGAATGGACCTATCCGCGCGATTTTTGAACTCACCTACGACGCCTGGAATGTGGCTGGGCAAAAGGTCACCGAGACAAAACGCTTCACGGTCGATGCCGGTCATAATCTCGATCAGATCGATAGCACCTTCACGGTCGTCGAAGGTGCAACGAAGGAACTCACCGTTGCCATCGGCTTGAATAAGAATTCTGCCGACAAAGGGCAGGAGCCGACGGTGAAACTCACTTTGAATAATGCCGACGGTTCTCTCACGCAGTGGATCGTCCAGAAAGCTAACGGTGCGCTCGGCACGGCGATCATTGTGCCGAACGGTTTTGTTGGAACGGCTGCGGATGAGCGTAACGAACTCGTCCTCGCCCAGGCGACATCGGGCCAACCACTGCGCTATTATGTCGGCGCTGGTTGGTCAAAAGCGGGCGAATTCACCACCGAGCAACAGTGGAACGATTATGTGGCGGCGTGCGCGGCCCGGATCCGTTCACCCCTCAAGCTCACCCTTACCCCGGCGTCCTGATGCGGTGCAACTTTCCTCATGGCTGGGCCTCGGATTTTCCAGATCGCATCAGGCGCGCACAGTGGACTTTTGCCACAATCCTCGTCTGCGGATTTACTTTTTCGTCTGTATTTGCCGTGACAAACGGAGCCCAGGAACCTCCACAAATTTTTTCTGGTGTCCAGCCGCTGGAATGGTCGGTTCGGATGGCGAAGTCTGAAATGGCGCGTCGCGCTGATACGATGTTTTACCCTGCGCCTACGGCCAAATGGGATTACACGCGGGGTTTTCTGGCGCTATCGCTGATGAAGCTAGGTCAGCGGATGGATGATCCGACGCTGTCGGCCTACGGGGCGCGCATCGTGGAATCTTTTGTCACGCCTGAGGGCGGCATCGCGACCTACCAGTTGCAGGAATATAATATCGATATGCTCCCGCCCGGCCGAGCGTTACTCCTGCGCTACGAGCAGACCAAGGATGCGACTCTCGCCAAAGCGATCAAGTTGCTCCGCCACCAACTCGACGAGCATCCGCGTACCAGCGAGGGCGGATTCTGGCACAAACAACGTTACCCTTACCAGATGTGGCTCGATGGTTTGTTTATGGGGGCGACCTTCTACGCGCACTACGGTCAGGTCTTTCAAGAGCCCGCAGCCATTGCTGATGTCGTGAAGCAGATTCTCCTTATGGATCGGCACGCCTACGATCCGAAAACCGGGCTGCACTACCACGCATGGGATGAGAAGCTGGTCCAACCCTGGGCGAATAAGGAAACGGGCACGTCGCCGAATTTTTGGGGCCGGGCTGAAGGCTGGTACGCGATGGCGCTGGTGGATTGCCTCGACTATATTCCGCCTACGCAGCCGCAAGTCGAAGAGGTCAATGCGGTGCTGCGCCGCGTGGCGGACGGGATTGTGCGCTGGCAGGATGCCCAGAGCGGATTGTGGTGGCAGGTGCTCGATCAAGGAGAGCGCAAGGGCAACTATCTCGAAGCCACCGCCTCGTGCATGTTCGTCTACTCATTGGCGAAAGGCATCAATCACGGTTACCTCTCCCGCGAAAAATATCTGCCCGCCGTGTTGCAAGGCTATGCGGGCATCGTGCGCGATTTCATCCGGCAGAACTCCGATGGGCGCATCGATCTCACTCAATGCTGTGAAGTGGCCGGTCTCGGTTTCACCAATGCCCAAGGTCGGGCGCGCGACGGCTCCTTCGAATATTATATCAGCGAACCGATCATTGCGAACGACCTGAAGGGAATTCCTGCCTTTATCCTCGCCGGCATCGAGCTGGATCAATTGCTCGCCACTCCAGCGTCGCCTCTTGGCGTACTTGGCTGGGACGCCTTGCCCGCCTTGCTCGCCCGGATCAAGCCACCGGAGTTTCCCTCGCGAGATTTCTCCATCTCTGATTTTGGCGCGAAGCCGGGCGTCGATGATACGGCCGCTATCGCGGCAGCCATCACGGCGTGCCATCAAGCCGGCGGCGGTCGCGTGGTGGTGCCGCCTGGCGAATGGTTGACCGGTGCCGTCACTTTGCTGAGCAACGTCAATCTCCACCTGAGCGCGGGAGCGACGCTCCGGTTTCTCTTTGACGAGACGAAATATCCTGTGGTCTTCACGCGGTGGGAAGGCGTCGAGTGTCTGAATTATTCTCCCTTCATCTACGCTTTCGAGCAGGAGAACATCGCGATCACTGGCTCGGGCACGCTCGACGGCGGCGCGGATGGAAATAATTGGTGGAGTTGGAACGACAAGAGGAACCCGGTCGTGAAGCAAAAATTAGCCCGCGACCGGCTCCTGCAACTCGGCGAAGACAAGGTGCAGGTGGCCGAGCGCGTATTCGGTCCGGGCAGCTTTCTCCGGCCGAATTTTATTCAACCCTATCGTTGCAAAAATATTCTCATCGAGGGCGTGACTATTATCCGTTCCCCGATGTGGGAGATCCATCCCGTGTTATCCCAGAATATCACGGTGCGCGGAGTGAAGATAGATTCCCATGGCCCGAATAACGATGGCTGTGACCCCGAATCGTGTCGTGATGTACTGATCGAAGGCTGCGTGTTCGACACGGGGGACGACTGCATCGCCATCAAATCAGGCCGGAATAACGACGGCCGGCGCGTTAATGTGCCGAGCGAAAACATTATTGTTCGCCACTGCACCATGAAGGACGGCCATGGCGGGGTGGTCCTCGGCAGTGAAATTTCCGGCAGCTGCCGGAATGTTTTTATCGAGGACTGTGCGATGGACAGCCCGGCGCTTGAACGTGCCTTGCGGCTGAAATCCAATGCCCGTCGTGGCGGCGTGTTGGAGAATATCTACATGCGTAATGTCCGCATCGGACGCGTCACTGAGGCGGTGCTCACGATTGATCTGCTCTATGAAGAAGGGGCCCGCGGCGATCACCCGCCGGTGGTGCGGAATGTCCAGCTCGACCACCTCACCAGCTCGGCCAGTCCGCGCGTGCTTTTCCTTCGCGGATTTCCCGGTACCCGCATCGAAGATATCCGGATCAGCGACTCGACTTTCGCTGGCTTGACGGAAGCTGACGTCGTGGAGAATGCGAGTGCGATCACTTTCAGCAATGTCACGCGCATCCCCGGCAAGGCGGCCAAGGATTTAGCACGGTGAGAACAGAGAATCATACGGCCGGAAAAACTTTCTCCACGCTCTCTGCTGTGTTTCTGGCGGTCGCGTACTTTTTTGTCGTAGTTCCGATTGGTTTATCCGCACCGAATGTACCGGACGTGATCGTGGCCGCTGATGGTTCAGGTCAATACCGCTCGATCCAGGAAGCCATCAGCGCGGCTCCGCTCAGCAATGGTTCGACTGACCAACGTTGGCTCATCTTCGTGAAGGCCGGTACCTATCGGGAGCGCGTCTATGTGCAACGTGAGCGGGGCAATCTGCTCATTCGCGGCGAGGATGCCACGACGACGATCATCACCTTTGATCTCCACGCCAAGTTGCCCGGTCCCGATGGTCAGCCGATCGGGACCTTTCGTACGCCGACGGTACAGGTCGACGGTGACGGCATCATCTGCGAGAATTTGACGATAGCCAACACGGCCGGTCCGGTCGCCCAAGCGCTGGCGTTGCGTGTCGATGGGGACGGAGTGGTCTTTCGGAACTGCCGCTTCCTGGGTTGGCAAGACACTCTTCTGGTGAATCGCGGACGGCACTATTTTGAGAACTGCTATATTGAGGGTCACGTCGATTTTATTTTCGGAGGTGCGACGGCGTTTTTTGAAAGATGCCACATTCACTGTTTGCGTGACGGCTATATCACTGCGGCCTCCACGCCGGCGGGAGCAGCGCATGGCTTGGTGTTCGCGGATTGCCGGATCACCGGCGCGGACGGGGTAAAAACTTATCTCGGCCGGCCTTGGCGCAACTTCGCCCAGACGGTTTTTATTCGCACTGAGATGTCGGCTGTCGTGCGATCCGAAGGCTGGCATAATTGGAGGAAATCCGACGCCGAGTCGACCATTCGCTACGCTGAATTCGGCAACACGGGGCCGGGTGCGACGTTCCTCACGCGCGTGCCGTGGTCGCACCAGCTGACCGAGAATGAAGCGAAAAGTATGACCGTCGCAGCGGTGCTCGGTGGCACCGATCATTGGAACCCAGTGGTCAAGGTGGACCTTTTGCCGAGCGCTTCGTCAAATGTGCCTGCGTCGATTCATTGGAAAGAAATCTTGAAGCAGCATTCAGCCTGGTATGCCACAGTCGAGGCGCGAGTGGTCGCGGAGAATGTTTTGCTCTACCAATTCGCGTCGGGCGGCTGGCCTAAAAATCGTGAGATGACGCTGCCACCGGCGGCGGAAGCGGCGGGTCGGAATTTGGCGGTGCCCGACGATGAGCAGCTCGCCACGATTGATAACGGTGCGACACATACGCAGATCCGGTATCTTGCTCGCGTAAACACCGCGCAACCCGATGAGCGCTACCGTGCCGCTATGGTGCGGGGCATCGACTATCTGCTCGCCGCCCAGTATCCGAATGGCGGTTGGCCGCAGTTCTATCCGGTGCGGGCCGGCTACTATTCTCATATCACTTTTAACGACGATGCTATGGCCGAGGTGGTGGAGTTGCTGCGCGACGTCGCGCGGACTGAAAAGACATTTGACTGGATCGACGAAGCGCGTCGGTCCCGCGCGAGTGCCGCCGTGCGTCGGGGCATTGATTGCATCCTGCAATGTCAGGTTGTGGTGAACGGCGAACGGACGGTCTGGTGCGCTCAGCACGACGAGAAAACTTTTGCTCCCGCCCCGGCGCGCAATTTCGAGCCCGTCTCGCTCTCGGGTTATGAAAGTGTGGGGATCGTGCGTTGCCTCATGGGCGAACCGAATCCAACTCCGCCGATCATCGCGGCGGTGGAAGCCGCCGTGAAGTGGTTTGGGCAAACACGTATATCCGGTCTGCGGCTTGAGCGGGTGCCCGCACCAGCACTGCCTCATGGGGCAGATCAACGGGTCGTGGTCGATTCAGCTGCGCCGCCGTTGTGGGCACGTTTCTATGAAATCGGAATGAACCGGCCGATCTTCGCCGGTCGCGATTCAATCATCCGTTTCAGCTTGGCTGAAATCGAGCCGGAGCGTCGTGCCGGCTATAATTATTATACCGAAGCCCCTGCCCGGCTGCTCGCGATGGATTACCCGCACTGGACCAACCGAGTGGTGCCAGCGACGCCGCCGATTAACTCGCCAGCTTCGGTCACAACCTTGCGCTGAAGAAACTACTTTTTATATGGACCGCCCAATCAACCGTTTTTTGCTCCAACATAATCTGCGCCTTGCGCAGAATCCCTGCATCAGCCCAGACTTTTGTCTCGACTGGCCGGCGCTGCTTGCTGACGCGCGAGCGGGGCGAACGGTGGAATATCCGAAAAGCCGTTTTGCCACGCAAGCCGGCGAATGGACGCTCTTGGAGAATGCCGCTGGGGATTGCGCGTGGCGATTGCAGGCGCTCGCAGCTCCCCTCAACGAGGCAGCGACACTTTCCGACGGGACAACCCTGTTCCCTGCCACCTGGCCGAATCTGCTGACCATAAAGAATCTCATTCAGGAACATAATCCAGACTCGACAATTTTTCCGACGGCCGGCGACAAACTCGGCCGCAGTACGCTGGGGGTGGGAGCGCGGTTCACGACGTTGCACTGGCCGGCAGTGGAATGGGCGATGAGCGCGCTGGAGATCGGTCTTACGGCGAATCAAAATTCCATTCCGCGCGAATTGGTTTACGATGTCGATGCCATGCTCGGTAATCGGCTCGATACGGTGCCGTTCCCGTTCATCGGCACGAATGTACCCGAAGGCCATCAGGGGCAAAGTGTCGAGGGGATGAGTCACGGCTGTGTTCTCTTGAAATTGAAAACCGGATTTCATCACCGGAAAATCGCCTGGTCGTTTAACGCCGATCATCAACCCATCGGTGGACCATTCGATGCCCGTGAAGACAAACTTGTCGCCGGTTGCCTGCTTGCCAGTTATATCACGTTCGATCTTTCGCCGGAGTTGGCTTTGCACCAACCGGCGTCGCTTTCACTTATCCCGGCGACGATTGTTGCTCAGACTCGCACTCGGGTCGCCGCAGCCGGACTCAAGCTCGATGATGAGGCCTTTGGCCAATTGCTCGGTACGGTCTGGCCTGCGATGCAGAAAATGAAGCGACGCGATGAGAAATATGCCGCTGCGCGTGCCGCCGTTTTCACGACGTCGGTTGGACGCACGTATCTGCGCGAACTTTCGATCGATGAATTGCCTGGGCTGACTACGCCGGAAACGACAGCTGTCATGCTCGCTTTATGCGACGTGCTCGGGATGCCGGTGAATTTCGTCGCCCCGGCTTTCGGGTTTCAAAAAAATTCCCCTTATCCCGACAATGCAGGCCTACGCAAACTCATCGAGGCCCAATGGAACGTGGTGGTAAAGTTCGGCGTGAGTATCGGTTTTCATTCCGGTTCGGGGAAGTCGGCCGAGAACTATCAAGTGATGGGGCAGGTGACGGGTGGGGCGCTCGAGATCAAGACCAGTGGACGCTACACATATGAAATGGGTGTTGCGCTCTCCCAATCAACCAACGCCGCCGATGCCATGCTCTGGCGCGACTGGTATCAATTCACGCTCGCCATGGCTGTGGCCGGGGCCTTCAGCACGGATAAAACCGAGCAGAAGATGGCGCGGATTTTCGTTACGACTGCGCTCGAGGCAGTCGGTAAATCCGCCGACGTCTTTGCTGCCCCGTTGGTCACCCGCGCCGCACTCGAGGCGTTGACGCCTTCGGCGGAGCACATGTTCTTTTTCGAGTACAATTTTCTCTACGTACTGGCGGCCGGTGGCAAAGCGGAGAAAGCCGCCTTGGGTGATCACTCCCCGGCGGGTTACGCCCAGCGCGCCCGTTTTTATGCCATCAGTCCGGAAGCCCGCTTGCTGTTTTCGAAACGGATTGCTGCCTATCTCATTTTTCTCTCCGAAAATACCGGGCTGGTGTCGAAAGTGCGTTGTGCCGCCGCCACCAAGCTTTTGGCCGGCTACACCACGCTCGATGCGATGCTGGGCGATATTTCGCGCTAATATTATCCCGCAATTATTCGTGTGTTCTGTGTTTTCCGCGGTTAATCGTCTTCGCAATCATTCCCGATGAAATCCTTCATTCACGACGACTTCCTCCTGCAATCTGATGCGGCCCGGGTGCTGTATCATACCTATGCCAAGGCGGAGCCGATCTACGATTATCACTGCCACCTGCCGGCGGCGCAGATCGCCGATAATCACGTCTTCGCTGACCTTGCGGAAATCTGGCTCGGGGGTGATCACTATAAGTGGCGGGCGATGCGCGCCAATGGCGTAGCCGAAAATCTCATCACCGGTGCAGCCACTCCTTGGGAAAAACACGCCGCGTGGTGCACGACGGTCCCGTATACCTTGCGTAATCCGCTTTATCATTGGTCGCATTTGGAGTTGAAGCGGTACTTCGGGATTGATGCGGTGATCAATTCGGCCAGTGCGAAGGAAATCTGGCATCAGGCCAATACCAAACTGACGGGCATGCGCGTCCATGATATTCTGGCGGCGCACAAAGTCGCGGTCATCTGCACCACCGACGATCCGGCTGATTCGCTGGAAACACACGCACGCATTCGGAAAACGGGCATCAAGACGCGCGTTTATCCGACGTTCCGTCCGGATAAAGCCTTTCTGGTCGACCAACCCGCCGCGTTTAATCCCTACCTCGAAAAACTCGCGGGTGCGATCGGCCCGGGTGCGATCAAGACCTTCGATGATTTCTTGGGCGCCCTGAAGCAACGCCACGATGATTTCCATGCCTTCGGCGGGCGTCTGTCGGATCACGGACAGGAGGTGGCATACGCGGAGCCTTGTACCGCAGCCGAAGCCAAAACGATTTTCGATGCGACGCGCCATGGCCGAGCGGCCACGGGCGATGAGTTGGCGAAGTTCGGTTCGTTTTTGATGTTGGAGCTCGGTCGTTGGGATGCCGCTCGGGGCTGGACGAAGCAACTCCACCTCGGTGCACTGCGGGGCAATAATACCCGGCTATTGAAGCAGCTTGGGCCTGACACGGGTTTTGATTCCATCGGTGATTTCAGTCACGCGAAGGCCTTGGGCCGTTATCTCGATACGCTGGATTCAACCGGTGAACTGCCGCGTACGGTGCTCTATAATCTCAATCCAGCGGACAACTATGTCCTCTCCACGATGATTGGTAATTTCCAGGACGGTACCGTGGCGGGCAAGATGCAGTTTGGCAGTGGCTGGTGGTTCCTCGATCAGAAAGAAGCGATGGAGTGGCAAATCAACGCCTTGTCGAATAACGGGCTGCTTAGCCGATTCGTCGGCATGCTCACGGATTCGCGCAGCTTTCTGTCTTACACGCGCCACGAATATTTCCGCCGCGTGCTGTGCAACCTGCTCGGCAGCGAAATGGAGCGCGGCGAACTGCCCAATGATTGGGCGCTGGTTGGCGGCATGGTGAAAAACATCTGTTTCGCCAACGCCCGCGATTACTTCCGCCTCGGTTTGGATCCGGCGTTCGGCTGAAATCTCGACTGGTTTGAACCGGAGGAGCCTGCTTGCCGGCGACTCGGTGCATGAGCTGTTGGCGGGCAGCCCGAATCGCCGGCAAGCAGACACCTCCAAAATGTGCTTAAGTTGCGGGTTTGAAGTTTTTGATTCATCTGGCGGACCCCGACGCGGGTGGTCCCGCGTTCGCGCTTCTTTGCTTATGCAAGAATAGGACGATTCTTGTTTAGCGACGATACATTGCCTAAGCTCAATTTGTGGTTTTGCTTCTACTCCCAATGACTTGATCCGGTTCTTAACCCACTGTATTCATTCTTTTCCCCCTATGAAATTACCCAAACTCCTCCTCGTTTCGTTGCTGGCCTTGGTCGCATCGACCACCGTCGTCGCGGAACAGTTCAGCGTGTTGCTTTTCTCCCGTACCATGGGTTGGCATCACGAATCCATTAACGCCGGCGTCACCGCTATTCAGGAACTCGGCAAGCTGCATGATTTTAATGTGTTTTGGACGGAAGATCCCAACCGGGTCATGAATGACAAGGAACTCGCGAAGTACAAAGTGGTGATCTTCCTGCTCACCACCGGCGATATTTTGAACGATGAACAGCAGGGTGCCTTTGAGCGTTATATTAAAGCTGGCGGCGGGTTCGTCGGCATCCACAGCGCCACCGATACGGAATACGACTGGGCGTGGTACACCAAACTGGTGGGATATTCGTTCCATATCCATCCGCCGGTGCAGACCGCCACGATCAAGGTCGAGGATTATAATTTTCCCGGGATGGATCGCTTTGCCAAACGCTTTCTCGCCACCGAGGAATGGTACGAATTTGGTGCACCGAAATCTGACAAACTAAAATTCCTGCTGTCGGTCGACGAGAGCACCTATAAAACGCAAGCTGACTGGGGCGCACGCGGCAAGGGGGTCGGTATGGGGTCATTTCATCCGATCAGCTGGTATCAAGAGTACGATGGCGGCCGCGCCTTCTACACCGCGCTAGGCCACCTGCCCGCCACCTATCACGACGCTAACTTCATGCATCATATCTACGGAGGCATTTATTGGGCCGCGACGGGCAATGGGTTTAAGGCGGAGTGAATTAAGTTGCCCCGGTTCGGCTACCCGATTTCGACACAAAAGTAGCGCAGGCTTCCAGCCTGCTGCATTTGTGGGCAGACCGAAGGCAAAGCAAATCGGGCAGGCAGGATGCCTGCGCTACGTCGGCCCTGGCGTACACTATCGCGGCGATGAAATTGTTTTCCTGTCGAACCGGATCACAGGATTGACCTGCGTTGTAGCTCCTGTTCGCTTGGAGACGGTCGTGCTGCCTTCTACCCCATGCTTTTTATTGCCCGCTTAGCCATTATCTCTGCGTTCAGTCTGCTGGCCGGCGGATCGCTGATCGCCGCAGATCCGGTGGCGCAGCCTGCGGTCGCACCAGCTCCCGAGCGGGCTTGGGTACAGCAAATGTTTCAGACGCTCAAAGCGCCGGTGCCACCGCGGCACTTGGTCGGGAATATATATTACGTCGGCGCGATCGGCGTGAGTTCGTTTTTGATCACCACGCCCGAGGGACACATTTTGCTCGATACCGGTTTCGATGACACGGTGCCGCTCATCCAGCACAGCGTGGCGCAACTGGGATTCAAGCTTTCGGATATCAAAATTATGCTCAGCAACCACGCCCACATTGACCATACCGGCGGACATGCGTTGATGAAAAAGTTAACCGGAGCGGACGTCTACGCGAGTGCCGGCGATGCGCGGGTGCTCGAGTCCGGTGGGGTGGATGATTTCATTTCCTTCCCGCCAGACACGATTGTCTATGCGCCAGTGAAGGTGGATCACCTCGTGACCGACGGAGAACAAGTCACGCTGGGTGGAGTCACCTTGACGGCTCATCTCACGCCCGGACACACGCGCGGGGCGACAACTTGGTCGATGGAAGTGAATGAAAACGGGCGCGCTTTACACGTGGTATTTTTCTGCAGCGTCTCGGTGAATCCCGGGGTTCATCTGCTCCAGAATCCCAAATACCCGGAAATTGTGCAGGACTATGAGGCGACTTTTGCCCGGCTGAAAGCGCTGCCCTGCGATATTTTTTTCGCTCCGCATGGCCAGCAGTTCAGGATGACCGAGAAGTTTGCCCAGCAGGATAAAGGCGAAGCAGCCGATCCCTTCTTTGATCCCGCGGGTTGGATCGCGCTAATCGCCCAAGGTGAAAAGATTTTTCGCCAGCAACTCG
>JANYCF010000087.1 GCA_025360455.1 Opitutaceae bacterium | reverse complement strand
CACCTTTTTCCCCCTCGCATCATATTCCGCGAGCGAGTGGAGATGGATGATCCGCCCATCGTTCACGCGTTGGACTTCGTATTCCACCTCGTAAGGTTGTCCCGCCTCAATCAGGTCGCACAACGCCGTCTGCAGCTTCCGCCGATACGCGGCCATCGGCAGCGCCGTGAAGTCGGCCAGCAAAATTTTCTCCTCCCCCAGCCCAAAAAGAATTCTCGCGTTGGCTGATGCCACCACCGCCTGCGTCGTCAGATCAATCTCCCAATTGCCGATCATGGCGACTTGCTCGGCATGGCGCAGCCGACCCTCACTTTGCATCAAAGCCCGGGTGACTTCCCGGCGAGCCGTAATATCACTCAGCACAATCCGGATGACGCGTGCCCCACTCTTACCCGAAACAATCGTGGCTACGAGGTAAGCCCAAAACCCAGTGCCATCAGGCCGCACCATCCGCAGTTCACTCGAGACCGATTCACCCGCCTGCTCAGTGCCAACGGACTTGATCGCAAACAGTCTTTTGCAAAATTGATAATAATCGTCGTGATCCTCTTTAAGAATGAAGCGAGTGATGGCTTGTTTGAGCAACGCCGCGCGGGAGATGCCGAGTATTTCCAGCAACGTCTGATTGGCTTCGAGGATCAGGCCCGATTCCCGGATAGTGAGATAACCCACCGGGGCGCGATTATAGAAATCCGCATAATTAGCCTTTTCGATTTCCAGTTCCTCGCGGGCCCGGCGGAGCTCCTCATTTTGCATCTCCAATTCGATCCGTTGCACCTGCACTTCGTGGAGCACCTTCTGCACCGCCGCCGGAGGCAGATTACCGTCGCTTTCCTGTTTCGATTTGGCTTTCGCCCGCAAGGCCGCTTCCGCCTTTTGGCGGAGTGCCGTCAATGCACGTAATGAAAGCGGAGTGGAGGCACGCTGCACCTTGGGCGGCAGTTCAGATCGAAAAGGATTTTTGGACGGATTGGGCATTTGACTCCTGATTAAATTCCAGCGGCCAGCCCCGTGTCCACCTCACTAAACTTCATTTCATTACTTTTCATCTCAGCTTAGCAACCCATCCACCCGGGAAATTGCAGTTGAATAGGAAATATCAATCGTTTTTCCAAAAACAGAAGCGGGATAATACTTCGCAGGGCAAAGTGCCATTCATTCACCCTGTAGCATGAATGGCACGCCCGCTTAAATTGACACAGGTGGCCTCCGTGCCTGAGGACTCGGTTGATTGTCTGTCGGTTTCATACGGAGCATGCCCCGGCTTTGATTGTCTAGCTGCGAGCACCAACGAGCAGAAGTGCCGACTCTTCGCTGACGCATGTGGCTACCCGCACTGGGAATTAACGGCGGAGTTGGCTGCAATAGGTTTTGCCAAACCTCCAGTGTTCGCTCCAGGGATCTTCTTGTCGTCTGCTTATCATTTTCACCCACCTCCAACACCGCGCTTGCCGCCTTGCGCGCACTCGGTTCTCTTCAACTCACCCATGCCCCAGCTCGAAAATATCGACGCCATCGAAAAACGTCTCTGGAACGCCGCCGATAACCTCCGGGCCAATTCCAACTACGCGAGCAATGAATATTTTCTCCCGGTCATGGGCCTTATTTTCCTGCGCCATGCCTACAGCCGCTATCTGGGCGTCCGCGAGGAAGTGGTCGCCAGCCTGCCGAAGCGCGGCGGCGTCACCCGGGCGCTGACCAAGGGCGATTTTTCCCAACAGAGCGCCATCTTCCTTCGCGCCGAATCGCAGTTCGACTACCTCGTCGCCCTCAGCGACAGCGACGATCGCGCCAAGGCCATCATCCACGCGATGGACACCATCGAGGGCGACTACGCCACGTTGCGCGGCGTCCTCCCCAAGCAGGAATATCAGGAACTGGACAACGCCGTGATCGGCCAGCTCCTCCGCACGCTCAATCCCGAGGAACTCAAGTCCGCCACGGGCGACATCTTCGGCCGCATCTACGAATATTTTCTCACCCAGTTCGCCGATCAGGGCGCGCACGACGGCGGCGAGTTCTTCACCCCGGTCTCGCTCGTCGCGCTGATCGCGCAGGTGCTGGAGCCCGTGCGCGGCAGCGTGCTCGATCCGGCCTGCGGCTCCGGCGGCATGTTTGTGCAGAGCGCACACGTGGTCGAACGCCTTTCCGCCCGCCCGGCCGAGCGGCTCACGTTCTACGGGCTGGAGAAAAATCCGACCACCATCCGCCTCGCCAAGATGAACCTCGCGGTCCACGGCCTCGAGGGCGACATCCAGAAAGCCATCAGCTACTACGACGACCCGCACGAACTGCTCGGCAAGGCCGACTACGTGATGGCCAATCCGCCCTTCAACGTGGACGAGGTCGATGCCGACAAGATCAAGCGCGACCCGCGGCTGCCTTTCGGCCTGCCGGGCGTCAACAAGGCGGGCAAGGTTTCCAACGGC
>JANYCF010000081.1 GCA_025360455.1 Opitutaceae bacterium | reverse complement strand
CTGCGAAATACGCGGGTGGAGTCGAACTTATGGGTGAACAACAGCTTAATTATTCGATTTTAACGCCACCTCGCCCCCACCCGCCGACTCGCCGACTGATTCGCGACACTTCCCCTCGCAGCCCTCCGGACAAGGCAGTCCAGCCGGTCAGCCCGATACCCGCGAACAACCGGAGATCCGCCACCTGCGCGAGTTCAGCCGCTTCCTCATGCCCCGGGTAGGTTTTTTCTTTATGGAAACATGGGCGGGTATCGTGACGATTTTTGGCGGACTGCTCCCGTCCTTCACCGCCGCCGTCGCCGTCCTGGCCCTCGTCCATTACGTCTGGTTTTATGCCGGCTATTTTCTGACCGGAATGAATCCGCTATGGAGCTGGAGCGTCCTTGGCGGCGTGATGTTCTGCTACCAATGTCTCTGCGAATATGGATGGCGGCGCTCGGGCAAGGCCGGCAACTCCAGCCAGTCCGTCTCCGGCTTTTTAATCTTCGCCCTCGCGGCGAGCGTCGTGACCGGTGGCCTGTGGTATGTCTGGCGCGCGTGGCTGCAGATCGGTTCTCCGGATAAATGGCTGCACCAAATTGAAACCGTCTGGCAAACCGGAGCGACCAAAACCTATCCTCTTAATACCGGGTTTGATTCCGTCCTGTTCGGCCCGGCGGCCGTCGCCGCCCTCGCGGGTGCGAGTTTGCTGATCATCCGCGCGCTGGGCTCGCGCCAGGCCCGGGGCAAAGACTCCATCACCTGGTCCAGTGTGTTCGACCGGGCCGCCGCCCGCTGCTTTGTCCCGGCCATGATGTGGGCCGGCATGGGATTGATTTGGGAAACCAGCCACTGGCTGCTCCATCAACAATGGAAATTCCAGGCCACGGTCGGCAGCACGACGGTCCTCGGTTTGCTGTTCGTCTGGTTGCGCGACTGGTTGACCAAGCCGACCGAAGAAAATCTCGCCAGCACCGTCATCGGGAGCGTCGCGGAAAAACTCAAACCGCTCGTGCCGCAACTTCTCGCCATCGCCTTCGTGCTTTCGATGCTGGTGGCGGTCGGCGTGGCCGTGCAGGCGTACGGCTTGGGCTGGCCGATCCCCGTCGCCTGCGGAGCCGGCGGCTCACTCTTCGTTATCCTCAGCACGTTGCTCTGCTTCGATCCGGCCCGGGTCGGCATGCACGACTTTTATCGCTCGCGGATTTGCCGCTGTTTTCTCGGCGCCGCCCGGGCCGCCCGGCCGTCCCATACGCGGCCGACCTCCGAGCAATTTGGCGACGATCTCACTCTCGGCGAGATGCGCGAGTACACAAAAAACCAGCGCCCCATCCATCTGGTGTGCTGCGCCGCCAACAATCTCGCCGGCGACACACTCGGCAGCCTCTATCGCGGCGCCCGCAGCGCGACGCTCTCGCCCTTCGGCCTCAGCCTCGGCGATCATGCCGCCCAATGCGATGAGTTGCGGTATTCCTCGGCGCTGACCGCCTCCGCCGCCGCCTTCAACTCCCAGATGGGCCGTATCTCCATGGATCTCGGGCCCGCTGTCGCGTTTGTCATGAGCGCGTTCAATCTGCGGCTCGGGCTCTGGGTGCCGCATCCCCTGACGCCCAACCCGCGCCATCCCATGCTCGTCGGCCGGCCCTTCTTCTACGAAATGTTTGGCCGCACCAATTGCGATCCGTTGCCGCAAGACGGCGAATTGGAGCGATGGTACCAGTTGGCCAAGAAACCTCTGGCCTGGCTGGGCGATGCCCTGCAACACGCCGCGCAATACACGACCCGCAGTATGATCAAGCAGGCCACCCGATTCGCAATGACCAAGGCCCTGGCCGAAGGCGCCGGCAAGCTCTCGGACCAGGCCGGAAAAATGTCGGGCAAGATGTCCGCGCTCACGGAAAACCGCCGGCGCGATGTCCAATTTCTCCATCTCTCCGACGGCGCCCATTTTGAAAACCTCGGGCTCTACGAACTCGTGCGCCGGCACTGCCGCTACCTCATCGTCTCCGATTGCGGCACGGATCCGGAAGTGGCGTTCGACGATCTCGCCACCGCGCTGCGCAGCATCCGCGAGGATTTCGGCGTCGAGATCGATCTCGATGTCGGGCCGCTCCGCCATGATGACACCGGTCGCGCCCGCCAGCACGCCGTGGTCGGCACCATTCACTACGATGGCTTGGCCGGCACGGACAAGGGCACGATCCTGCTGTTCAAGCCCAACCTCACGGGCGACGAGCCCACCGACATCACGCAGTATCAGGTGCGGCACCCGGAATTTCCGCACGAGACCACGGGCGATCAGTTCTACGATGAAGCGCAATGGGAATCCTACCGCCGGCTCGGCGAACACGCCGGCGATGCCGTGCTCAGCAAACTCGCGCCGGATTTCGGGGTGACCCGCACGGAAACCCAATTCGTGGAAAACGTGTTTCTCGACGCCGCGCAACGCTGGTTCCCCGCCGCCGACCGGCAGAACGAGACCTTCATCGCCCTCACCGAACGCTGCGCCGCCTTGGAATCCTCGCTCGGCGAGAATGCACCCGCCACCCTACGCGCGGAATTTTTCCCGGAAGTTGCCCGGGCCTATTCCCCGACGGCAGTGAAGCCCGCGCCCAAAAAAGAAGGGGCCGAAACCACCGAAGTCATGCCCGATTCCCGTGCGGACGACGAAGTGCGCACCGTGCACTACATGATGCTCGTCGCGCAGCTGATGGAGGACGTCTGGCTCGCCGTTGACTTGGAAACCCACTGGGCCCATCCGCTGAACGAAGGGTGGATGAACTATTTTCACCGCTGGGCGGCGACGCCTTCCTTCCGTCGCTGGTGGCCGATTCTCAGCCCGATCTACAATTCCCGCTTCCGGGGTTTTGTGCGGGAGCGCTTCAACCTCAGCCTCCACAGCGCCGAAGCCGGCGGCACCGGTGCCAGCCTCAAACTCACCCCGCTGGAAAAATCCGAATCCATCCGGACCGGTTTCGCCTGGCAATCCTGGTTGCAGCAGTATGGCGCCATTGAGGTCAGCTCCATGCTGGCGTTTGATTATCAGCTCACGTTGGAAGGCGTGCCCGAAGGTTTTGCGCGGAAAGAGCTGCAAGTCGGTTTTCTCCTCTACGAAAAAGGAAAGGACACGGCCGGCACGAGCTATGTCCGATGGTCCATGCGCGCACTGTTCATCCCCCAAGCACTCGTCGGCTCCGGCCTCAGCACCAGCCTGCTCGAAGCCGTCATCCGTCACTTCAAAGCGCAATACGCCGCCGGGCAAGGGCCCGACCGGCTGGAAGTCGTGATCGATGACGAGACCCAACGCGGAGCACCGGAAAATCCCCGTGACCTCGGCCATCGGTTGCAACGCGTCCATCAGATTAATTTCTACAAGAGCCGCAGCTTCGTCATCACGGCTCCGGCCACCGACGGAAAATCGCCCCGCTTGCTCCGGTTGCAATTGGCCCCGCGCCCCGCGCCTGATCGCCGGCTGCCGTACGTGATGCGTTCGCCACACGACGCAACGCCACCAGGGCAAAAACCGCCGGTTTCGGACGATTCGAAAACCCCTTCCCACCCGGCGCGATAAGCTAAACGATGTCGTTGACTGGGGTGGAACGCGGCCTCCAGACGCGTTTTCTCCTGCGCACGTCGCCCCAACCCGTCCGGAGGCCGGGTTCCAGCTTTCCGTGCAGGCCTTCTGTGAGGCGATTTCATTTCAACTCCCAGGAAACAGCCCATTTTCCCAAGCTTTCCGTCACGGGCAAAACGCGTTTTGCGGCCGAGGCAGAATAGATGCGGCAAAGTCTGCCCACCCTTAATCCTATCCCCGCCGCCTCGACCACCGAAATTCACCACGGCGGCTGCGATAACCCGCGCGCATTCACGGCCGTGATCGCCGTTTTGTAAGCGGAGGTCGCTTCTTCAACGCTGCTCGCCGAAGTTTTCAAGTCGCGCAATTGACCATCGCGCAAACCGTAAATCCAACCATGCACCGTCAGTTCCTGCCCCCGGGCCCAAGCATCATGCGCCATCGTCGTCGAACAGACGTTGGCCACTTGCTCGATGACATTAAGTTCGCACAGTTTTGCACTCCGCGCCGTGTCGTCCGGCAACCTACACAAACAATCCTGATGCTTGTCGCGGACATCCTGCACATGCCGGAGCCAGTTGTCCGCCAAGCCGACCCGCTCGCACCGGATGACCTTGCCCACGCCGCCGCAACCGTAATGACCGACCACCATCACATGTTTCACTTTCAGCACATCCACGGCAAATTGGAGCACGGAGAGGCAATTAAGATCGGTGTGACAGACGACGTTGGCAATATTGCGATGCACGAACACTTCACCCGGCAATAAGCCGATGATCTCATTCGCCGGCACGCGGCTGTCGGAGCAGCCGATCCAAAGATATTCCGGCGTTTGCTGCCGCGAGAGTTTTTGGAAAAATTCCGGGTCACGCTGTTTGATCGCTTCAGCCCATGCCACGTTCTGATCGAATAGTTTTTTCAGGCTCTGCATACGAGCGCATGCTTGCGCAGACCAGGCTTTTGTCCACCTCGGAATCGGTCCCTGCCCCAACGTCCCTACTCTTGTCTCCGGCGAAAGACTGTGCATTAATTCCGCCATGGACTACCGCAAGACCATCACGGTCGAACCCGCCAAGCGCGGCGGTAAGCCCTGCATTCGAGGACTCCGAATTACGGTCCACGACGTCCTTGATTACCTTGCTTCGGGCATGACCCACGAGCAAATCCTCAAAGAATTTCCCTGCCTCACCGAGAAAGATATCCGTGCCTGTCTCGCCTACGCAGCCGACCGTGAACGCAAACTGATCGTGGCCACGGGATGAAATTGCTCTTCAAGGCTGATACCATCTTGGAATTGCGGTAAACTATCCGCCGGCTTACCGCCGGGCTGTCATCCTCGCAACGATCATACGATGCCAACCCTCCTACCCCGACTGGTTGCCCTCCTTGTTCTGGGCTCGGCAATTTTCTCTCGTGCCGCCTATGACTTCGGCCCGTGGTCAGCCGGTCAATCACCCGATGAAGTTGGCCACCGCGTTTCCGCCAATTTTATTCCACGCCCCCACCTGCAACAGTGGGCAGATACCGTCATCCACTACGCCGAGATTTGTACCTGGTACGGCGCGCTGACCTTTGCGCGGCAGGACAAGGACGCCGATTTGCAGGCCAAGCTCGTGCAGCGTTTCGAGCCACTGTTCGGTGGGGATAAAGCTCTCGTTTCCGATCCTGACCATGTGGACTGGACTGTTTTCGCCGCCGTACCGCTGGAGATTTATCAACAAAACAAAGACCCACGCTGCCTCGCCCTCGGTGAAACCATGGCGCAACGCCAATGGGACGAGCCGTACGGCCGACGCATCCCGAAAGACGCCGCCGAAAACATTAAACTCGGCCTCTCTTGGCAAACCCGACTGTGGATCGACGACATGTACATGATCACGCTGGCGCAAGCGCAGGCCTATCGCGCCACTGGTAATCGCACTTACATCGATCGTGCCGCGAAAGAAATGGTTCACTACCTCGACCGTCTCCAACAACCCCACGGTCTTTTCTATCACGCGCCCGACGCTCCGCACCACTGGGGTCGTGGCAACGGCTGGATGGCCGCCGGCATGACCGAACTCCTCCGCTCCCTCCCCGCCAATAATCCCGACCGTCCGCGCATTCTTGTCGGCTACAAACTCATGATGAGCGCGCTGCTGAAATATCAAACCGAAGACGGCATGGGGAGACAACTCATCGACGGACCCGATTCGTGGCCGGAGACCTCGTGCACTGGCATGTTCACGTTCGCGTTCATCACCGGCGTGAAGGAAGGTTGGCTCGACAAAAAAAACTACGGTCCCGCCGCCCGCAAAGGCTGGCTCGCGCTCATCAGTTACCTCGACGCCGACGCCAATCTCCGGGAAGTCTGCGCGGGCACCGGCACAAAAAACGACCGCGCCCACTACCTCAACCGCCCGCGCGTCACCGGCGATTTCCACGGCCAAGGCCCCGTCCTCTGGTGCGCCACTGCGCTGCTCCGGTAAGCATTTCATCGGTTGGTGGCGCGCTCATCGCGCCACATTTGGATCGGGGCGTAACGTGCCCGCTACGATGACCTCGGGGGATCTGTCCTGAATTTCTGTGAGATTTTCCGCACGCTTGACCGGGTGATCACGGCATGTATTACGGTAATACATGCCCACCCTCACCCTTCGTGTTACCGCCGCCGAATTGGCCGAAGTCCGCCGCCGTGCGCGCGTCAAAGGCAAGAATGTATCCGCCTACGTCCGCGGCTCGATTTTGCCTCCAAAGTCTCCGGCCGCCCGGCCGCGCATCATCCGTGACAAAGCCACCGGCTCCCTCACCCTC
This sequence comes from Opitutaceae bacterium, assembly GCA_025360455.1. GTDB lineage: Bacteria > Verrucomicrobiota > Verrucomicrobiia > Opitutales > Opitutaceae > Didemnitutus. The sequence goes on along the minus strand of JANYCF010000081.1, from coordinate 3,018 downwards.
AAGCACCCGGCAGGCACTCCGGCCATAACTTCCGAGCTGGTCCGTGCCATTCTCGCCGACTTCCCGTGAAGTACCTGCTCGATGTCAATGTGGTGGTCGCTCACCTGGTGGCGGTGCATACTCACCACTCCCGTGCTCGCGCCTGGGTGCTCTCCCTAAGACGAGATGATTCCATCCTGCTCACCCCCTGGGTAGAGATCGCTTTTCTCCGCGTCGGCCTGCATGCCCATTTGCTTCCTGATCTGGCCAGCGGCCAACGCCTTTTGCGCGGCTTGGCCGCCGGGGCCGCCCGCGTTGAATCCGTAGCCGATGCTTCCCGCGCGTCCGCCCTGCCCTCCTGGGCCGACACTCCCGCGCGCCTCGGCGACGGTCATCTGGCCGCTCTCGCCACCGCCCATCACGCCCGGCTCGCCACCTTTGACCAGGGAATTCCTGGTGCCTACTTGATTCCGTAGTCCGGTTTTCGAAACCGTATCTACCTCCGAGTAAATTCCCCAGGCATCGGACCCACTGCGTATGAAAAACATCCACTGCCTTTCGCTATATCTCTGTTCAATCCTGTTATCCTTCGCCGCCGCCGAAATTCCCCCACCTTGGGCCTATGGTTTCAAAGATCCGGTGCCCACTGATTGGCAGCCCGCTCCACCAGCGCCACCGGCTCCGCCAACAGCGCCTCCCACCGATCCGAAAAAATGGACGCTGCCCGGCACCGACCGAAAATTCACGACCGCTGATATCAAAAATAATTTCAACCCGGCCGATTGGTATCCCGGCGATCACCCGGCCATGCCCGAAATCGTCGCTCACGGCAAAGCCCCCGTCGTGTGGGCGTGCGCACGATGCCATTACCCGAACGGTAAAGGCCGCCCGGAAAACGCCGGCATCGCCGGACTCCCCGTCGATTACTTCATCGCGCAGTTACAGGCGTTTCGTAACGGCGAGCGCCAGAGCTCCGACCCGCGCAAGCCCAACACGAAGATGATGGTCGATTACGCCAAGGGCATGACCGACGAAGAGATTCGCACTGCCGCAGAATACTATGGTTCGATGCCCTGGACGCCTTGGATCCGCGTCGTCGAAACCGAGCGCGTACCGCAGACGACGCTTTCCGCCGGCATGTTTTTGCAAATCCCACATGGCGGCGATGAGCCGCTCGGCGACCGCATCATCGAAGTGCCGGAAGACGCCGACGCCGTGGAAATCCAACGCAGTCCGCGCATCGGATTCATCGCCTATGTGCCCATCGGCAGCGTCAAACGCGGCGAGGCTTTCGTCACCACGGGCGCAGGCAAAACCATCGCCTGCGCCACCTGTCACGGCCCTGAGCTTAAAGGACAAACGCTCGCCGGGGTTGGCACCATGCCCAGCCTCGCGGGACGTTCTCCGAGTTATCTTTTTCGTCAACTGTTCGACATCAAGTCAGGCCAGCGTCACGGCAAGCAAGCGGACCTGATGAAGCCTGTCATCATGAACCTTACAACCGACGACATGCTCGCCATCACCGCGTATCTGGCCTCGCGCACGCCGTGAGAGGATCGTGGTCTCCGGCCCAACCGTCGGCCAAATTTCGCTGCTCTCAGTTCGCGGCGAGTTCGACTGGCCGGATGCGTTGGCGAATCGCAGCACCATATTCGCGATTGGCTTCCTCAATGTCGTAGCTGGATTGCAGGTTTAGCCAGAAATCCGGAGTTGTACCGAAGTACCGTGCGAGTCGCAGTGCGGTATCGGCTGAAACTCCCCGCCGCCCGGCCAGCAGGTCAGATACGCGCGAGTGCGGCAAACCGGTTTCCTTGGTGAGGCGATACGCGGAAATTCCCATGGGCGTGAGGAAGTCCTCGCGCAGAATTTCGCCGGGATGAATATTGGGCAGTTTTGCTTTCATGAGAGGAGGATGGTTGAATTTTAGTGATAATCGACAATTTCGATTCCCGCCGGTCCATTGGGCGTCCAAGTGAAACAAAGCCGCCATTGCTCGTTGATGCGAATGCTGTACTGACCTTTGCGGTTACCTTTGAGGGCTTCGAGACGGTTGGCGGGAGGGATGCGAAGTTCGTCCAGCTTGACCACGGCGTGCAGCATACGGAGCTTTCGGCGGGCAACGGCCTGGATTTGGGTGGGCAGTTGTCGGGAATAATCGCCATTAAAGATCCGCTTCGTTTCGTCGCATGAGAAACTTTGAATCATGTCGGCAACCTAACCCTCCCACTATATCCGTCAAGCGGATATAGTGACTCACGATCACGCCGAGTGTGCTTGTTGGCGACACCTTCACTCTCATCCGAGCCTTGCCCTTGAGCCCTCCTTCATTCTCCGTCCTTTCTATCCGCTACTCACTACCCGCTACACGCTCTTTCTCGTCGTCCATGACATCTCATGACAAAGTATTACATGGCCATGACGACATAACAAAGGGAAGCTGCTAGGATCGCTCGATGAAAAAACGACTGCTCTGCGGGATTATCAGCCTCCTCACCCTCACCACGATTCTATTGGCCGGGCCGCGCGACGCACAGTGGAATAAGTTCAATGAGGCCCTGCAAAAAGGTCTGCCTGCCACGGCGATTGAGGAACTGGAACCGATCATCGCCGGGGCTCTTGCCGACCAGGCATACGCCGAGGCGCTCAAGGCCATTGCGCGTAAAATTTCGCTCGAAGGAAGGATTCACGGCGACAAAGCTGAAGAAGTCATCGTGCGCCTTGAAGCAGAAAACGCGAAGGCACCCGCAAAAATGAAGCCAGTACTTGAGGCTATCCTTGCCCATTGGTACTGGCATTATTTCCAGCAAAACCGCTGGCGCTTTCTGCAACGAACTCAGACCACCGTAGCTCCGGGAACAGACATCCAAACGTGGGATCTTGCCCGCATTCTCATTGAGATTGACCGACACTTCACCGTTGCATTGGCGGACGAATCCACGTTGCAACAAATCCCCATCGCGGATTTCGACGAAATCTTGCTCAAAGGCACGGTGTCCGATGCGTATCGGCCCACACTTTACGACTTCCTCGCCCATCAAG
>JANYCF010000049.1 GCA_025360455.1 Opitutaceae bacterium | reverse complement strand
ATGCGAAGGGGATGGACTCGGGCTACAGCAATATGAGCGGCGCGGGGTGGACGGTGAAGACCCAGCAGGATCGTGGCTATTTCTATCAGAACTTCACTCTCGGTCTGCTTGAGTCCGGCAGTTGTGTGGGCTGGCATTGGTTCAAGTACATGGACAACGATCCGAACGACCAGACGACGGATCCCTCCAACCGCAATTCGAACAAGGGGATTGTTACGACTCGGTTTGTCCCCTATCCGCCGCTTTTGCAGGCGATGAAGGAATTGAATTCGCAAGTCTATGCACTTGTGGAATATTTTGATGCCCAGAAGCACTGAAGTCGATTTTTGCTAACTTGCGCCCGGGGATGCTGAATCGTCCCGCGTCGCATTCATTGGGTGTGGATAAAGCTCTTGAGGGTGTCCCATCGGCGCATCACAGGGAAGGGCAAAAACTTTTTATCACGCCCCGGTGGTGGGGCATGGTCCATGTTTGTCCGAGTGCGCGTAGGCGCGAGCGAATGCTCCGTCGGAAGCCGACCGTATTTAGTTTTTGGCCCACGCCACGGAGGAGACCGGGGCGGGTGCAGTTTCTCGTTAAATTGTTTTTTCATTACCAATTAAACTTTGTCTTCCCTCTGAATTAAACAATGAGCACGGACAATGATTCGCGCCCGTAAGCGAGCGGGTATTTTTGTGACGGCACATTAATCCCTCCCTCTCGTTTGTCTCCGTCAGGGCCCAGACCGGACGCGGCGAATTAATATTTACCCTCCTACGCAACCCACACCGATCATGAATACCCCCGTTAAAAAACAGTCACCGCACGAGTGGCCTCACTCGCACGCTCCTCGCGCCTTGGGCGCGTTTCACCGCACGCTCTGTTGCAGTGCTCTCGCCGGTTTTGTCCTGCTTGCCATCGGTACCGCCAGTGCGCAGAACGCCGTCGAAAAACAATCCGCCGAAAAGGAGGCTATCGTGCAGCTCGACCCTTTCACCGTGACGAGCGAAAACGATAATGGTTGGATTGCCTCCACGTCCCTGGCGGGCGGACGTATTGCGACTGCGCTGAAGGATACGCCGGTCGCCTATTCAGTGGTCACTTCCGAATTTCTTGAAGCGTTTAATTTGACCGATGTTTCGCAGGCTGCAACATGGACGGTCAATAGCAGCAGGGATGTCGCCGACGGCACGACTTTTGTTTTTGGCGCCACCACCACCTCCACGTTGAAGTTGCGCGGTACTCCGGTAGGCAACCCCACCCGGAATTTTTTTCCTTACGTTGTTACACCGGATAGCTTCAATTTGGATCGCGTCGATTTTGCCCGTGGACCCAATGCTGTCTTGTTTGGCGCAGGTGGTATCGGTGGCACTTTGAACTCGGTCACGAAGCAGGCGATTATCGGTAAAGCAATCAAGAGCGTTCGCTTCTCGGCTGGCAGCTGGAACCACTTCCGCTTCACTGGCGACGTCAACGAGTCCACTGCCGACAAGAAGGCCGCAGTACGGGTGAACATCATGCGCGATACCACGGATACTTGGCGCCAAAATGAGTGGAGTGAGAAGACAGGCGCGTCGATAGCCGCCAAATACAACTTCACCCCCAAACTGAGTCTACGTCTCGAGGGCGAAATCACGAAGCGCAAGGAAGCCAAAGCTCTCACGGCCATGCGAGATCAATTATCGAGCTGGGATGGGGCGACGACTTTCAATGGAATTCCCGCTGTTGCACTCACGCAGGCACAGCGCGCGACGGACGGCCTTGCCGGTCCTAATAATATGCGTTGGGTGCAAAATACGGCCTTCCCTTCCGCCACCTTACTGAATTTCGGCAATCTCTACACAACGGAGGCCATCGGTCAGAGTAATACCCTCGCCAATACGGGCCGGATCAATGGGGTGCCAATTATTACGCCAGGCTTTAATCTCAATCGTACGGCAGTGGTCGACGATTACGCCGGCATTCCCGCTGATCGCTGGGCCGCTGCTTTGCGTGGTTCATCTTTCTTTACCGTGCCGACTCGCGAGCAGACCCCACTGTGGAGCAGCAAAGTTCCCACCTATGAGGAAGAAGGCAAAGATCTCGCCGCTTATCTCAACTATCAATTGGGCGACCACCTCTTCTTCGAACTGGCCGGAGACATGAACAAGGGAAACAAGATCGGCAACACGGCTCCTCGCCGGGGCTTGGAAGATCTCTATATCGATCTCAACCAAACCCTCCCGAATGGTGCGGCCAATCCGAACTTTCTTCATCCCTACACGGAGTTCATGGAGTATCGCAACATCCGCAATGACGACGTGAAAAACGTCCGTCTGCAAACCGTGTACAGCCGCGATTTCAACAAGGCTTGGTTTAACGGCCGCGTGAACTTTAGCTTGATGGGCGGCATCAACATTGAGCGCAACGAATCTCGCGCCAAGACGCTCCTGCTGCCTTTGACTTCCTCGATTGTCGGTACAGGTACTACCGCCAAAACCTACACCAACGCCGACGCTCGCACTTGGGTTGATAACGACGAATACAGCCAGTTTGGCGTCTATACCCGTCTCTATCTCGACCAAGCCAACAAGAATTACAAGCCGGCTGACGAAACCCCGTTCAGCATCAAGAATCCCGTGACTGGTGCGACCGAGTCCATCACGCCAAAGTGGATGTATGACACCCGCCGGGTGGATAACAACCGCGACAGTTTGCGCAAATACAAGTTCTTCCAAACCGCCGGGAACCTCGACTTGTACAAAAACAAGTTGGTGCTGATTGGCGCCTTTCGCCGCGACTTTACCTACCTGTATGATAATCGCGTCATGGTCCCGGGTGACATGCCGGTTGGCTGGGATGGTACCACGCTGAAATTCCGTCCCAATGCGCCCGATGATTATTTTAATCTGAAGTATATCCCGAAGAATGCGTCGGGCGCTCCGACCGGGACGAAACTGGTTGCTACCTCCGTGCCGCGTACTCGGGATGCCACGGGTGCCCAAATTCGCCAAGCGCAATATGCCAAGGATCGTTTTCAAGATGACTATAACTCCCCGGCGCTCTCTTCCGATGTGAATACCTTCACGATCGGTACCGTATTTAACATCAAACCTTGGCTCGGGCTGTACGTTAATAAGAGCAGGACGTTCAGTCTGACTGCGCCGCAACAGCAAGTAGATGGCTCATTGAGCCCATCCACGGCCTCGGAAGGCAAGGACTTTGGCCTTCGTGTTACCCTGCCAAACGGTCGGTTGTCGGTCAGCCTTGGTCGCTTCACTTCCGATCAGAATCTTGAATCCTTCAATACCACCAACGGGGGACTGCCGAATGGTAATTTTAAGGATTTCTACAACGCGATCTACGCGGCTCCGGTCCTCGGTGACTTGAGCCCCACTGGCCGTAACGCTTATGATATTCCGGCCTTTCCGGATAATGTTTATACTACCCGCACGCGCCACGTGGAGGGCTATGAGTTGGAACTAACCGCCAACCTTACACCGGACTGGCGTCTGATCCTCAACGCCGGCCGGACCATTGCCCTCGCCACCAACAATGCCCCGGATATTCGGGCGTATTTTGCGCAACAAGATCCGGTCATTCGCAAAATTCTCGCCGATGCAGGCGTGGTCATCGACACCAATAATGACGCCAAGATCAATCCGCTCTACGACACCCCAACGCAGATCAATCAAACCCGGGTGGCGAATGCCGTCACCAATTTTAATAATCTGCAGGATCTCTTCATTCCGGGCGTGGTCGCTGGGCCGATCAACATCACCGGCACAAGCTTGTGGGTGGGAAATTTCGCCTCTGACTACCGTTTCTCCAGCAGCATTTTGAAAGGATTGCGCGTTGGTCTCGGCGTCAACTATCGCTCCCCGATGATCCTCGGTTACCGCGGCAGTGACACGATTCTCGACCCGGCTGATCCAACGAAAGCGATCGACGATCCGACCGTGGATGCGACCACCCCGATCTATTCACCGAAACAATGGACGACGACCGGGAGCCTGTCGTATACCTTCCAATTGAAAGATAAGCGCACCCTGCAGCTCGATCTTAACATCGATAATCTGCTGAATAACCAAGAGGTGATCTACACCACCAGCTTTAGTGGTCAGAGCAATACCTACGTCCGTCCGCGCACGACCATCTCTTCTCCGGCCCGGGTTACCGTACCCGGTGCGTTCTCTTATCAAGCACCCCGGAGTTATACCTTGTCGGCGAAATTGAACTTCTAGACCGGATCTTTCACCGACTAAAAAACGATATGAGGAAAATATTCGCTTCCCGGACAAGTCTGCCCGAACGGGGTGAATAAATAATCTAATCGGTATTTAAAAAACTGTTCAAGCTAAAGCACGGCGTTGAGGTCGGCCAAAGAGAGCTCTACCCCAACGCCACTTGCGTTTATATTTCACGATGAAACAGATTATACTTCTCTTGGTTCTGGCCGGTGCCGTAATCCCGCCTTTGCTCTCCGCCGCTACTCCGTTGATGAATGCTGCCGCCCGTGAAGCGCAAAATTTAAACGGACGCTGGCACGTGATCGTCGATCCCTTCGACAACGGCTACGTGAACTACCGCCTCGAGCCCTTCGATGCCGCCGCCAAACCCACCGGCGGTTACTTTCTCGATCAGAAACCCGCCACGCCCAGTACGTTGATCGAATATGATTTCGACCAAAGCCCGGTGTTGAATGTGCCGGGAGACTGGAACTCGCAGAACGATAAATTATTCTATTACGATATCGCCGGCTCTTTGATTATATTCCCAGCACGAGCGACTCGCGTCAGTTCATCCATTTTGGCGCCGCCAACTACACGGCGGATGTTTACCTGAATGGCAAAAAACTCGGTCAACACGTCGGAGGCTTCACGCCTTTTCAATTTGAAGTCACGGGCCAACTCCGGCTCTCCGGTAATTCCCTCGTGGTGCGCGTGAACAACCAGCGTCACCCCGAAGCCGTGCCGACCGTAAATACCGACTGGTGGAACTACGGCGGTCTCACGCGCGATGTCAGACTGTTGGAAGCCCCTGTGACTCATATTCGGCATTATTCGCTCCAGCTGCAGCGCGGTTCCGACCATCGCGTTAGCGGTTACGTCCAGCTCGACGGCCCCACGCCGGCACCGTCGGTGCAGGTCGCAATCCCGGCGCTGCATCTCGCCGTCGAAGCCGCGCCGGATTCGTCCGGTCGCGCAGTATTTGATTTCATGCTCACGGGGGCCGAGCTGTGGTCGCCTGAACATCCGCGACTTTATCAGGTCGTCCTTACCGCCGGGACCGACCACCTCACCGAAAAAATCGGGTTTCGTACCATCGAGACGCGCGGTGCGCATATCCTCCTCAACGGCCAGTCCGTTTTTCTGCGCGGCATCAGTCTCCACGAGGAGAATCCGCTGCGCGGCGGTCGTGCCACCACGTCTGCGGACGCCCGGTTGCTTCTCGGCTGGGCCAAGGAATTGGGCTGCAATTACGTCCGCCTTGCCCATTATCCGCATAACGAATACATGGCGGAGATCGCCGACGAGCTGGGTCTGCTGCTGTGGGAAGAGGTGCCGGTTTACTGGACAATCCATTGGGATAATCCAGCGACCTATGCGAATGCGGCCCATCAATTGACTGAACTGATCACCCGCGACCGCAATCGCGCGAGCGTCATTATTTGGTCCATGGCGAATGAGACGCCGATTTCACCGGTGCGCACAGATTTTCTCAAAAAACTCGTTGCGCTCACCCGCACCCTTGATCCGACTCGCTTGATCTCCGCTGCGATAGAGCGACATTCTCCGGCGGAGGATCCGAGCACCAGTATTGTGGAGGATCCACTCGCGGAGGTGACCGATCTGGTCAGTTTCAACGAATACATCGGCTGGTATGTGGGCGTGCCCGATGATTGCGCCAAGGCGAAGTGGATCATCAATTACAACAAGCCCGTCATCATCAGTGAATTTGGCGGCGACGCGCTGCAAGGCCTGCATGGTGATCGGCTCACCCGTTTCACCGAGGAATTTCAAGCCGACCTTTATCGGAAAACTCTGCCGATGCTGGAAAAAATTCCGCAGTTGCGCGGCATGACGCCGTGGATCCTCTGCGATTTTCGTTCTCCCCGCCGGGCCTTGCCCCACATTCAGGACGGTTGGAATCGCAAGGGCCTCATTGGCGAGAACGGCACTCGTAAGCTCGCCTTCTCGGTCTTGCAGGAATTCTACGCCCGTAAAGCGGCCGAGGCGCACTAAGCAGGAATAGCCGACAGCATTCACAATATGAACACTACCGGCCGATTTTATTAAACTTATGACTTCACCTTTAACGCGCATTTTTTCCGTCTCGGCTGCAAATTTTTTTCACTAAAAATCATGAACCTACTCCGCCTCACCCTCGTCACGTTGCTCGCTACCGTAGTCTCGAGCGCGCAAGAAATCAGCCCCGTTTTTTTCGGCCAGAATCATTGGCTGGCCCAAGGCGACGAAAGTCGCATCGGCTATCTTCATCTCCTCTGGCCCAAAATCAAAGAGAGCGGAGTGCAACTTATTCGTATTGGCGGCAACGAGTACAATATACATCCACCGTCCCTCGCGCGCTGGACGGCCATGGTCGATTCCGTCCAAGCCATCGGCGCGGAGCCGCTCCTGCAGGTGCCTTACACTTTCACCGCGGCCCAAGCCGCAGAGCTGGTGAAATATTTTAATGCGCCCGGGCGCACCCCCGTCCGCTACTGGTCCATCGGTAACGAGCCCATGTTGCACGAAGCGATTCCGTTGGCGGAGGTCCACGCGTATTTGTTGCGGATCGCTCCGGCCATGAGAGCGGCCGATCCCTCCATCAAAATCCTGATCTTCGATGAGGCCTGGTTGCGCCAACCCGCCTACAACGCGTTTTGTGGCGGCAACATGGATCTGACCGGCAAGGATGCGAACGGGCGTTGGCTCATCGACGGTTTTAACTTCCACAACTATCCGAACGGCGAAAAGTTTACGCGTCACGACGTCATTGTTACCGGGGTGCAGAAAATCCGCGACCAGGCCAAGGAGCTCGCGGCACTGATTGAGCAGGCAAATCTCAAGCAGGGACGCACCGGTGACGCGCGCTTAACTTGGTCGCTCACGGAGGTGAACGTCACCTACGCCAATCCGGACCGTGATATCGAAGGCTGCGGCAATCCCTCCTTCCTCGGCGGTCAATTCATGGCGGAAATATTCGGAATCGGCTTGGAGTACGGCGCGTTGACGGTTGCTCCCTGGTGTCTGAGTGAAACCGATGCGGTGAAAACCGATTTTGGTTTTCTCGGTCTGCCGCCGGATTTTTCGCCTCGTTCGAGCTACTACCACACGCAGATGATGGCCCGTTATTTCAAGGGACACTCCATTAAAACCGCCTCCCAGGATCCGCTCCTGAAGATCATGGGTGCCCGCAATGAAAAACAGATTTCCATTTTGGTGCTCAACGAGGATCAGGAGTCGGATCGTGTTTTCAAATTGAGCCTAAATCTGGCAGATTCCCTTTTGTCGGCGGATGTCGGCTTGAAAACGAGTTTGGAGGGGAAGATTCCTAGCCAGACCAGTCAGCTCTATGTCTTAAACGCGAAAGGGAAGTTGATTGAAAAAATTACTTACGGCATTAAGGAAAACCTCCGCAATCTCCCTCCGAAAATAGAGCGATTCTAGTCGCGAACCTGTTTCGTCTGTGCGTTGGCTGGAGCGGGCAAGAGTCCCCCTAAATGACAATACAGAGTTGTTTTTGCCCATCTCTGCCCAACTTAATAACGATCTCTCCCCAAAATGAATGCTTCCATTACGCGTCGTCATTTTCTCACTACGGCCACGCTCGTTCCGTTCGGTCTGGCCGCCGCCAACCTTAGCCAGCCAGCCAGCGTTGAGGCGGCTGAACCCGCCTTGCGCAAGGGCGGCCCACGATTGAAGCCGAGCCTCAATGCCTTTTCTTTTCTCGAACTGCTCAACGCGAATGCGAAAGACTCCAGCCAGGGCATTGATCTCTTTCAGGTCTGCGATTTTTGCGCCCAACAGGGTTTCGATGGGGTGGATGTCACGGGATATTTTTTCCCTGGTTATCCCCAGGCTCCCGACGATAGCTATATTATCAAATTGAAACGCCACGCGTTTAATCTCGGGCTCGGGATTAGCGGTATCGGTGTACGGAATGATTTCACCACGGCGGACCCGACGGTCCGGGCCGAGGGGGTGCAACGTATCAAGACGTGGATCGAGGTGGCGGCTAAGCTCGGAGCTCCGACGGTGCGGGCTTTTGCGGATTCACAACCACCCTATAAAAATTGGCAGGAGGCCTCGGGTCACGCGACCCGTGACATTGTCGAAGGGTGGGTGGCGGATGCGTTGCGGGAGTGCGCGGAGCATGGAAAGAAATTCGGCGTGATTGTGGCGGTGCAAAATCACGGAGACTTTATCAGCAGCGGTCCGGAGCATCTCCACTTACTCCAGCAGGTAGGCCATGAGTGGTGTTCCGCCTTGGTGGATACGGGAAAATATCTGACCCCCGATCCTTACGTAGACATCGCGTTGATGGCGCCAAGCGCCGTGAATTGGCAGATCAAGGAGACGACGCAGAGTACGCCCGAGTCTCCGCGCATCGACTTGAAAAAACTGCTTACGATCATCCGTCAGTCCGGCTATCATGGTTATCTGCCGATTGAGACGCTCCGGATGGGTCGGACAAATTACGATTCATACCAGGAAATCGCCAAGATTCTCGCCGAGCTGCGTGCTGCGATCGACGCCACGGCTTGAATTTTGCATGGTTACGCTCGGTCTGAGTGCCCCATCGTTATCCCAATAACGTGCAATGGGCGGTATTGGTCACGAGGTGCGAAAAGCACCGTCCTGGAACGATAACAATCACGATGATTCCATTCGGAAATGCAGAAGGACGATGGCGATAAGCGGACAAACAGAGTGGTTTTAAAGGGGAGAATTAATGAAATTAGCGTTACCAGCCTTCATCGGTTGGAGAGGCGAAAACCCCATAGCCATCGGTTGGTTTTTGATGTAAGGTCAGGGATGTCTCGAAAAATATTCAATTTCCGCCGCTGGGTTACAGTGATGTCTGGTGCGGCCTTGTTGTCGCTGCTGAGCGGTTGCGTGGGTGATATGCCCCGGCGCGGCGGCTGGGTGGCTGCACCGCAAAACAAGCGAGTAATGCAGCTGCAACCGCCCATGAGTCTTCCGCCGGTTGTTCATTCCGCTTCCGTTCCAGTGGTGCCGGTGGCAGTGAAAGTGATTCCAGCCTCACCGGCCAAGGCAAAGCCGATCACGAAGAAACCCCACTCCAGTGGGAAATTCACGACCAAGCGCCAACCTTGAACCGGTGTTGCATGGATTTACTCACGGTCTGATTATCGCATCCGGCAAATCGCGGATCGAGTCCACCATTTGTTTGGCTGCGGAAAAATCCTGCGCGGCGGTGAACGGATGGCGGATAATAATGCAATCGAGCCCGGCCGCGACCGCCGATTTTAAGCCACGGGAGGAATCTTCCACCGCCACCGCTTCTGCCGGTTCGGCGCCGAACCGTGCGAGTGCCGCCAAATAGGGAGCGGGATGAGGCTTGGCCTCGGCGTAGTCCTCGATGGTCAGAACGAATTCCATCCGCTTGAGAAGATCGCGGGAGCGGTGAATCAATTCAAAATCCACCCGCCGTGAAGTCGTGACCACCGCCATGCGATACTCCGGGCTTAACTGCTCGAGCACTTCCGCTACACCCGGGATTTCGATCGCTTCCCGCTGGATATAATCTTGGTAGAGTCGATTGCGCACCGCGCGTTGGCGGGTGATGTCGTCGGGTGTCGCTCCTCGCGCCACGGCAAGATCCCAATAGGTCCGTCCTTCCGCCATGTATTCGAGATAAGTTGCCTGGTCGAAATCCACGCCGAGTGGGAGCATCGCTTCGTGCAGTGCCGCGTAGTACCACCGCTCGGTATCGACGAGTACACCGTCGTGATCCCAGAGGATGAAACGCTTCTTGGCAAAACTCATGAAGGCCGGGCCGGCGGGTTGCCTAGCGCATTTTTAGCAAAAGTGCAGCCGCGTTGGAGTATAGCGACAACGTGGTCACGCCAGCGGACCGCGCTTTCGCCTCCAGCTCAAGTGCGGCTACAGAAATCATAAAATGCTCCAACCATTTTGTTTCTTTCACGGGCTTAGTGGTGTCTTGATGAGAATCAAAACGGCAACGCTTCTTCGTCGGACGGATGGGCTGCGGCGGGTTCGGCGAAAGCTTCGGACGGAAGTTTGGCGGTCTCTCCCGCAGCGCCGAGCGTGCCGCGATTCTGGTGCCATAGAGTGCGGGCGGCGTTGCGGAGCGTGGTTTCCTGCGGACGCGCGGGATACGGATTCCCCGTGCTGTCGAGGCGCGGAGCCTGTTCCTGCGCATACCAAGAGAGCGAACGCTCGCCTAACTTCGAGAGCGCCACGCCGTTGTTCTTGCCGAAATGCACCTGCACGTCGCCTGGATTCGCGATGATTTCTGTCGGCTGAGGAATCGGTGCATCGCCGCCGCTGCTCGTGAAGGCGGAGGTGGTGGGGGCGCTGGCGCGGGGAGCGGGCGTACTGCGGGCCGCCGGAGCCGCTTTGCCGTCGGCGAGGAGTTGGCGGATGGCGACGAGTTCTTGGTGGATGGCTTTGAGCAGGTCTTCGTTCATGAGAGAGAGTTGGAAAGTGAAGGGTGGGTAGACTGGCTCTGAAGTTGGGTAGCCTGATCCCGGCTACAAGTCCCATTTCGAAAAAATCCCCAGCAATCAATCAAAGCTGAGCAATCCCAGTTGAGTTCAGTACGGAGCACCTGCCAACCACAGAAATCACCGGGATGAGGCATTCCCCCTTTCTCCGCTTTGAACCTTCCGTGGGCTCTGTGCATTCCACGGGAGGAAAATTACTTATTAGTTGCAACTTGCTGCCGTGTTCGGGTGCTTTGAAGTGGTATGCCCAAATATCACTTTGGATTCTCCTTCACGAAACTATGAAACGATCGCTTGCCCTTAATATTTTCCTCTTACTTTCCGGCTTAATCGGAGTCGTCGTGGGAGTCGCCATCTTGTTTTTCCCGGGGCCTTTCTATGCGACTTCCCACATCGAACTGGGTGGCAATATCAGCTTGCTCAATGAAATCAGAGCACCTGGTGGCTCCCTGCTCGTCACCGGGATTTTGGTCATGCTGGGGGTCTTCGTCGAAAGGCTGACGTACACTTCCCTCGTGGTTTCCACTCTGACCTACCTTGCCTACGGTCTATCCCGTATTCTCAGCATGGCGGTTGATGGCTTGCCGACGATGGATTTTATCATCGTGGCCGCTTTAGAAATAGTCATCGGTCTGATCGGCGTTTTCGTCTGGGCGAATTTTCGGAAAACCGAACCGTCGATGCGTTCCACGAAGGTCTGAATTTTCTGCCATGAAGAAAAATTGGCTCTTTGCCCTGACCTTTGGGTCGACTCTTGGTTGCGGGCTGATCGCAGGAGTGTTCTATGCTTTCTCGACGTTTGTCATGCAGGCTCTCGCCCAGCTCGCTCCATACGTTGGCATCGCCGCGATGCAATCGATTAATATCGTCGTCATTAATCCGTGGTTCTTGGGCGTATTGTTCGGCACCGCCGTCGCCAGCTTGATCCTCATGGGCTGCTCGGTCTCCGCTTGGCGCACCCCTCGGTCGATCTGTCTGATCAGTGGCGGCATGCTTTATCTGATCGGAACGATATTGGTGACCATTTACTGCAACGTGCCGCGGAACGACGCCTTGGCCGCCGTGGATCCGGCGAGCAGTGAAGGCGCGAGGCTCTGGGCTGATTACGTGGTCAGCTGGACAAACTGGAATCACGTACGAGGCGCCGCCGCCCTGATGGCTGGAGCGCTGTTCACTGTCGCACTATGCTATCCTTTCGCTGATAGATCGGCCAAAATGGGGTAGATTTCTGTGGGATGGTTTTATGCCGGCTGTTATTATCTGGTTTCACCCACAGGCGAAACAGGGAAACACTGCTCCGGCTCCTGCGTTGAGCTTTTCCGTCACTCATAACCCAGACCTTAAAGTCTAAATCCGATCCTCAACTCCTATGTTTCCGTCGGTTGCACGGCCAGCGCTTCTTGTTTTTTCCATCGTGGGCCGAAAATATTTAAGGCCAGCCCCGCGATCACGAGTGCTGTGGCGGCCAGTTTCCAGGCCGGCAACGGT
>JANYCF010000046.1 GCA_025360455.1 Opitutaceae bacterium | reverse complement strand
ACCGCTTGCTTCGACTCGGTGCGACTCGCTGCCAGTCGCTCCAAGGTTAACCGGTCATCCTCACTCAACGTCAGGGGTGCTGCTGTTCGGGCCATGCCTCAGGCCTGCCATATATCGCTTAATATTGCAAGTAAGCACTAGCCACCATCCCATCGAATTGAATCTACCATGAAACTCAGAAACTTTAGTATCATACTTCTCGCTGTATTCGGCCTTCTTTTCGTCTCATGCTGCAAAGACAATCTACCCATCAAGGAGCCCCGTGAATTTTGGTCATTTTGGACGAGTGCTCCGGCCGTGGTGATCAAGGAAACCCCTAACGAAGCTGGGTCAGTCCACAGTACCCTGACCGAAGGCTTTACGGCTCGTGGCCCCGCCGGCGGGACCCTGCAGTTACGAGGGTTGATTTCCCTCGGCGTACTGTCAGAGCCGCAGCAACCGCTTCGCATTGATTTGCGCGGCGGCGGGCAATTTCCGGCCAAAGCGGTCTCGGCCACACTTCGTTTGAATAATGATAATGAGGAGCCCATTACACTCAAGTTCGACGCGGAAGCTAAAGAGAAAGACACAGGAACATGGTTCTCTCATATGGAGATTTCTTCCAAACGGCTTCATCTTTCTTCTCCAAATAAAATTGTCGTCACGATCAGCCTACTGAGTAAGGAGGGCCAGCCGCTAGACGATACTCATTTCATCGATGCGGATTCGGTCGATTTGGCCTGGGGCAAGGTGGACTCGAAATAAGATTGCGGTTTTGGAAAACCGCTAAGATGCAGCACAATTGCAGGGTTTTTCTGCGACCCCATTCTTTTTAACCAACAGCGAGGAAATGCAGAAGGGATCTGGCTTGAATGGCCATTGCGGCGGGAGCGCTTAAGGGCGGCCGAATGGGGCGGGTATCAATTGTTATAATCAGGTGTCATGCGGCTGAGGGGGCTGGCGCACTTTCTCGGCGATGAATTGTTTGACGTCGCCCAGGGTGCGGACCGAGCGCAGCTCTTCATTCTTAATCGAGATCGCGAATACTTCTTCGGCCAAGATCACGATTTCCATCATGGATAGTGAGTCGATGCCCAGGTCCGCAGCCAGGCAGAGTGTGTCGGCGGGTTGCCGGAGTTTTATCCGCAACTCGGGCTCCACGAATTTCTCGAGGAGGCCGAGGATGATCGTCGGCAAATGCCGGGGGTCGCCGGATTGTCGGTAAAGCCGGGCGGCCTGATAGGTGGAGGCCGGACAGCGCTTCAGGAGTTCGCGCAGGGGATCATCCGTTTCGACTGAGGGGGATTTCGCGACCGGTGAATAAAGATGATCCGTTTCCGCAAGATTTTCGGAGAGTGGTTTCATGTCATTCGTGGGTGGGTGATGGTTCGGATAACGCCGGATCGTTCATTTAAAACGTGGCGGTGAGCGAGAGGGAGTAGGTGCGGCCACGCCAATCGCCGTAGGGTTGCACGCCAGTAGTAAGATCATAGCTGTACCGAGGGAAGTTGGCGGCGAAGAGATTGTTGACGCGCAATTGGCCGTGCAGCCCGTAATGACGGTTGGTCGTTTTCTTGTGCAGCCAGCGCATCAAGTCGCTTTGCAGGTAGGCGTCGAATTGCCAGAACGCATTGATGTGATCACTGCCTTGGCTGGCTTGTTCGAGCAGGGGGAGAATGCGCCGATGATAGTAGTGCCCTTCCAGACCAAAGCCATAGTCGGGATTCGACCATCCCGCACTGAGTGTCGCCCGGTATTTCAAGAGGTTGGCGGCGGTGCCGTCCGGGTGGGACAGTTCATTCACCACCGGATCGCCGGATAGTTTGGTGCGGTCGTAGCGTTGGAAATAAACCAACTGGCCATTCACCTGGATAGTGCCGCCGAAGCATTGGCTCCAACTGTAATTCAAAAATAGATTCCAATTTTGGGAATGACGGGAGGCGAAGTTGACGTTGCCGGGGGTGACCGAAACCACCCGGCCAACGGAATAAGTGCCGCCAGGTGCCGGCGCTGTTCGCGTGACGCGCAAGGGGAAGTACGGCTCCAGATCCACGAGATGTTGGGCATCGAGCATGACTAGCTCGTTGACCTTGGTGGTGTCGAAGAAATCAAGCGAGGCCCGGAGGCGATGGATTTTACCGTGTTGGAAAATCAGGCCGGCGGTCTGGGTAACGGCGTTTTCAGGATTTAAGTCAAAGCCGATCGATTCTTTTTCCAATGCATCATAGGTTTCGTTATTGCGCCGGGGATCCGCGATGCGAACGGAATTAACCCCGCCGCTGCTGCCGCCGGTTGACCCGGCCAGCCGGCTCAGATAGGGAGTCGAGTAGCGACTGGAGGAGGTGATGCTGCTGCGAAAAGAAAGCCCGCCGACGAAATCAAGTTTCACGCCATAGGTGGGCGCGAGATAGGATTCTTTGGCGGAGCGGGCGGTGATGTAGCGCATCGCGATATCCCCATCGAGGCTGCGGAGCCAGGAGGGAAGCCATTTTTGCGGAAGCAACGGGGCCTGCAGTTCTCCGAAAGCACTCAAGCGTTGCAAGGTGCGACCAAACCACACGTCGGGGTTGCCTGCGGGTGAGCCATCGCCATAGGTTCGCTGGTCCGTATAGCTGGCAAGTGTGTTGCGCCGGTAATCGCCGCCGAAATTCACGGCGCTCAGTCCGGTGGGGAGTTGCAGCGCTTGGTTGGTGACACGAAAGGCGGCGTCGAGCGCCTGATAATTTCCCAGGGTGACAAAGCTGCCCGGGGTTCCATAGTGGACCAAAACTTGATCATAAAATACTGGCGGCGGACCGTGAACTTGGGTGTCGCGCAGCGGATTATAGAGTCCCTGATCGACCAGATCCTGCCAGCGATCCAAACGAAAATCGGAGAGACCGCGGTAAGTAGCGAGGGTGTGCGCGTACTGGGCGTCCAGCGCGAGACGCCAATCCGAGGGCAATTTGAGCAACGCGCCCATGACGAGCGAAGAAAATTCGAGACGGGCTTCATTGTAACGTTCGCCCAGTCGCGGGGCGGATTCGTTGAGGGAGACGCGCACGTCTTGTTGGAAGGGATTGAAGGGGGAGTTGGCCGGCAGGGAAAGATCGGCGGCGAAAAGGTTAAGGCCCGGGTTGGTGATGCTGCGGGAGAAGGTCCCGTCGAAACCCAATTGTAGCCAGGGCGCGACATCGTAGACGACCGAGCCATAGTAGGTAGAGCGCTGCTGGCGCTTGCCATAGGCGAAGCCGGTGCTGTTGGGCGAAGTGGCCAAGCCGGAGGGAATCGCGAACAAATCCAGATTGGCCAGCCCTTGGCGTGAAGTGAAGGCGGAGAGACTGGCGATGTCGTCCGCGCCGGGAGCCACCGAGGTGGTGGTGGGAGTGCCCGGCCCGAAGAGAGGATCACCGTTGGCGCTGCGGATATTGGGGGTGGCGCGAAAAATCGGCTCCGTCGTGAGGGTGGGGCGCCGGGAATTGGCGGCGATAAAGCCCAGATCGGATTCAGTGGCGGGCAAGATTTTGGTGAAGTTGGCGCAGAGCCGCAGGCGCAGGGCACCCTGGAGGAGTCTCTGACCGTGTTGGAACGTGATCGAGGATTGCGGGGCATCGAAGCGGCCGAAGGCATTGGAATACGTCGCGGTGACTTCGGTGGCATTCACCTCAGGGCGCAGCACGATGTTGATGACCCCACCCACGGGATTGCCGCTGTAGAGCGAGGCGGCGGAAACGGGCAATACCTCCACTTGTTGTACCATGCTGAGAGGAATGAAGTTTACGTCGGGCAACTGGGCCTGCGCACTGGAGGAAAATTGCAAATTCGTCAGAACTTCCGGCAGGCGGCGGCCATTGACCAGAATCACCGTTTCTTCGGAACCGAAGCCGCGTAAATCCAAATTAGTGCTGCCGGAGAATAAACCGCCCGCGCCGTTGGCGGTGTTCAGGGGCGGGGCGGCGCCATTGCTATCGAGTAACTCGCGCTGCAAAAATTCGTTCAAGTTGACCACGCCGCTGCGGGCGATCTGCTCGTGGTTGTAGATTTGAAAAGCAAGCGCGTCATCGATGGAGCGCGGCAGATCCAGATTACCGGCGGCCACCCGCAACGGGAGCACGCCGTGATCGTGCCCACCGGGCCAAACCCGGTTCGGGGTGGCTTTGACCACAAATGGTTCCAATAAAATCAACTCGCTGGCGGCTTGCATGATTTGCTCCTTGAGACTGGTCAGGCGGTTGGCGCCCACCTTCACGTCGGTGAGTGACAGCGGGCGGAAATTTTCTCCTTGGGCCGTGAGTTGGTATTTGCCCGGCAAGACTGAGGCGAAATCGAACGCGCCGTTCTCATTGGTCGTGGTCGATTGTTTGGTGGCGGGAATGGTGACCTGAAGGCCGGCAGCGGGAGAGCCGTCGGGTTGGAGGAGGCGGCCGCGAATGGTTCCGGTCGGTCGGGTGATAAGGGTCACCACGTATTTTCCTTTGCCGTTTCGCCGGGCCAAATAGCCCGTCTGGAGGAGCAGGTGGCTGAGCGCATCTTCGATTTCAAACAGGCCTTCGACGGCATTTGATTGCACGCGGTGCAGCTCATCATAGGGAAATAACACTTCGACGCCGGCCTGTTTGGAAAACGCCAGCAGCGCAGTGTCGCTCGGTTGCGCGGGGATATCGAACTTGAGGGGTTCGGCTCGCGCCGCGAGCGGCGCGAGGCAGAGCAGACTGAGCGTGACCAGGCGGAAAAGGAGCGGAAGAAAAGAGCGCACGAGAGAAGGAAGGACCAGATAGCGGTTGAAAAACAGCGGGGGATAATTGTTGTGGGCTGGCTAGTTATCCACCCCGCGCTTGATTTGCTTGGTTGCGTATGCCTCGCGGGGTGGGGGCACCCCGCCTACAACAAACAATTGATCGGCGGAGAAAGATTTATTGCTCGGAAACTTTTCACCGCTCGGTACGGACGTCAACTTGCACCGTGCCGCTCAGATCACGGGAAACCTTGACGGGCAATACGGCTTCCAGGTCGGAGAAAAATCCGTCGAGATCGCCCAAGCTGTAGCGTCCGCCCACGCGCAGTTTCGCAGCCTCCGGCGTAGCGGTGATACCGCGACCGTGGTAGCGGGCAAAACGTGCGAGGGCTTCGTGCAAGGAAGTGCCTTCGAAAACAATCTGGCCCTGGCGCCACGCAAGGGCGTCGTTCAGCTGGGTGGTGGACAAGGTCCGCACCGCGACTCCCGCCGGTGAACTGGTCAGCGTATTCCCGATCGTGAGTGAGACGGGCGCGCTGGCTTGGCCGGGCCGGACTTGCACCGTGCCTTCGAGCACGGTTACTTCCAGCCCGGAGGCGGTTTCGGTGCGCACATTGAATTGGGTGCCGGTCACGCGGACTGATCCCGCCGGGGTATCAATGATGAAGGGACGGGTGGTGTCTTTGCTCACGGAGAAAAACGCTTCGCCGGACGCCAACCGTACATGGCGTTCGGTGCGCGTGATCTCGACGAGGAGATTGGTCTGCGCGTTGAGCTCCACCTTTGTGCCGTCGACGAGCGTGAGGGTTTGGCGATGGGCGACGGACGTCGCGATATTTTCGATCTGTCCGCTGGGTCGGGTGACCCAGAACACGAGCGCGACTGCAGCGGCTGCTGTCAGCATCGCCCCGGCCAATCTCGGCCGGCGCAACCAAGGATACAGCGTAGCAGTCTCCGGCATTTTTCCGGCTTCCTCCGATTGTTCCTTGATTCCTTCCAGCAACGGTAATTGCTGCTCCAAGTCGGCGGAAAATTGGCAATAGTTCGAGAGCAGCGTGCGATGCGCCGGGCTGGCGTCGAGCCAAGCGTTGAGTTCGCGGCGGTCGGCGGCGGAGAGTTTCGAGCCATCGAGACGAGCGGCCCAGAGGGAGGCTTGTGCATCGGCGGCGGGATCGAGATTGGTAGTGGAAGAGTTCATGAGCGCACCTCTTTGGTGGGCGAGAGGGTGGTGGTGGGGAGAGTGATTCTGGCCGGAAGGGCGACGCGCAGCAGCCGAAGGGCGCGGGCGTGTTGTTTCTCGACTGTACTGATGGAGATTCCGAGTCGTTCGGCGATTTCCGCATGGGAAAGAAGTTCGATTTTGCGCAAGAGCAGGACGGTGCGGCAACCGGGCGGCAGTTGCGCGAGGGCGACTTCGAGTTGTTGGAGTTCCTGCCGTGCCATCACCTGTTGGACCACTCCGGGATCGGCAGAAGGAGCGGTGTCGTAATTCGGTTCACCTTGAGCGAAGGGCGCGATGGTGCGGCGTTTGATTTTGTTGAGCGCGAGTCGACGCGCCGTGGTGTAGAGCACGGCCTCGGGATTACGCGCCGATTCATCCTGCACTTTGGGGTAAACCCGGAGGTAAGCATCGTGCGCGACGTCCTGTGCTTCGGTCGTGCTGCCGAGCATACGGGCGAGGTAGCGCCGCAGGGGAGTCACCGTCGTGCGATACAATCCGGCGAATCTTTTTTGATCTGGACGTTCCTCAGACATGGGAGAGAAGAGTTGAGGCAGTTTTGGGCGAAGGGACCAACGCTAATTTCCGGAGCCCGAGCAAACGGGTTTGAATGATAGTTGGTGCGCGCTCATCCAGCAGGTGGAATCCGGCCTCTGGACGGGTTTTCTCCTGTGTGTATTTAGTTTCGTCGACGAGCTTGGGGCCACGAAATCCCCTGAGCCGTTCTTGGCCAAATTGTCTGCCGGAAAATGGACGTGATGGATTCATGCTCACCCTATAATGACAGGCAGAAGTTATCTACCCGCTATTCGCTTCGCAATGATTGGGGGATTTTTTTCGACCAGTGGATTTGAGCGCGGCCAGCGTGGGCGAGTAAGCTTCGGGCCGCGTCTAACATGATGATGACCAAAATAAACCATCATGGGTGAGGGCGCCTGTGATTCTTTGGGCGGCGTGTCCGTCGCCATAGCCGGTGAATCCTTTGGCCATCACCTGGTGCGCTCTGGAGTGGTCGAGGAGATGGCGAACGGCGGCGACGATGCGCGGGCGGGAGGTGCCGATGAGTTTCACCACTCCAGCGGCGACGCCTTCGGGGCGTTCTGTGTTATTCCGGAGGACGAGCACGGGGACGTGCAAATAGGGCGCTTCTTCCTGCAAGCCTCCGGAATCAGTGAGTAGAATATGTGTGTGTTGGAGGACGGCGATCATGGCCGGGTAGTCCAGCGGTTGGCAAAGCACGAGATTGGGTACGTCGGCTAAATCACGCCGCACCGGTTCGCGAACGGCGGGATTCGGATGGATGATGCAGAGAATCTTGAGCGTCCCATCGTAACTCCGGGCGAGATCGCGCAGGGCGGCGCAGATTTCCCGCATGGGACGGCCAATGTTTTCGCGGCGATGAAAGGTGACGACCAGCAATCGCGGTTGAGGTCTGGTTGGATCGTACCAGCCGAGCTTTTGCCCGAGGGTAGATAAGTTGGGCGCGGGTAATCCGGCGAAATGCTGGAGGGTGTCGATGATCGGATTGCCGGTGACAATGATGCGGTTCGCCGGAATATTTTCTCTCAGTAGATTTTGGCGGGCTGCCTCGGTGGGAGCGAAGTGCAGCTCAGCGAGCACGGAAGTGAGGCGCCGGTTGAATTCCTCGGGGAAGGGATCCCCCATGTTCTCGGTGCGAAGTCCTGCTTCCACATGGGCGAAACGCACGCGGTGGTGCGCGGCGATCAGGCTGGCCCCGAGCACGGAAGTCGTGTCACCCACGGCCATGATCCAGTCGGGCTTAACTTTTTGGACAATGGGTCCGAGCCGCAGCAAAATGGCGGCGAGCAATTTTTCGGGGGTTTGACCGCGTCGCATGAGGGCGAGATCAAAATCGGGCTTGAGTTCAAATTGCACGAGTGCACTCCGCAGCAGCGCCCGATGTTGTCCGGTGGAACAGACGAATGATTGCACTTTGTTCGTCGCAGCCAAGGCGCGTAACACCGGACCCATTTTCAAGGCTTCCGGCCGCGTGCCGATGATGGACAGGACTTTCATGGGTGAGCGGGTTCGAGCACTGATCTCCCGGGATAAATTGTTTTAGCAGTTCGGGCACGAATACACGTGACGCATCCGGCATGGCCACAAGGGCCGGCCCGACAAATCACGTAGGGCTGGCCCTTGTGGCCATGCCGTGACTTGGCGGGGGAAACTACGCACGAACTTATGCAACGACCCATATCGACTAATGACAGCCGTGCTTTTGAAATCCGCTATTCGGATTGGCTGAATTGAAAATATACTTTGGTGGGCTCTGCTCAGACTTGAAAAGTCCGCCAGGCTAATCGTGATGGCATCGAGTCATGAAAAACCCCAAGACGATTTTAGTCACCGGTGGCGCGGGATTTGTCGGCGGACATCTCGTCGAGGCCTTGCTGGCGCGCGGTTACCGGGTGGTGTGCCTCGATCTGTTTACTTATGCCGGTTCGCTGGAGCATTTGGCTCCGGCCATGGCGGCCCACCGGCATCAATTGGTGGATCGGCTCTGGCCAGCGAAGCTGCTGCGGAAAAAATCGACGAAACTTTTTATCGTGCGTGGTGATATCAACGATGGCGCGACCTTGACGGCGCTGCTGGCGGGCTGTGATGGAGTCATGGCGCTCGCCGCCGAGACGCATGTGGATTATTGCTATCATACGCCCGGAACTTTTGTCCGCGCTAACATCAATGGCGTGCACAGTGTATTGGAGGCCGTGCGCAATGAGGGGAAGGGCAAGCGCCTTTTGCAGGTCTCGACTGATGAGGTTTGCGGCGAGCGTCGGTCCGGGCGTTCAGCGGAGTCGGCCGCCCTGCGTCCGCATAATATTTATGCGGCAACCAAAGCTTGCGGCGAACTGCTCGTGCGCGCCTACGCGGATGTGTTCGGTCTGGATGTGGTGATGGTCCGGCCGTGCAATCTGATCGGGCCGCGCCAGCAACCGAAGGATCTGATTCCGAAAACATTTTCCTATCTGCTGCACGGCCGAAAAATGACCATTCACGGTGATGGCCGGCACGTGCGCGAATATCTCTATGTGCGGGACGCGGTCGAAATGATGATCGAGGTTTTCGAGCGCGGCAAAAAAGGTGAGACTTACAACCTATCCTCTCAAATCGGTCGCAGCACCTTGCAGGTGGTGCAGGCGGTCGCGCGGAGCCTGGGGTTGCGGGCGCGTGAGCAGATGACCTTTGTGGCTGACCGCCCTAATCCCGACCACCGTTATGCAAGTAGTCACGGCAAGATCAGGAAACTATTGGGTCGGCGCTGGCGCCTCACTCCCTTTCTCGAGGTCATCTCGTTGATGCGCGATGATTTTATCGCGCGAAACCCTCCACCACTAATCTAATCTATTTATGCTCTTCGAACATGGCGTTTGTCTCGGTGACAGTCTCACGGCTGGTGCGCGTTCGCGCTTTGGTCTGGCCGAGGGGTTGTCGGATGAAATGAATCGCGCGACCAACAAGCGCTGGCTCTTCCGTTGTGAGGCGGTGAACGGCGAAACGGTGCTGCAGGTGTTGCGTCGCATGGATCAGAAGCCCTGGTTGTGGAAGGATGCTACTTTTTGCACGCTCGTGGTCGGGACCAATGACTCGAAGGGTTCCGTGGACACGCCGCCGGATATTTTCCGAATGCTCTATGGCCAGATTCTTGACCGACTCGTGGTGGCCAAGCTGATGGTTTTCCCCGGACTCGTGCCCGATTTGCAACTCGGTGCCTCGCTCGCCTCACCCTATGATTCCAAATGTGCGGAGCGGATTGTGCATTTTAACACGGTCATCCGGACTGAATGCGAAAGCCGGGGCCTGGGTGACGCGCTGGTGTATACGACGGGGCTCGCGGCCAATTGCTATGCTGACGGGGTGCATTTCACTGAAGCCGGAATTGCGGAGTTGGCTCGGCGGTTTGCGGAAAAAATCACGCGACGATGAGCGTCATCATCACCGGGGCCGGCGGATTATTGGGCTGGCACTTGGTCACCGCAGCGCGACGGGCGGGACAGGAGACGATTGGAATCGGTCGTAGCGGGCAAGCCCCTGCCGGACTGGTTTGCGATCATTGGATTTCGGGTGATCTGGCGGATTCTGCTCTGCTCCAGCATAACTGGAGTGAATTTAAAGGGGCGGCGGTATTTCATCTCGCGGCTAATACGCGGATTTATGAATCGGGCCGGGATTTCACCCGCGACAATATTGTGAGCACGGAGACCGCGTGCGCGATTGCGCAACGGACGGGCGGGCGATTGATTTTCTTTAGTTCATCGGCGGTGTATTCCGGGCCGCGGACAAACCGACCGGTAGCCTTGCTGAGAGAGAATGACACCACCGAACCGACCTCGGCTTACGGGTGTTCCAAGCTCGCGGCCGAAGCCGTGATTAAGCGTGCCGACGTGGGAGCAGTGATCTTTCGCTTATTCGGCGTGTTGAGCGTACGGTTGGCGGTGGTGCCGGAGCGCGGTAATTTGGTGCAAGCGATTTTGCGGGCGCAACGAACTGGCCAGGAGGTAAGGCTCGCCATTGATCCCGAGGAGCAGTCACCCGTGCGCGACTATGTCCTGGCGAGTGATGTCTGTCGTTTCATCTTGGCGTTGATGGCGTGCCCTGCGCGGGTGCCAAGTGTGCTGAATCTTTGCACGGGCGTGGGGACGAGTACGGCGGAAATGGTGGAATTAGCGGGGCGTGCCGCCGGAGTAAATTTGCGCGTGCGTTTTGAACGGCAATCCAGCGCCTATAATTCTGTGATGGTGGGTGATCCGGCTGGAATTAAACAGCTGCTTGGATCGGCTCCGGCAAGTCGCGTGCAGGAATTTTGGGAGAGGATGTTTTCAGGTCGCGGGCCAGTTGCCTGATGGTCGCCAGATGAAGCGGCAGGACGCGCTCGGCCGTGTAGGTGTGTTCGAGACGTTCACGGGCTTGGCGTCCGAGGCGGGCGGCCAAGACTTCGTCTTGCAATAAAAGTTGCATGGCTGCGGCCAAAGCCGGTGCGTCCCCCGGGGGCACGAGCAAGGCTTCACGATGGTGTCGGGTGATTTCGGGAATGCCGTGGATGGCGGTGCTGACAATCGGCAACCCGTGGCCCATGGCTTCCAGCAGAACGCGGGAGAACCCCTCTTCGAAACTTGATAGCGTGAACAAATCGGCGGCGCTGAAATATTCCTGCACCTGTTTCGTGGCTGGAATCAGTGCAAGATTGGGCAGGTCGAGTCGTTGGATCAACGCGGCCACGGACGCGGCATAATCATTGTCATTCGCTCCGATCAGGAGGAAACGGCAACGGGCGGCGAGGGCGGGCTGGGTTTTCCAGAGGTGCTCCACGGCGCGGACAAAAACGAGTTGGCCTTTGCGCGCGCAGAGCGTGCCGACATTGATCACCACCCGTTCGGGTGGCGCGAATCCCCAGCGCGCCCGCAAGCGTGCCCGCGCCTGGGGTGAGAGCGAAACTTCAGGGGGCAAGCAGTCGGTCCAGCCGGGTTGGATGCAATAATTTGCAGCCGGGGAATCTGATTGGTAATACGCTTGGGTGGCGCGGTTGGGAAAAGAAACGCAGGTAGCTTGGGCCAAGGCGGTGGCGGCAGCGCGACGGACAGGGCTGCTGAGCTGCCGTAGATAGTGAAAACCGAGTACGCCCGGTTCGTGAATGTAGCAAAGGGAAGGACGGCCCGCGTGCTGGGCAGCGGACACTGCCCAGAAACTTTCGATGGTATTTGCCACCACAAGACTGGTTTCAGGCACGCGTAATTCCTGTTCGAGGATACGGAGTGCGCGCTGCACTTCAGCTTCGGTGGAGGCGGACCAAAGCGGTGCTCGGTCGATGATGCGTACTTCCGCCCCGAGTTGTTCGTATTCCGAACGGAGTGAGCCCTCATGGGGGGAAACGACGGTGAGGTTGCAATTGAGGTGAGCTTGGCAAAAGCGCGCGATCTCATAGAGGAACAAAGGTGCCCCTTCGCGGTTGAGGTTATGGGTGACGAGCAGGAGGTGCGGGGTGGCCGGCACCTTGGTGGACACGCGGGGCGCAGAAATTAATTGGGGGCGTGGCATGGGCGCAGGAATCCGTTGCCGCATTTCTTTCATGACGGTCCAGAATTTTATTCCGGCGGA
Source organism: Opitutaceae bacterium (assembly GCA_025360455.1). Taxonomy (GTDB): domain Bacteria; phylum Verrucomicrobiota; class Verrucomicrobiia; order Opitutales; family Opitutaceae; genus Didemnitutus. The sequence goes on along the minus strand of JANYCF010000046.1, from coordinate 17,634 downwards.
GCTGCGCACGTGCCAACGAAAAAATGCCAATTGGAGCGTCACAGTCGTACGGAGCAGAGTCCACCCGCTGACGCCGTGCAGGGTGCGGAGGTCGGATGCCCCGAGAGAGTGGGTGCGACTGCGCAGGACAAAAACAAGTTTCCAATTTCCATCGGCCAACTCCGCCCAAATCCGCAGCGTTCGCGGAGGGGGCAAATCTTGCGGCACCGGGACAAAGCCGACGAATGCGCAATGCGCGGCTTGGGGAAATTCAGGAATTAAGGAGCTCACGCATGCGCTTTCATTGCCGTAGGGCAACTCGATCCAACCGGTGAGATCGTAGGAGGCGACTACGCGGCGAATGGGGATCGTTTCATGAAACAGCCAGCCCGAGAGATAAACGCCGCCGTAGATCGGGACGAAATGAGGGTGGGGGCAGTCAATGAATCCCTGAAAGGGGTTAACCGCATACCGCTTGGTGCGCAGTGCCGCCGTCTGGCAGGCGATGAGGGCGGCGTGTTTGGCCAGATTCACGGTGGGATTTTCCGCTGATTTTTTCAGCAGCAGTTCCACGGCATCGGCGAAAAAATCCACGGGAACAGGTACGGCTGGATCAGGTTTGGTGGGGGCACGCTGGGCAAGGATTTCGAGTTCGATGATGCCGACGAGCTGCCAACCCGAACCGACAAGATAAACAAAGATTTCGAGCCGAGCCGGACCGCAAGGGAGCGCGAGTTCCAGGCTGAATCCTGCCGGGAGGAAATCCCCGCAGCATCCGGTGTGCGCCGTCAAATCGGGACGGGGATGACCCAAATCGGCCAGGTAAGTGTGTGCCCCGATCCTGACTTTTAGCTCTGCGATGGTTTGTCCGGGCCGCGGGAGACACCAACCGCGCAATAGCTGGTGACCGGCGTGGATTTCTTCGCCGGGAAAAGGTTGCTCCAAATATAACCAGCCGCCGGTAAACTCCAGGGTGGCTGCGGGCATCCAGGTTTTCCGTTGCAACTCTGACGGACGAGAAGGCGGGAGACATTGGGACGTCGTGGGCTGGCTAATCCAGGGATCTTGGCACTGGGTGTAGCGCTGTTGAAAGGCGACATCTTCGGCTGTATGAGGGGTGAGTTCCGACAGGATTTCTTTGGAAGTTTCGAGCACGGCTTGCGGACTATAGACTGACCGTCGACCAAGGTCTCGCAGGCGCAAGCCATAGTCCGCGACGAAGTGTTGTGCCGGAAAACTTTTGTGCTCAAAGCCTCCGAGTTCACGGAAGTCCGCCGTGCGGGTGAGAACACAGGAAGGATCAAGGAGCAGCACATCCCGGGCGGAGTGGGAGAGGAAAGGAGAGTTGAGTTCATCGACGGGATCTCCCGCAAATAGTGGCAGGGGCAAATGGGACCGGGAATGAACGGTCCATCCGGCACTGGCCAAAAGTCCGTCGGAGGCGATTAATTTTGGACCCACTGCCGCCACGCCGGGAACGCTGAGCCAACCAACGAGATCTTCGAGCCATCCCGTTTGGATGGGACTGGTTTCTGCGTCGAGCAAGAGCAGCAGCGGATTCCTCGCGTGAGCCGCACCGAGATTATAGAGTCCGGCTTCCGGGGTGCCGATCGGTGCGATGATATATTCTGGTCTGATCTGTCCGGAGTCAGGTCGTGCGCTGGCGAGGTCTCGGGTGGAGACGATGATGATTTGGGTGCCAACCGCAGGCACCGTGGCTATTAATTTGGCCAGTGAGTGTGGTCCGAAATCGTGCTGCGCCGATGGTACGGCGATAATAATACTCACGGGATTTCCCTGTAGAATTCCCGGGTCCCAGTTGAGCTGGTGCAAATTCATCCCGTAGATGGTCCCGAAATTGGGGAGGAACGGGGTGGCACGGAGGCCGCGGCGATGCAGCGCGTCGGCAATGCCGCGTCGGGCCGAATCGAACATGTAAGCTTTCTGGTCGCCCCGACTCGCGGTACTGCCGGCATGCGCCCGCCAGTGATAGGCGATGAAGGGCACATAGACGATTTCGTCGGCGCGCAATAATTCGTGGCAGCGCAGATAGAGATCGAGATCTTGCGAGCCGAAATAGTCCGGGCGAAATGCGCCGGCCGCAAGGACCACGCTGCGCCGGATGACCGTGAGATGGTGAAGGTAATTGTGTGTGATCGCCATCGCGGGATTCCATGCTCCGCGTTCCTCGCCATCAAAGTGTCGGCCCTGATCGTCGATCTTGTCCCGGTTGGTGTAGAGGAATTGCGCCTTGGGTTGGGCGCGGATCACTTCGATCACGCGTTGCAACGCTTCAGGTGCAAGCAGGTCATCGTGATCGAGCAGGGCAATGAATTTTCCTTGGGCGTGAGCGAGTGCGGAGTTGCTGGCGCGGGAGATGTGGCCGTTTTCGGGTCGATAGACCGGGCGGATACGGGGATCTGTACGGGCGTATTCCGCCAGGATATGCCGGACGTGGGGTTGGGTAGAGGCATCGTCGGCGAGACACATTTCCCAGCGCGGATATGACTGCACCTGCACGCTGGCAATCATGGCGCGGAGATAGGGCTCGGGGGTGTTGTACACTGGCACGATGAGACTGATCAGGGGATCGCTGTCCCGTGGAATCATGGCTGGGATCGGAGCAGTGAGGGATTTTAATGGTCCGCTTTTGATCCGGATGGAGGCGGGCGGTGTCACGGGGTTCGCCAGCCGCTGAGGCGACAGGATCAGCTGCCACCAGTCCCGCCATGACGTCGGTTGATAGATGCCTGCGAGGCCAAGTACGCCGAGCCAGAGTGAGGCCGGGGCCAAACTCGCGGGTGTTTCGGAAAACGGGCGGCAAAAAAACCGGCGCGCGAGCGCGAGTACAACTGAGCCGTCGGCTAATTCAGCGTACAAGCGCAGATAAAAGCAGACCGGGGTTGTTTTTGGCAGTAGAATCATGCCGTCAAATCCGCACTGCAACGGAACAGACAGTGTGGAATAAGCGGCGCCGACATCCGGCCTGGGTTTGGGAAAAATGAGATGGATCCGTGTATCCGGTTCCGCATGGGCGAAAATTCGCCGGATCGCTGAGCAATGGTTGAAAATCCATCCACTAATGGGTACTAATTCACCGGAAACAATTTCTCCATGGGGTTGGTCCAGATTGACCAAGAGGGTCGGATGAACGGGGTCCGGCGCAGCATGGCCGGTGAACTCTGTCATTAATTCGCGAGTGTGTTGCCATGCTCTCCACCAAGGGCGGTTCGTGATTCCGGTCGCGATCGCGGCGTGCAGTACGGGTATGAGAGAGGTGGATATCCGCCGTGGCTGTTGGCTTTTTTTTGATCGGGGTTGTAGTTCGCTGATTGGTTCGCGCCAAAATTCATGCCAGCGGCCGGTGTTATCTAACCATTCCAGGCGTATCGGTTGGAGGGAGGAAGCGCTCAGGTTGAATTGGAATCCGCAGTAGGTGGTTTGCGGCTCGGCAGGGTGCGTGGCCGCGACGTCTGGCCGAGGCAGACCGTAAATTCCATGCACGGTGGCTTCGGCCCCACAGGCACGGACGGCGCAGCAGTGCGTGGTTCCTTGACCGAAGAGCCAGCCGGTGCAGGACCACGTCCCGTCAGGGGTGGCGTGAGACACGATCATCTTGAGGGAACAACGAACTGCCAGATGCGAGGACATGCGAGTACGGTATTATAAATGACAATCTATGTGGCCCGACCCGCTACGCGAAACAGCCAGTATTTTCGGAATTTTTCCAGTCCGGTGTCCCGGAATCTTGGGCGTTTAATCCCCAGTCGCCGATTGAACCTATCCGAATAACCCTTGTTTCAAGACGCGGCAGGTTGCTAGTGACCTTTGGTCGCGCCCACGCGGGCGGGTGGCAGCGTGGACGCCCGCCGACCCACAAAAAACAATGATTGTTCGGACAGCCGCTTACGGAGTCACTCGTTCCAGTTTCATCGCACGCGATTGGTCTTCGCCGACACTGACGGCGGCGATTTTTTTCGGACCGGTGAAATCAAACTCACACTGCACGTCCGTGGTCTCGGCATAAAAATGGGTGGGTGAGGCCGCATGCATGATGAGTTCTCCACCGGCGAGCGTAAGCGACAGCAGACCGTCCGGCAGCCGCCGTACCTTGACTGTGTCATGGGCGTCACGAGGGTAGTCGCCTACATACGTGTCCAAGAGTGCGTTCGGCAGCATAAACTCCTTGTGCCGGTAGGACCCCAATTCTCGCACCCAGAGGTTGCGAAAACGGACCGGGTTTCCGTGGTCTTGGAACGCGATCGGTAGCCGCTCCGGGTGGACCTGATAGGGCGGTGGGTTGAACCAATGCCCTGTATTCGGACGCTCCACCTCAATATTGTTCTGCACCAGCACTCCGTTGTGGATGACGGTGATTCTGGCCTTGGCGAGCAGCTTGCCCTCGGCGTCGAACCGCGGGTTGGTCCAGATGATGTCGTAGGTCTGCCATTGGCCGGGAGGGAGACAGGCATTCACCATAGGAGGATATTCGCCGTAATACGAGGCTGCCGAGCCATCGGCGTAGGTTTTATTCTCGTAGGAATCCAATACCTGGATCTCGTAGCGGTTGAAACCGAAAAATACGCCACTATTGCCGCGGCCTTGGCTGTCGCCGTGGACAGGGGTTGGCGCGGCCCACTCGACGTGCAACTGGCAGTCCCCAAAACTTTGGAGCGTGCGGACGTAGCCACTGCCTGGCACACATTCCAGCGCCCCGTCCTTCACGATCCACTTGGTCGGACTGCCGTCCATCGCGACCCACGGGGTCAGGTCCTTGCCATCAAAAAGCACCACGGAGTCAGACGGCGGCTTGCCCGGCTGGTCTTGCGTGCTCGCCGTGCCGGGGTTTACCACCGGCGGAAGCGGACGCTCGCGATCATGCGCGAGCCAGTTGGAATCGGGTGCGGCGTGCAGGAAGGCGGAGGTGGCGAGGAGTAAACCTAACACGGAGGCTGAGGGGGATTTCATAAATGATTTAACGGTCAACTTGAGGAGATTGGGGCGGGGTGTCGAATTGAATACTGCTAAAGTCACGCGATGCTAAACGTTAAGAATCTACTTTGCGACCGGGGCTGCTGGGAAGAAAAATTAAGAATAGTGAAGGGGGAGGGGCATGACTGGTGTTGATTAAGGTAAGCTTGTCGAATCGGGTGCTCTTTGCCGATCACGAACCTTTTCCCCCTTTATGATATTCAACTATGCGTCAGGTCGGATTTTCATTGGGATCGCTCTGCTTGCTTCCGGTTTTCTTCAACTCTTCACGCATAACTTCGTGCGGTTGGTGCCCAAGTTACCGGCGTGGATTCCGTCGCCGGTAACTTGGGCTGTGCTTAGTGGCGTCGGGTTGATTGGTATCGGGGCTGCGATCACGGTGGATAGACAGAGGCGAATGGCGGCCTATGGGTTGGCGGGGCTTTTTTTGGTGGTGCTGCTCCTGCGGGTGCCCGAAGTGGTGGGCGATCCTGCGGCAGGATTCAGGTGGACGAATCCCTGTAAGGCGCTCGCCATGCTCGGTGGAGCCCTGTTGCTGGCGGCAGTGCCTGGAAAGTGGAGCGCGTTAGCCTTCACGCGTTTGGACTCGATAGCGCTTAAGCCGACGCAGGGGGCTCCCTGCATTTCACGGCCGGATGCAAGGCTGCGATTGGTCCGCCCCACGCGCCTTTGCGCGGTTCTTCTCGGCGTATTTCTTGTCGTGTGTGGCGTACAACATTTCATCTATGACGATTTCGTAATCCAGATGGTGCCGGCCTGGTTGCCCGGGCAAAGATTCTGGGCTCACGGCACCGGCATTGCCCTGATCGCGGGTGGAGTGGGAATGAATTTTCGTCCGACGGCCCGCCTCGCGGCCGGGTTATCGGGCCTGATGATTTTTTTCTGGGTCGTGTTGCTTCATATCCCGCGCGCCTTGGCCAGTTGGCCGGACGCTGGAGAGATCGCCGGCGTCTTCGAAGCCTTGGGCTTGAGTGGGATTTCGTTTCTCGTTGCTGAAATAGTGAGCGAAAAGGCGCCGCCAACTACCGATCCGTCGTAATGGGCAATGGAGCGGATGACATTAAGCACTCACCGCTGGATGGTGAATACCGGGACGCGCGGCAGAGACGTTATTCATAATTGGGCTGAATTTTTCGGAAGAGAGGGGCATCTTTCAAATCCTTGTAAGTTTCCTGGATAAAAAATTATTGGGGGCGCAACCGTCGAGTGGTTTTGTATCGTGGCGTAAGTCATGAATAATGTTTCACGCCAATTCTTTGGGATGGGGCATTCGGGTGGAATTCTTGGTGGCTGCTTGGCCGCGATGCTTTGGATCTTGCAGCCACTGGCGGTGCGGGCGGAATGAAGATTTCCGGCTAATCACTACCATGCCGCCTCTCGCTGAAAACCCCCTGTCTTCCGCCACCGCCACCGCTCAACCGAGTGGCGCAGAGCCATTGCGCTTTCTGCGGTGGCCCGCGCTCGGAACCCAGTGTGAGCTGCAGTATGTCTGTGCAGATACGATGGCGGCCCGGTCATTTGAAGCAGCGGTGACGACGTGGGTGACGACCTTTGAAGCGAAGTATTCCCGTTTCCGGCCTGATAGTCTCGTGAGTCGGATTAATGCGGCAGCCGGACTGGGGTGGGTGGAAATCGATGCGGAGATGGAGCTTTTTCTCGATCTGTGCAATTCGCTGTATGGCATGACGCAGGGATTACTCGATGTGACGGCGCTGCCGCTCATGCGGCTCTGGGATTACAAAGCGGCGGTACCGCGGATTCCAAGTACAGCTGAGATCGCGACGGCGCAACGCTTGGTGGGTTGGAAAAAAGTGGAACGTCGCCGAGGCCAAGTGCGTTTGCCGGAAGCCGGCATGGCGATTGATTTTGGCGGCTGGGGCAAGGAGTACGCGGTTGATGCGGTGGCAGGAATCGCGCGCGACTATGAAATCACGTGTGCGCTGGTGGATTTTGGTCACGATATTCACGCGATCGGAAAAGCGCCCGGTAAACCCGGTTGGCACATTGGGCTGGAGGATCCGACTCGTCCCGGGGTGGCCTGCTGGGGCAGTCTGGCTATCGCGAATCGCAGCGTGGCTTCTTCGGGTGATTACTTGCGGGGGTTTACAGTGAATGGAATTCGCTACGGACACATCGTCGATCCGCGGACGGGCTATCCCGTCGCGCATGGCGGGAGACAGGTCACGGTGATCGCGCCGCATTGTTTGCAGGCCGGCGTCCTGTCGACCACGGCGTTTATTTTGAATCCCGCGGAAGGGATTCGTTTTATTCAAGAATCGATGGGTGCCGAAGGTTGTATTTTGACGGCCAATGCCCGTCATCAAACCAGAGGTTTTTTCAATTATGTCGTTGCCAATTAAAATTATTGCCGGGCTGGCTGGTGTCCTAACGCTCACGGCCGTGGCGCTCGCCGAGGTGAAGGTCGGACAACCCTTTCCTGATCTCGCCAACTTTGCCCTCGAAGGCACCTTGCCCGCACGGGAAGGGCAGGTGGTGCTGGTGGACTTCTGGGCCACGTGGTGCGCGCCCTGTAAAGTCTCTTTCCCGGCGTATTCCGAGTTGCAGCGCGAACTGGCGGGACGCGGTTTTGTACTTCTCGCCGTGAGCGTCGATAAAACCAAGGGCCCGTACGATGAGTTTCTCAAACGCTTTGCCCCGGCCTTTCCAACGATGCGAGATGGAGCGCAGAAACTTGTGGCGGAGGTGAAGGTGCCGGCGATGCCCACCTCTTATTTGATCGATCGCCAAGGCGTGTTGCGCGAGGTGCACAGCGGCTTTCACGGGGCCGAAACCGTCCGCAGTTTACGCGAAGAAATTATTAAGTTGCTGGAGGAAAAACCCTGAAGCGAAACCATGGCATGTTTATTTTTTGGCGGCATGGCCGCAGTTTTAGCCGGTGGCACCACCACCAGGACGGAACCTAATTATTTTTCCCGTGAAGCCTCCTCCGGCGGCTGCGGCGTCGGAGGCAGTGGGTGCAGATTTAACAGAGCCTCACGTTCGGTCCGCAGCAGAGAGACTTTTCGCTGATTTTGAAACCAGGGGATAACGGTTTTTCTGTCCGGCAAAACGCAGGAATGGCGGTAGGGGAGGGATGGCGGCGGGGAAAAGTAACAGCCCTGTTACGTTCGGTCACTTTCCCCTATCTGCAGCCGGGTTAATGATACCCCTGGACCAGCACTCTGCCGCGGCTATTACCCATGTTTCCCCTCCCACGCTTCAAATCTCATAGCCTCGGCTTAATTCTGGCCGGCTGGCTGATTTTGGTCAGTCCTCGTTTGGCACGGGCGGAAAATTCGCTCCGCTACAAATACGAGGATTATCGCGAAGCGAATGGACGCATTGCCGTGATATCCCAAGGCGCACTACTCGAGCAGGATCTCGGGTCGGGCATGCATTTAAAACTAATGGGGGTGGTGGATGCCATTACCGGAGCGACGCCCTCGGGCCAGCCCGCACCGGCGGGCAGCGATCAGGTCGTGCTCAAAGATTTGCAAGATCGGCGCAAGGCCTGGAGTGCGGATTTCTCCCGCCAATTTTCCGTCACGAATATTATTCTGGGTTTCGCGAATAGCCGGGAAAGCGATTACGTTTCCAATGGCTGGTCACTCAACACCCTCACCGATTTTAATCAGAAAAACACTACGCTGCTCGCAGGCATCGCCGGGACGGATGATACCGTGAGAGTGCTATTTCAGCCGGACTGGCTGAAAAAACACTCGCACGATCTGATCATCGGTGTCACGCAGCTGCTCGATCCGCGTACCAGCGTTTCGCTGAATCTTACTTGGGGTCGCGGCTCCGGTTATCTGAATGATCCGTACAAACAGGTGCAGAAAAGAACCGAGGTAAATCCGGGAGATTTTCTCAATCTGTTGTTTGACGAAAACCGGCCGACCGAGCGGACAAAATGGATTGCGCTCGCCTCGTTGAACCACGCCTACCCGGAGCAACACGGCGCCATCGAGGCCAGTTATCGTTTCTATCATGATTCCTTTGGCACGGACGCCCACACTTTGGAGGTTTCGTGGCTCCAGCAAATCGGCCGCCATTTCGTCCTAAAACCGGAACTGCGCTGGTATGATCAAAGCGCGGCGCAATTCTATATTCCCAATCTCGATCTGACCACCATCGTGCCGCCTTTCAGTCCGCCGACAGCGCAAGCTCCGTTTTATTCGTCGGACTACCGGCTGTCTGCTTTGCGGACTTTTACTTACGGGTTGAAAGCGATTTGGACGATATCAGACAAAGCCCAGCTGGATGTCGCGCTCGCGCAGTATGACATGCGGGGCAAAGATGGCGTGACGTCACGCAGTGCTTATCCGCGGGCCACCATTCTGACGGCCGGCCTGAAATTTTCTTGGTGAACCAATTTCTTTTCCCACGGCCAATCCATGGTTCTTGCCACCCCAGTTCAGCAGCTGCCCGCAGCGGATACTGTTGTCCCGAGTTCAGTCGGCCCCTTGCGCATGCTGCATTTTCCCGCACTCGGGACCCTATGCGAGGTGCAGTACATTTCACCACGGGGCGATGCACAAGCGGCAACCTTTGATCGTGCCGTCATCGCCTGGGTGGAAAACTTCGAGGCGAAGTACTCGCGCTTTCGCCCCACCAGTTTGGTAAGCCAAATCAATGCGGCGGCCGGACGCCACTGGGTGGTGATCGATGAAGACATGAGCCGGCTCATGGCGTTGTGTGACATTCTCTACAGCATGACCAATGGCGTGCTCGATCCGACCGCGTTGCCTCTGATCCAACTGTGGAATTGGAAAAACGAACGTCCGGCGATTCCCTCCGACGAAAAAATCGCGGCTGCCCGCCGACTCGTAGGCTGGTCCAAAGTGCAACGCGCCTCAGGCCGGGTATTTCTCCCCGAGCCGGGCATGGCATTGGATTTTGGTGGTTTTGGCAAAGAGTACGCCGTCGATCTCGTCGCCCAAATCGCCCTCGACCATGGCATCACCAACGTGCTGGTGGACTTCGGCCATGACTTGCGTGCACTCGGGGCGCCGGTCGGGAAACCCCTCTGGCATGTCGGGTTGGAGGATCCAAAAAATGCCGGTCAATCGAACGGGAGTATCGGCATCAGCGGACGGGGCGTGGCCTCTTCCGGCGATTATCTCCGTCACTTTAAAATCAACGGACGCCGCTATGGCCATATCATCGATCCCCGCACCGGCTGGCCGGTATCGAATGGCTGCACTCAGGCCACCGTGATCGCCGATACTTGTCTCCATGCCGGAGTATTGAGCACCACAGCCTTTGTGTTGGGCCTCACTGAAGGGGCTAAATTCATCCAAGGATTTCCCCGCTGTGAAGGTCTGCTCGTCAGCGATTCCAGTCGCGCGCAAACTCCCGGATTTTTCCATTATGTCGTCACCGCTTAAAACTTGGGGTTACCTCCTCCTATTGTTCGCGAGTCGTCTGGGCCTCCACGCCGAGGTCCAAGTCGGTGATGCTTTTCCTGCGCTCAGCGTGATCGGGCCGACTGGTGCGGAATTGCCGACCACGGCGGGCAAAATCACTTTGGTGGATTTCTGGGCTTCGTGGTGTGCGCCCTGCAAGGCCTCGTTTCACAGTTACGCGCAGATCCAAACTGACTATCGCTCGCACGGACTGCTGATCGTCGCGGTGAGCGTGGATGAAAAGCAAGACGCCTTTGACGGCTTCGTGAAGAAGCTCAGCCCGGCGTTCTTTGTCGTGCGAGACAAAGACCAGCTACTGGTTCGCCAAGTCAGGGTGCCGGCCATGCCCACCTGTTATTTGCTGGGTCGCGACGGTCGGGTGCGTTTCGTGCATCAAGGATTCTATGGGGCCGAGACCGACCGCCAAATCCGGCACGAGCTCGATTTGCTATTTTCAGAAAACACTTCCACGCCATGACAACCACTCCACTTCGCATCTTCGTCGCTCTCCTGCTCACCGGGCTCAGTCTGCTCGCTCTCGGTGGATGCGCCAGCGCCAAGCTGGTACGGGTGCAACCATGGGAACGAGCGACCTTGGCCGATCCCATCATGCGGCCTGATCGCGATCCGCTCGCCACTGCCATGACGGAACACGTGTATTTCTCCCGCGAAACCGCCTCCGGTGGACGTGGCGTCGGTGGGAGTGGCTGCGGGTGCAATTGAAGGATGGAGCGGAATCATTGCCAGCGTTTGAATGAATGTAGCTTGAGCCCGGGGGCAGTTAATCGACTGAGCGGGCAACTCCGCCATAGACACTGACCGGTATGTGGATAAATAATCTCGTTATGCGCATTTTAGTGATTGAAGATGAAATGCAGCTGGCCCGGCACATTTGCCGGGCGCTGACTCGCGGCGGGCATGAAGCCAGCGCGAAGCATGATGGCTTGGATGGGTTGCAGTCCGCTTTAACGGAGCAGCCCGATCTGGTGGTGCTCGATCTGAATTTGCCCAGTCTTGATGGCTTCTCCGTCCTCGCGCGTTTGCGTGAAGCGAATTGTCCCTCCCGCGTGTTGATTCTCACGGCGCGCGGCGAGGTCGAACATCGGATCAAGGGATTGAAAGCCGGGGCGGATGATTATCTCGCCAAACCTTTTTCCTTGGACGAATTGATTGCCCGGATCGAGGCCTTGGGCCGGCGCGGCGTGGCCCCGAACGCCGGCGATCTGCTCAAGGTCGCCGACCTGCAGATGGATGTGCAGCACCGTCGGGTCACCCGGGCCGGCAAAATCATCGCCCTCTCTCCCCGTGAATTCGACGTGCTGCAAGTGTTGCTCCAGGAACCGGGCCGGGTTTTTTCGCGGACGGAGCTGTGCGAGCGGATCTGGCAACGCGACCACGAGTATGATACGCGTACGGTTGAAATTTTTATCACCCGCCTGCGCAAGAAAGTGGACGCCCACTTCACCCTTCCGCTCATTCATACGCTCCGCTTGGTGGGCTACACGGTCCACGCCTAGCCCTTGGGAATTTTCGCCATAACTTATCGTCCATGATTCATCAAAACAGTCTGTCCGCACTGGCGCAGCCCGATCATAGTTTTCGCCGGTTTTTATTTTCCATCCTGCTTTTGGTCGGGCCGGTCCCACTGGTCTGGGCCCAAGCCACGGTGGAGGGCCGGGTGACCTTGCCCAAGGCGCGCTCCACTCCCGTGATGAACAAACGTTATGAAATCGTTTCGAAAGGCGGCATCCTTTCGACGAATCCCCCTCTCGCGGTCGTGTATCTCGAGGGCACCTTTCCGGCACCGGCAGCACTGGCGCTGCAACAAGTCTCCCAAAAAGACATGGTCTTTAATCCGGGGCTATTGCCGATTCAGGCGGGCACCCACGTAGAATTTCCCAATCTCGACGACACTTTCCATAATATTTTTTCTTATTCGCCGGCCAAGCGTTTCGATCTCGGGCGCTACCGGCCGGATGAACGACCGATCCCGTCACTGCTGTTTGACGTGCCGGGCCTCGTGGTGTTGCGTTGCGATATCCACGAACATATGCGCGGCCTGATTTTAGTTCTCGCTACGCCCTATTTCGTGCTGACTGACGCCGAAGGGCATTACCAACTGAACGGACTTCCCCCGGGAAAATACAAACTCAAGGTTTGGCTCGACAGTCGAACCACGCTGGAACGGCCGGTGGAATTGCAAAACAACACGACCCTGCAGCTCGATTTTCCCTGACCCAACGCCTGATCCGGAATGAGCACGCCTGTAAGTTTTCGCACCAAACTGATGGTCGCCATGATGCTGGTGGTTTTCGCCGTCACGGCGTTGGCGTGGTTTTTGGCCCAGCGCAGCATGACCGCCAGTGTCCGCCGCGACTGGCAACGGGATTTTCAAACCGAACTCGCGTCGCTCCACGCTCGGCAGGACATGCATCACGCCGCTTTAGCTGAGCTTTGTCGGATGCTCGCGCGCAAACCCCGCATTCATGCGGCCCTGGAAGACAATGCGCTTGATCTCCTTTACCCCAGTGCCCGGGACGAACTGCGAGATGTCCTGATGAGCGAGGGCGGGACGCCGCCGGAAACCACGGCCGGTCCCCTGCACGCGCATTTCTATCGTTTTCTAAATGGACAAGGCGGGGTGATGACCCCGCCACAAGACCAGAGCACAGGCCAGCTGACTCCAACCGTTGCAGCCCAGTTAAACTTGCCTGCCTTGCCCGGCACGCCGCAGACAGGCTATCTCATCAACACCAGCGATGGAACGGGTGACACGATTGAGGAGATCATTGCCATGCCGATCGTTTCGACTGAAACCGAATCGCCGATTGCGGCCTTGGTCCTTGGTTTCAAACCGATGGATCTGACGGGTAACCGTGCCGTGGCCGGGATCAAGAGCGGCCTCTGGTTGAATGGTCGCCTGCATCTTTCCGGTTTGAGTGAAACCATCCGGGCGGCGCTGGCCGAACAGATGACGCACGATATGTTGGCGGCCGATCAGTCGGAAAGAAGTCTAACGGTGCAAATCGACGGTTCCCCTTCTCTGCTGTTTTATAAAATACTGAATCCCCGTTCCCTTTTCCCGCCTGCCTACGAGGTGTGTATTTATCCGCTGGCCGATTCCATCGACCGACAGCGCCGACTATTTTGGCAACTGGCGGCCGTGAGCGGGTCTCTGCTGCTCGGGGCCTTCCTGGCCAGTCGTTATCTTTCCATTCAACTGGCCGTGCCGGTTGAAAAACTGACGATCATTTCGGCGGAAAACCGCCTCCAACGCGAACGGGCAGAAACCGCGCTGGAATTGACGCATGAAGAACTGCAGCGCTCGGCCCGGTTTTCCGCTGACGCCTCGCATCAACTCAAAACTCCGGTGACGGTGCTGCGAGCCGGACTGGAAGAATTATTGGCCGGAGAAAAGCTCACCGCGGAAGTCCGCGAAGAAATGTCCACCCTCGTCCACCAGACCTTCCGGCTGACGAGTATCATTGAAGATCTGTTGCTGCTCTCCCGGATGGACGCCGGCCGGTTGCGGCTTGATTTCAGTTCCGTGAATCTCACGCAGCTGCTGGAAGCATGGCTGGATGATTTGGGTGCACTCCCGGACGCAATTGATCTGAAAGTGGAAACGGATATTCCGCCCGCGTTATTCATCCAAGGGGAGAAGCGTTACACCATGATCATTCTGCAAAACCTGATGGAGAATGCGCGTAAATACAACCGCAGCGGAGGACGCATCCGGATTGCCGCACGAGTGGAGAATACCTGGGGAGTGTTGGTCATCGGCAACACAGGTTTGCCGATTCCGAGTGGCGCGCAGGCTAATATTTTTCAACGCTTTCACCGCGGCGCCGTGGGGGAAGATCTGCCGGGCCACGGCTTGGGTTTGAATCTCGCCCGCGAACTGGCCCGGCTGCACGGCGGTGAGTTGCGTCTCGCCCGATCTGACGAGGAGTGGACCGAATTCGAAGTCCGCTTCCGGTTGGCTTCGCCCCCCTGCGCGGCACCCTCTGCTTCGACATGAGAACAGCAATAACCATCGTGTGCGGTTTCGCGGTCTGGCTTTCACCGACACTCAAAGCGAGCGATGAGGTTCTGGATCGAGTGGACGAAGCCCTGACCTGGTCGGCCTGGCAGGACCGCGCGCGTCTACGCGTCAGTGGCTCGCTCGAACTTGAAGGCTATACTTTTCAGTACCCCGCACCGGGCCTCATCTATACGGACAGTCACCATCTCCTGAATCCTCGGCTTAACCTGTTTCTCGACGCGCAACTCGGTCAGCGATTTTATATGTTCGCGCAGTCCCGCATCGATCGCGGCTTCGATCCCAGCGACAGCCATCTCCAGATTCGTCTGGACGAATATGCGTTGCGCTTTTCACCCCGGGACGGCGGGGCCTTTAATTTCCAAATTGGAAAATTTGCCACGGTGGTGGGCAATTGGGTGCAGCGACATCACGCTTGGGACAACCCGTTTATCACGGCACCGCTGCCCTACGAAGATCTCACCGGAATCTTTGACGTCGCCGCAGTCCGATCGGTCGCCGCCTTGCTTGATTGGTCGCAAGTCAGGCCGCGTTATCCAGGGACGGAAGATGGCTACAAGCCCTATCGGCTGCCGGTAATCTGGGGGCCCAGCTACGCGAGCGGCGCTTCGTTTACCGGGACAATGGGCAAATTTGATTTCGCCTTTGAGGGAAAAAACGCGTCACTCTCCTCACGTCCGTCGAGTTGGGCTGCGACGCGAACCCAGTGGCAGCACCCGACCTTGAGCGGCCGATTGGGTTATCGGCCCGATGCCCGATGGAATCTTGGATTCTCCGCCAGTTCCGGATCGTATCTTCTGCCCTCCGCGCAACCCTCACTCGCCAACGGACACACCCTTGATGACTACCGCGAGCTCGTGCTGGGGCAGGACCTCAGCTTTGCCTGGCATCATTGGCAAATTTGGGCCGAAGCTTTTGAAACACGCTTTTCAATTCCCGCCGTCGGCTCGGCTGATGTATTCGGTTATTATTTCGAAACGAAATATAAATTCACTCCGCAGTTCTCCGGTGCCTTGCGGTGGAATCAGCAACGCTACAGTCCTGTGCCAAACGGAGCGGGTGGCACCGTACGCTGGGGTGATACGATTACGCGTCTCGATTTGGCCCCTAGTTTTCGCTTCACTCCGCACACCGAATTAAAACTGCAATACAGCCTGCAATCCCGTAGCGGAGGAACTGATCGACACTCCTCTATGTTTGCCGCTCAATTTATCATGCGGTTTTAAGGTCTGGCTGCCATCTCGCTGAGAACCGGCAGTTTTCTGAGGAAGAGTAATCATCTTTGATGTTTTGCTAACCCGGACTGGAGGGACACGCCGGCTGATCATCGAAAAGGTAACAATCCTGTTACCACATGCCGCTTTCCTGC
This sequence comes from Opitutaceae bacterium, assembly GCA_025360455.1. Taxonomy (GTDB): domain Bacteria; phylum Verrucomicrobiota; class Verrucomicrobiia; order Opitutales; family Opitutaceae; genus Didemnitutus. Next base: position 1,847 of record JANYCF010000046.1, on the reverse strand, counting down.
TGCGGAAAGTTGGTTGAGTTATCCTTCAAGCCTGAAAACGGACGCTCCCCATCCGACAACGCGCATTCCCCTTGTCACTCCTATGAAACTCACCACCTACCTTTGCCGCCGCTTTCGCTGGCTTAACCTTCCTGGAGCCATCCTGATGATGCTCTTGCAACGTACGCCGGTGATGAGCGTCGTGACCGTCATTGACGAAATGGTTGTCGCTTCGCCCGTCGGCACCATCCTCAAGTCAGTGGTTGCGGCCCTCGGTGCGATGGGCGCAGTAAACACCCTCGTCGGCGCCAGCGCGCTCAATGTCTCCACCGGTACGTCAACCGGTATTACCGTCGCTGCGGGCACGGCCATGTCGGTGTCCTTCTCGTTACCTGGTTCCGACAACACTTTTAAGCCCACCGCGAAATGGACTCTGGGGATTGCTAGCGGATCGTCGTTCCCCCCTGGCTTGGATTATTCCGGTCGTACCACGGCAGGGACTGTTAATGTGAAGTTTCCCCAATTATCAGGCACACCCACCACAGCTGGCACCTATGATATTACTTTTCAGGCATTCTCAGCTGATAATTCATTTTCTTCGCCCATCTATCCCTACAAAGTCACGGTCACCGGTTCGGCGAACATCGCCCCCGTCATCACCACGCAGCCTATAAGCCAGACCGTGACTGCGGGCAACGCTGTCACCTTCACGGCGGCGGCCAGTGGCACACCTACACCCACCTTCCGTTGGCAGAAAGGCGGCGTGGATATAAACGGTGCCACGAATAGCTCATTCATGATTGCCACTGTCTCCACCGGTGATGCCGGCAACTACACCGTTATCGCGACCAATTCCGTAAGCTCCGCCACAAGTAACACCGCGACGCTGACGGTTAATGTCGCTCCCGCCATCACGACGCAGCCCGTGAATCAGTCAGTGACAACCGGTAACTCCGTAACCTTCACTGCCTCCGCCAGCGGCACACCCACGCCGACTTTGCAGTGGAAAAAGGGCGGGGTGAATATAAACGGTGCCACGAATAGCTCCTTCACCATTGCCAGTGTCTCCACCGGTGACGCCGGTAACTACACCATCGTTGCCACCAATTCCGTGAATTCGGCGACGAGTAACATCGCGACCCTGACAGTTAATGCTGCGAATACCGCTCCCGTCATCACGACGCAACCCGTGAGCCAGGCTATCACCGCCGGCAACCCCGTCACCTTCACGACTGCTGCCAGCGGTACACCGACACCAACCTTCCAGTGGCAGAAAGGCGGCGTGGATATTGGCAGTGCGACCAACAGCTCGTACACGATAGCCAGTGTCTCCGCTGGAGACGCCGGTAACTACACCGTCATTGCGACCAATTCCGTCAATTCCGCCACGAGTAATACCGCGATGTTGACCGTGAATCCCGCTAACGCTGCGCCATTGATCACGACCCAGCCTGCGAGTCAGACGATAGGAATCGGCAACCCCGTCACCTTCACCGTTGCAGCCAGCGGTACACCTGCGCCGACTTTCCAATGGGAAAAAGCCGGCGTGGCCATCAGCGGCGCCACCAACAGCTCATACTCGATCGCCAATGTTTCCGCCGGAGATGCCGGTAGTTACACGGTGGTCGCTACAAATGTCGTCAATTCCGCGACCAGTAATACCGCGACACTGACCGTTAATTCTTTGCCGGTTTTCACCACGCAGCCGCTCAGCCAGCCGGCGTTTGTCGGATCGGCGATAAGTTTAACTGCAGTCGTTAGCAGTTCAACTTATCGCCGATCCGACAAACGCCGGCTGGCTGAGCGGCTGCGTGGTGAAAAACGGCAAAGAATTAACGGTCAGTGTCGCGGTATTACTGGTCGCGGAA
>JANYCF010000030.1 GCA_025360455.1 Opitutaceae bacterium | reverse complement strand
CCGCGCCTGATAGCCCTGCGGCACCAGCGTGACCATATGCGACGCCTCGTCATCAAACGAGACCGCATAACGCAGGCCTCGATCGGGAACGAAGTTGAGGGTCGGTGCCGTGACGGCGGTGACATTCGCCTCCCCGGGCGTGAAAAGATACATGCTATATTCGAGGCACGGAGAGTCCTTGCCGGGCGTCGCACTGGGCGCGTCGACCGGCCCCCACGCCTTCATGCCCGAAAGTGTACGACCGTAGTCGTTGACTTTCACCCAGCGCTTTCCGCCCGCCTCGGTCGCTCGGGTGAAGTGTTCGGGCTCGATGGAAACCACGCCCTGCCCTTCGACAAAACCAACAAGGTTATCGCGCGTAATTTCTGCGGGCTTCAACGCCTCGACCGTCACGACCGCCACAGTTCGGCCCGCCGCCTTGATCGTGACTTCGCCGGTGGTCAGTCCCGCAGGAGCCAAGTCCCAGTCTACGCTGACCCAGTAGCGAGGGTCCGCGATTTTCGCTGCCAGTGTCGGCGTCAACACGATCCATGGCGCGTTGGCCGAAATAGACACGGAAGTCCGCCCGCGACCTCGCTCAAACACGTCAATGTAGGAACGCTGCCGGTTTAAAGCATCCAATCGCGGCAATCTCGCGGTCGCGTTCACGACATCCTCCGCTCCATCGACGGCAACGCCGATTCCGGCTTCCTTTGCGACGAGCGGTGTCAGCAATTTCAGATGATCAAGATTGTTCTTAGGCGGGTCGCGCCAAGTCGTGTAGCCAAGCACGGGTTGATCCATGAAGTGCGCCCATTTCTTTTCGGCAAAAGTCCCGTTGTAATGGTCAACCAGCTCTATGAATTGGTCGAATTCCGCATGGACGAGGCCGGCGTATTCGCCCGCGCTCGCCCTCCCCTGCCTGGCAAAAAGCGCGTTCTGACCGGCCCAAAAATAGAGTTGGTTAACGATGGCACTGGCGCGCACCGGAAAACCCACGAGCTGATGAAAAGCGTCCCGGTGACTCGCAGGCAGATCGTGTTCGACCGACTCAGCACGAAGCGAAAGCGATTGATAATTTTCCACGACGGTCTCGGCCTCGCGATAATCGGTCAGGCTGTAAGTGTCGGGTGAGAGCATCTCTGGTTTGCGCCGGCCGTTGTACTTGGAATATTTCGCAACGATGTCCGCGATGTCGCCGGCTTTCTCCGTCCCGAATTCGCGCGCAGCCCATTGGCGGGTGAAGTCGCCGAGATTTTCGCCGTTCCAACGCGCCGGATTCCACGCCAGGTTCAGGAAAAATTCGGTGGGCAACTCGTAGCCTTTGAAGTGACCGACATTCACGATCCAAATCCGGTCGGCACCGTATTGATGCGCGAGCGACATCTGTTCCCAGATTTTCGGTAGCGGGCTGGTGTTGAGCCATTGGTAACTGCGGGGGCCGCCGTGATAATCGAAGTGATAGTAGACGCCAGCCCCACCGCTGCGGGCGCGCTCGGCGGCGGTGGGCAGCCGACGGATATTCCCCCAGTTGTCCTCGGCCCAGAGCAGAGTGACATCGTCGGGCACCCGCATGCCGTGGTCATAAAAATCCTGCACCTCCTTGTAGAGACACCACATTTGCGGCACCTTCGTCACGTCAGGATTCACTTCCGTACGCACAATATCCCGTTGCACGTCGACGATTTTTTCCAGCAAAACGCGATTCGCCTCCGGACCACCGGGCGCCATCTCCGTGTCGTTCGCACCGCGCAGACCCAGAGTGATCATGCTTTCGAAATTTTTATTTCGGCGCACACCTTCGCGCCAGAAATTCTCCAATACTTTGGGCGTTTTCGCGTAGTTCCAACTCCCCAGTGTCGCCTGATAACGCCGGTCCCATTCCTTTTGCGCACGAAGCATCGGCTCCTGGTGGGAGGTGCCCATCACGATGCCGTAATCATCGGCCAACTTGGAATTAAGGGGATCATCCTCGTTGAAGGCGTTATTCCACATCGCCGGCCAGAGATAGTTGGCGCGCAACCGGAGCATCACCTCGAAGAGCCGGGTGTAGAATTCGTGGCCGTAGTTAGCAATGCCCGCAGGAATCGGAGGGCTTTGACTCAACGGAGCCGAACCGAATTTCGCCTGAATCCAATTTGTCAGGTTGGGTGCTTCGTCGTTCAGGAAGATGCCACGATATTTCACAACGGGGCCGGACTGCACTACCCTGCCCGCGCGAACATAAAGTGAATCATGATGGGTCGCCGGCACATCGGCCCACCAATACCACGGCGAGACGCCCGCCTGCTGGGACAATTCGTAGATGCCGTAAATCGCACCACGTTTGTCACTGCCGGCGATGACGACGGCGCGCGCGATTCCAGGCAGAGGATTCACGACGGTCTCGATGATAAACGCCTCCCATTTTCCCTGAATGGCCGTGACATTCAGTTTCCCACTCGCAACCAGTCCATCGATCAACGCGCTTTTGCCGATCGTGCCAATGAGCACAGCGGTGGCGGAGTCAGAAGGCGCACCGGTGGCATGCGCGGGCTTCAACCCAGTCACGCGTTCAATATCAGCCTGCAAATCGCGGCTCGCCTGAAGCACACCCGGCCAATCGTTTTCTGCGGCGAAGATCGGCGCAGCCGAGCCCGCAGCTACGAGCGCGACCGCTCCGGGTGCAGTGGTGTCGGTGATGAATGAAGCGTCGCCCAGCGCGGCGCGAACCGGGGCAATAGAAACCATGAGCAACGCGAAAATGAATAGTGGCAGGGCGGGACCCTTGGGACCGCTGCGAACGTCCATACGGCGGGCCCAGCGGGCCTGCCCTACCCTTGCAAACAATATTCTTAGGCACAGGGCAGTCGTCTTTGAATCGCAAGCGCGGGCAACCGAATCGATTACCAAAGGATAGGGGGAATTCATGGAGTGATACTTGGGTCAGGCGTAGGATTGCTCAGCGATAACGATAGAGTTTCACGCGCTGCAGAGTGAAGTGGCCGGGTTCCAGTCGCACATGGCGGCCTTGATGGGTTTGGTCGCCGTTCAGCCAACGCAGGTGACGCCACTCGCCCGCCTCGTAGCGGCCCTCAGCACAACTGAGAATACCAATCTGTGGATTGCCTGGTGAAGGCGCAGCGAAAGTGATTGTGACACCGATGCCGCCAAAGAGAAATTCGTCCGGTCCCAGCTGGATCACAATAGCTCCGGCGGGGATCAGGGCGCGATTAGCTGAGCGGTCTCCGGCCTCATTGATCACGCCGTCGGCGAGGCCGGGTGATTCGAGGCGTTCGTAGGTGGCGCTGAGCGTGAGACCACCGAAGACCACTTCGTGAGGCTTGCGCTGCTCAGCCGCAGGTGGCAGCAGTGCGGTCATCGTGCCCTTTCCTTGATGAGCCATGATGAGCGGCGTGAGTTGGCGAATCAGGTCGTTACTCGCCTTCAACATTCCTGCGGCTGGCTCGTTGATCGCTTCAATCCCAAACGGCGCAAAACCGAAGCCGCTGCACGCTCCGAATGTATAGAGATTGTTCACCGACGCCTCCGGACTGCGCAAAGCCTCCGGCACAAAAAGCGGGTTGCCACTGCGCGTGTAGCGATCGGCCCACTCGGTGAAATTCGGGAAATAAATATCGGGACTGATGAAGTCCAAGGTCGGCGCTGCGGCGCGCCAGACATCAATCAAATGAGGGAGCGGGCCTGCGCTCGGATATTGTCCGGGCTGGTAACCGGGGCGGATGAGCGCAGCATTCGCGTAGAGCGGCAGCGCGCATTCCGCCCGGCCGGCCGCCGCGACTTTCTCGACGTAATCACCAAATGCCCACGCCATAAACAGCTCGCTCGTAGCCGCACTGTCGCCAAAAATTTCCATCCATGTTCCGCTCGTACGGGCGCCGTGAGCGGTCCAGCGGTCGTGCAGCTCGGTCGCAAGCGTGTCACGATGCGCGGTGAGATAATTCATCAATGCCGCCGGCACCGGTGCCGCAAACGCCGCATCAGCTGCCGGGTGACGATCGCGCACCTCGGGAATCATCCCGATTTCATTTTCCACCTGCACGAGAATGACCGTGTGCTGAATCCCATCGGTTTCACGCAGGTGGCGCATCAGAGCGGCGAAGGTCCGCGCATCGGCATCACGATTGGTGGCAGCGAAGGGCGTGAGAATTTCCATGGCCTCGCCGGTTGAGTTGCGAGCCCGAGGAAAGCGGGCGGTGTCCGTCTTCATCCAAGTCGGCACATAACACGACATGCTGTTTTTCCAGGAGCCGAACCAGAGCAACACGAGGTGCATTTCGTTCGCCCGGGCATCGGCAATCAAACCGTCGATGGTGGTGAAGTCGTATTTCCCCTCGCTGGGCTCGATCACATCCCAATAAACCGGAGCGACGACGGTGTTGAGATTAAGTGATTTCAATCTCGCCCAGGAGGCGCGGAGATAATCCGGTTCGCCATGGGAATTACTCAGCTCGCCTCCGCGCGCGAGGAACGGCTGATCCTCGACGATCAGCTGCGTGGCCGTGCCCTGCTTGCGCAGGTGGGGGAGCCCGGTCGCACCCAGACCGGCGGCAAGAGCAAGTGAAAGAAAATACAGTGAGAATTTCATGAGAGAGTGAGATTCAGTTCAACAATAGCCGCGGAAAAAAGACAGGACTGATCATATAAGGGACGAGCGCGGGAAAGGAATCAAACAGTAGAGAGGAGAATTATCGCAGCGGATATATATGTCCGATAAAGTGCAGCCAAGAGAATGCAGTTGTACTCAATTTCTCCTCTCCGAATGCACGCCCTGAAAGGTGGAACCCAAGTCCACGGCATTGATACGACAGCGCAAACAAATCTTCGATTGATCCACGCGTGACAAAAAAGAGCCCGGCCCTCGCGAGTGCGTGGACCGGGCTCGAAAACATTTTGATTAGAAGGAGAACGTATTGGTCAGGAACCATTCCTGGACCGGCTTGGTGCGAACCGCAGCCACGGTTTTGCCATCTGGCTCAACTGAGATGGGAACGAATCCATTTTTGGCGAACGCATTGCGCACGTTCAACTGGATCTTCCAATTAATCTTGTCGGTGAGCTTACGCTCGTAGCTGGTCCAGAGATCAACGGCGGCTTCCGTTGGCCCAAAGTAGGGCTTGCTCAAGTCAAAGCTGCCCAAAGTTGCGTTTACAGGGACCACCGGATAACCGATGGTGACCTTGTCCTGCCAGCGGTAACCACCACCAACACCGAACCCCTTCAGTTTACCTTGGGTAAACGAGTAGTTGGTGATGACATTGTAGCGCCACTTGCGCAGTTCGGAAGTAGCGGCGCCTTCCTGCAGCTTCAGCAAGGTATATTGGCCGCGCCGATTATTCCAGGTGGTGAGCAGCGCGTTGCCTGCGGAATAATCACCGTTAAACTGACGCATTTGACCGGCGGCTCCAGCCATCTGTGTATCCATGTAGTCCATTAAATCGCTGATGGCCGGACCACCGACGTTGGAATTGACTGCCTCGGTTTTGGCGGCGTTGAACGAGACGCGCCAATTCGGAGTCGGATTGGCCGTCAGTTCGAACTCATAGCCCTTTGACACCGAGTCAGAGGTCACCGCGAAGCCCTGCGGCACGGTGTAGGCATAGCTATAAACGCGGGACAAATCAGGAGGGAGAAATTGCGGAGCCGTAGTCGGTATGACTCGATTCGCGGGGGTGGCGGTTGGATCCGCCACGCCTGCACCCAAAGCAGCCTGATAAGTCGAGCGATCAGTGAGAACCGAGACGGGTTGTGGCGTATAGCCCCAAGCATTGAAATAGCCCAGATCGGTGAAGTGCTTCTGAATATTGTTCCAAGCCGTGATGACGGCATCGCCTTGAGCATTCGCTTCCGCCTGCGTTTGCAGGTGATCCGAGCCTGTTGGAGCCGCGCCACTACCGCCACCGAGCACCTTACCACTAGAGTCCACCCAGGCCGGTTGCCACCAATAGCGCTTACCGGACGAGAGATCGGTCTGCTCCCGCGTATCCCACGTGTACCCATTCATCCGATAGAGAAAAACATTCCGCCACTTCAGGCCCTGCCGAATCGTTTCACCGAAGAGGGCTGGATCGATATTGGCACTGCCGTTGATGAGGGAGTTTTCGAATTTCACCGCCCGGAACGAGTACTTCCCATCCTTGGTCGACAGGAGGACGCCGTATTCCTTCGTCGCCCCTTTCGGATTGGCAATCGAGTTGCCGTAGACATCCACGCGTGCATCCGTGACCTGAAAGTTATTGGATTTGTTATAGGAGAAGCTGACATTAAACGGCAGCGGATCCTTCTCGCCGAAAAGTTTATTCACGTGCACCACGATACCGCCTGCAGTCGAGTGGTCCTTGAAGACACTTGTCGTCTTGTTACTGTTTTTCGGTTGGGGATCGTAGTTATCTGGGAATTGGTAGCTCTTCAATGGGTCGGTACTCTGAAAGTCCAGAATACCGCGATTGGTGGCGGTATTGCCTCTGGCGGTTGCACCCTTGCTTTTAACTTCATCGAAGCGCCAACCGAGAGTAGGTACAATGGCATCATTCCACATGTAGCCCTGCCAAGTACCGGCGTAAGACTTCGTCACTCTCAAATACTTTAGCGATTTTGTCAGCAAGCTTGGATCGGCACCATTGTCATAGCGCAAGAGATCCAACTGAAAGTTTTTGTTCCAGCCAATGTAGTTGGCCGGATTGGAGGCTTGGGTAGTCGCTGCTGCACCAAAAACCGTGCTCAATGACGGCGGTACCGTCCAAGGCGCGTTGTATGCGACGGTGCTGGGTGCAGTCCAAGTGGAATCAAACGCATAGATCTTTCCGTTGTTGAGTGTAATCGGAGCTGTGATGCCCGGAATCTTAGCCCCTGCAGCCGTAGTGGCACCGCCTAAAGTTGAACCAAGATAAACGATACCAACCGGAGGGCGGTCAGTGAATTGGGAATTGGCCCCGTTGTTTCCATTCCAATAGCCAGCCCAAGCCTGACTGTTGGCATACATCTGCCATGAACGGTTTTCCGTCTGATAATCTTCTTTGCTATAAACACCGTTGAAACGGTGCCGGCCGATAAGTTTCACCAGAAAATCGCTATGCAGAAAATCCTTGGAACGCACTTCGCCAAAGAGCGAGCCACGGACATATTTGCGGTCGCTCTTATAGGAATCTCCCGAACCCGGTCCCGCGACGACGAAGGCACGGCCGTAGTTGGTATTGGCGCTTAAATCCTGAAAATTCTGCATGACGTCAATATTGATGGTCCGGTTGCCAAGAAGGGCCTGCCCGCCACGCTTATATTTCTGGTGGTCGTACGACAACTGAACGCCCACACGATCATCCCAGGCGGTTTGCGACAAATCGATATTGTAGGCATCCCACTTCTCGAACTCCGACTTGTTGGGACCGTCGATCAGGTGGTTGTAGAAATCGAAAACCGTCGGATCCGTGAGCGACATGGCCCGGTATTGTCCGTATTGGTAACCAGGGAGTTTCACGGCGTTGGCATAATCATTAAGAGCACCGACCCCGAAGAAGGTGGACGAATCACGTTGGCCGATGAGTGCACTCGCAGGACCTAGGTTCGCACCGGTGTTGCTGCGGGCGCCGGTATTGACGTAGCCGCCATAGAGATTCAGGAGATCATTGTTTGCCCCATCAATAAAGTAGATGGGCTGCTGCCGGTTAACGAGGCTGCCGGAGACGAGCCACGGGGCGAAGCCCGTGGTGTTCGAACCAACCGCATAGACATCGGTGACTGTTTTTTTGTTCATACCGCCGAACAAGCTGGTCTTAGTTGCATCAACCGGTCGGAACCAAGGGGTGATGCTATCATTCGGCGGGACAACACGGGGTCGGTTGGCTTTAATATCACCATTCTCATACTTTATTTTGAGGCTGGTATGGAAAGAACGGTCTTTGAAGAGTTGGGGATCAAAACGGAGCGCACCGGAAATGCGTCGGTCGTTTTGATAAGCAGGTTTCTGCTGATATCTTTCGTCGTTCCACAAGCCATCAACCCGGACGGCGAGGACGTTGTGGATAATTTCCTGATTAACATCCAGTGACGTACGAAAGCTACCGTAAGAACCAATGCGGTTCTGGAGTTCTCCGTGGTTGCGAAAATCGGCATTGTGCAGCGAGGCGTTGACGATACCAGCCGGGCTGCCCAAACCGAAGAGGATGGAGTTTGGTCCGCGCTGAATGTCAATGCGGTCGACGTTATAAGAATCCCAAGGAATATCGGTGACGAAGAAATCGCGGGTATTGTCGGCAGCAGCTAGGCCGCGCACGCGTTGAGCCCCGGCGGGAGAGCGAAGGCTGGCGGTATCATCCAGAGAGGTTCCGTTGCCGAGTCCGGCATAGGTGCCACGGGTGCCGCCGACTTCCGCGTTCGTCGTATATTGCAACAAGGTACTGCTGTCAGTGGCACCAACGTCCCGGAGAAATTCTTTGGTGATAACTGAAATTGCCGAACTCACGTCGCGCAGGTCGGTGCGGATGCGCGTGCCCGCGAGAGTTTCCGTCGCTTGGTAGCCATTTTCCTGCGTGGCGGTTACTTCGAAGGGGCTGAGGATAACGACATCCTTGTCTTCGGCCGGCTTGGCCGGAACGGGGGCGCTGGTTTGGGCCATTAATGGCCAGGCACTGGCGAGGAGGGCCAGCACCGTCAGGGTTTTTCTTGCTTGGTGATTCATAGTCGGGATGGGGGTACGTGGCACATGACAGCTGCTGAGGTCTTCAATCCAGGAACGAGTCATGTACTTTCAGGTGGGGTATGGCTTTGCGAGGGAGAGACCGGAAGGGGGACGTCCGGTGAAAGCAAAGAACCGAATCGCGCGGGGAAAATCAAAAGGCTCGCAAGTCTAACGTTAGTAATTATGCAAAATACTATGCGACTCCGGTGTCACCCGCACCTCCGATCGACCGGCGATCACTTCCTCCGGCCAGATAGCACGCAGAGCTTTCCGTCCCGTCGTCTTGCGGCCACAGCCTCAATGGCTGAATCAAAAACATCACGGCTGAGAGAAGAATGGTTCTTCGCGCTTCCAGTGAATCACGGAGAATGGCTTGGCTTAGCCACAGGCCTCCGGGCCTGTGGCTCGGAGGCCGTGCGACCCAACTCGGCAGGCAGTGACGCCTGCCGCTACTCCGAACCGATCCAATGAAAATTGGAGCAAAGAGTACGGGGGTGCGGCGAACATTATACACCCACTGGAATCAGCAAAGCACCGGAAGCATTTTCGTGAACATTCCCTGCGCTTTTTTGGCATGAGCGAATTACGAATCACTCTCGCCGACGTCGCGCGGAAAGCGGGCGTACACGTCACGACGGTTTCGCAAGCTCTGCGCAACCACCCGCATATTGCGGAGAAAACCCGGCTCAAGCTCCAGGCCTTGGCGCGAGATATGAATTATCAACCGGATCAATTCATGCGGGCGCTGGCTTCCTATCGCACCCAAAAATCTCCCGCGCCCCACATCCCCACCCTCGCCTACGTCACTAACTGGCATACCCGCTGGGGGTGGGAAAAGGTGGCTGCGCATTCCGGTTTTTATGCCGGAGCAGAAACGAAGGCGCACGAACTCGGCTTTCACCTGGAGCATTTCTGGCTGCACGAACCGGGCTTCACCCAAAAACGCCTGGGAGAAATTTTGGCGGAGCGCGGCATTCATGGGGTGATCATTGCATCACACAGTCGGGAACTGGGCGACAAA
>JANYCF010000026.1 GCA_025360455.1 Opitutaceae bacterium | reverse complement strand
CCCGGCTAAGTGAATCGAAATAGCCGCCATTTTTGGGATCACTCGCATGCTTTTCAATCAACCGGTAGATTGCCACCGCGTGGTCGAGGGCACTGGCCTGATCATCCCCCTTCTTCCCGCCCGTCGCCGCATAATATTCGGCGAGTGCGTAGATCCCGAAAACCTGACCGTAAATTTGCTTGTGGGCATCGACCGGTTTTCCATCGAGTGCTACGCTCCAAAACAAGCCGCCGTATTTCTTGTCGATAAATCGGTTCACCAAATCCTGGTAAGCCCACTGCGCCATCTCGAGGTACTCAGGGTCATGATACTTCCGGTAGGCGGCGGAGAAGGTCCAAAGAATCCGGCTCGTAAGCAGCGCCCCGCGAGGTTGGTCATCATTCACCGTCATATCCTCGCCGATAAAAGCATAGAAGCCGCCGTGTTCGCGATCCCGCGTATGCTTGAGCCAGAACGGCAGGATATTCTCACGCAGTTCCTTTTCCGCCTGAACCGACAAAGCGTTTAATTCGGCCGGAGAAACCTTCTCCAGACTGACGGCCGCAGGTGATACGGCGGGCGCATCGGCCGCCGCATATACCATTGAGGCCGGAGCAATTAATACCAAGGCGAGTAGTAGTTTCATGGTGAGGCAGAAATGAGTCGAACAACGCAGGGTGAGGCTGCGTCGACTATATCGACGCTTTTGTCTCGGTCTTAACCACCACCATTCTCCCGGATTGATCGTTACTCAAGGCGGAAGGATGATCGAGCGTGCCCGTGTGCACCCAAACCCGTCGGGGATTAACTCTCTGCGCGTCTGATATTCCGAAGTTTGCTTCGGCTTGGTTTGGTCCTGTGGGAGCGAGCTGGCTCGGTCTTGAATGCCACCACCCCGCCAGATATTTCCGGTTCGTGTAGCCACGAGCGCCAGCGAGTGATTTTTCTTCTGCTCGCTGGCGCTCACCGTAGGCAAACTCACGACTCACGGCAACCCGAGGAACACCTCAACCCGCGAGAATCGTTTCAATTTTAGCCAACTCATCCGCCGCCAGAGCCGGTTGCTTGAGCGCGCCATGGATATCATCGATCTGCGCGATCTTACTGGCGCCGATCAATACCGTGGTCACTTCAGCACGACGCAGCAACCAGAGGGTAGCGAGTTGAGCCAGCGTGGCACCGCGTTTCTGCGCGACATCGTTCAGCGCCTGCACCTTGACCAACGCGGCGGGCGTGATGCCCTCCGCCTTGAGAAAACCGGTCGGCCGGCCCGCTCGAGAATCAGAGGGAATGCCCTGAAGGTAACGGTTGGTCAGCAAACCCTGCGCGAGCGGCGAAAACGGAATACAACCGGCGCCGATCTGCGCCAAAGCGGGCAGCAGCTCGGGCTCCACCCAGCGGTCAAACATATTGTACTTCGGCTGGTGAATGAGCAGCGGCACGCCGAGGCTCTTCAGAATAGCGGCGGCCTGCTTGGTCTGCTCGGCCTTGTAATTCGAAAGTCCCGCGTAGAGTGCGCGACCGGATTGCACAGCTGTCGCCAAGGCGCCCATGGTTTCCTCGAGAGGAGTTTCCGGATCGGGCCGATGCGAATAAAAAATATCAACGTAATCCAGACCCATGCGCTTCAGACTCTGGTCGAGTGAGGCGAGGAGGTATTTCCGCGAGCCAAAATCGCCGTACGGACCCGGCCACATATCGTAGCCCGCCTTGGTGGAGATGATCAGTTCGTCACGATAACCGGCAAAATCGAGTTTCATGATCCGGCCGAAATTTTCCTCGGCAGAGCCAGGAGGCGGGCCGTAGTTGTTGGCCAGATCGAAATGAGTGATACCAAGATCGAAGGCCCGACGCAGCAGTGCGCGCTGATTCTCCAGCTGATCGACGCCGCCAAAATTATGCCACAATCCGAGGGAAATGCGGGGCAGTTTCAAACCACTGCGTCCGCAGCGGGCATAGGGAATGGCTTCGTAACGCTTGGGGTCGGGCAGGTATTGGCTCATAGGTTAACTATAGAGTTTCAGCCGCGACAGATTGCAAAAGAAAATAACTCCAGTCATCTTTAAGCATGAAATAGTCTGGAGCGTGGTTTCTTATCCATCCAGTTTGCTCATCCACCTTCAAAGCCAGCGTACAGGGGGAATGAGCAAAATTCGCTCAGCCCAACGCACGCGACCGGACTTCCTCCAAAATGGACAGCAATGCACCAACTTGTTCGGGTGAAAAGAGTCCCTCCGGTCCCTGCGGACTGAGATCGGTAAACGGTGATTCATAGAGCAGCGAAGCGTCCATGAAGCCCTGTGCTGTGAGGTGGTCGATCACCATGTTAATGAATTCGATCTGATTGGCGGATAAATATGTGAGCGCCAGAAAACCGGAAAACGCTCTCTTGGCCGACTCGCGGTCAAAGCCAACCAACGACCGGACGAATATGCCGAGCCCTTTATTTTTGCTCTTGGCCTTGGCGACATCCGCAACCGAGCCAACACCGCTTGCGGCCAACATGCGCTCCAGCTCCTGGAGATCCATCTTGGGCAGCGGCTGATTGAGCCGGAGCTTTTGAATGGCGATGTGCGACTCGTGTTTACTCAGAAACGCCCGAGCTTTCGTGCGGAAGCGTTCAAATTCATTGCTCTCGGTAAACACCGAGAGTTCGATCGTCTCCTCTCCGCCCAGCTCATCTTCGAAGTCCGTGTAGATGGGCTTGCGTTGTCTCTTCTCAATCAGTTTCACCAGCAGACGCAGCCGTTTGCGCGTCTGTTCCAGCATTGGAACGGTAATGTCGCGCCACCATTCATCGCTCTGAATTTCCTGGATGTGCGCGAGCTGGGCGTGGACCATTGGGTTGCTGGATTTTTCCTCCAACAACCCGGCGATGGCGACCACCTGCTTCTTCAGGCGCTCAAAGCCCGGCTCGGCGCCAGCTCACCGCCAGTTCCAATGTGCACCGCGCGTAGAAACGCGCGTTCCCTGGATCAGTATTGGCGTTCGACTCCGCCTTACTTGCCGCGACGGCAGATCGGGCCACTCCTTAGCTAAGAAGCCGAAGTTGGAGTCCGGCACCATGCTCAGGCGTCGATGCGACCTTCGATCTTTTGCAAGCCGAGGGAAATCGCGCCTTCGACCAACACCCGCACGACCGGATTGCATCCCTTAAACACCAAAACTTTGAGCACGTCCTGACCGTGTTGCTCCACGACACCGGCGATCAACGCATTGATGAATGAACTGTTCGCATGCCGCACTCCGGTGAAATTCAACACCACTTCATCGCAAATTCCGACGTAAGGTTCGATCCGAGTTGCACGATAGGCCGCCGCTGCGGCTCCATCCGCCAGATGCACTCCGAAATCACTGGATAGCGACAGTTCCTGTTTCATGACCGGAAGTTGCCCTGTGTACCGGGCGATTGCAAGAGTCCAGCATCCAGCTTTGCGGTCGTCAGCAACTCGGCGAAATCAGAGATGTGGGCCTGCTTGAACGTCAGCGCCACCAACGTGCCGTGATAAAAACCACCGTTGGGCAATTCCTCAAATTCTTGTTCCCCATCTGGTAAAAGACGGACCAAGCCACGACCACTCACAATCAACATCCAAGCTTTCGCTAATTTGGCCAGTCCGGTGCTCAGCGTTAACCCAACACCCTCATTGGTGGGCGTTCCCTTGCTCGACACCAATGGCTGCAAGGCCTTGCGAATCGCACCGACGTCATCCAACGCCGCCGCCCATGGCAGACCTGCATTGATAAAACTCTGCCGAATGCCGCGACCGTTGTCCGCGATCGCCAGGCGCACGAAACCCTCCGCTTGGGTAACCTGCGCCGTAGCGTAGCCCACGCCGCCGCTATGCTGGCGCACGTTGTTGGCCGTCTCGGTGATGACGTACCAGATGAAATCATAGAGGGCGCTCATTGGATGCCCATAGTCTTCTCCGCCCGGAGCGATGCATGCGGCCATCGCACTACCCATGACATCAACCGGCGTCTCCACCCGTTGTACCGGGACAAACCGACCTTTGGCTTCGTGCCGCTTGAAATGTTCCGGCAGATCCACGTCGCACACCCGCAGAATATCCATCCGCTGCAGATACTCAGTAATGGTGCATTGCTCCAAACCCCGAAAAATCACCGGGTGCTGCGCCCGCCGCCAACGTTCCACCCCACTCGCCAGTGCCGCCAGAGCTGCCGGTGAAACCCATTGCAGACTCCCGAAATCAACGACCACTGGCTCTCCGGGTGGAGGCATGGCGAGAGCCGCCAGAAAGGGCAGCAACCCTTCCGCATTAATTCGTTTTGGAAGCAGGATCTCCATGAGACGGTTATTTTTTTAACCGGTAATCCCGGCTACGTTGGCGATAAACTCATTCATGCGATTGATGAGGATGTTCCGTTGCTGCATGGGCTTGATGG
>JANYCF010000012.1 GCA_025360455.1 Opitutaceae bacterium | reverse complement strand
GGCCACAAAAAGCACAAAAACACGCAAAAAGGAGAAGTGAAACAGCATGGAGATAGCCTTGAGATTTGTTTGTTGAGAGCACCCCGCCCACAAGGGGATGATGAGGTTGGCCGCAAGAGAGCGCAGAGAGCGCAAAGATGGGAGGGAACGAATCCCCACGCGTCTATAGACGCCTGAAAATGAGCGATGGCGGTCGAGCCTTTGCGTTCATTGTGGCAAATAAAATCAGGATGTTTGGGTGATCGGCGAGAGTGTCTATCCGCAGGGTGAGGGCACTCCGCTAGGGGAGCATGAGGTTGGCCGCAAGAGAGCGCAGAGGGCGCAAAAATCGGACGGAACAAAATCAGCCTGGGCCGCGAAAGGCTTTTGCCCGTGGCGTGACGAAACAAACTGCAGGAGGGGCTTTATGCCCCGATCTTTGCGGCTAGATTTTCGAATCGGGGCATAAAGCCCCTCCTACAGCTCAACAGGAAAAACTGTTTCCTCGGAGCTGAGAGTTTAGAGCCAAGCCGAAGCTGCGGTTGATGTAGGGCCGCCGCTTGTCGGCGCGCCGGTTTGATGCGAAAATCTTTCGGCACGGCGGCGAGGGCCGGCCCTGCAAAATTCAGTTTCTTAGGAGTCGGGCTCTCGACTTCAGGCTCTGCTACGGTCGCAGTTCGGAGGTGAGGTCGAGTTTTTCGAAGCGTTGGCCGAGCCACCAGACGCCGAGCCAGATTTCCCCAATGAAGACGGCAAGTACCGGCACCACGGCCAAGACGATGGCGGCAGGCAGGCCGATCAGCCATTGGGTCAGAAAAATCGTGCCGCCTCCGAGGGCGAGGGCGGGGAGCAGGGCGACGATGAGACAGATAATTTGACCGACGAAAAAAATCATCCGCTGGCCCATCACATCCATGCCGCCGCCCATCGAGCGGGCGGTTTGGGCCCACGCAGGGAAAAGGAGCGTGGCGGCGTTGGGCACGAGCAACTGCACCGCGCAGAGAGCGGGCATGATGACGGCGAGGGCGGCGGCGGTGGCGATTCTGAATTGGGGAGTGAACCAAAGGGCCTTGCCTTCACCGGGTGCGGGCAGGGCCAGTCCCGCCGCAAAGAGAAGAAGCCAGGCGATCCCGGTTAGAATTACGGTGGGGGCGAGCAGGCTGCCGAGTACCATGCGCCAGCCGGGGAGCGGGTAGGCTTTGAGCATATCGGCGTTCATGATGTCGCCGCGCAGATCGTTGCGGGCGAGTTGCGGCCCGAAGACCAGCAGATAAACCAGCATGACGAGGGAGACGCCAGCGGCGACCCCGGCTACTTTGGGGCCGTCGAAATCCGGGCGATGCTGCAGCCAGGTGATGCCGAAATAAATAAGCGCCGCCACGCCGAAGAAAATCTTGCGATTGAGCCAGGCGGGTGCGGCGAGGAGATTTTTCCAGAGGAAGGCGGCTTCCACGGGCAGCCGATCACTGAGGTGAAAAGGGCCGCGCTGCGCCTTGGCTTTGCCGCCGAGTTGCAGACCTTTGCCGGAGCGAAGCCGGGCGATGCGCTCGCCGAGTTTCTGGGCCTGCGCGATTGAGGCTTCCTCGAAGGGCGTCTCCAGGCGGTGAATCCAGAAGTAGTGCAGGGCGACGAGACCGAAGGCCGGGACCAGCGCGAGCAGATAGTGGGCGAGGGAATCGGCGAGGAACGGCCGCACGGCGAGTCGCGCGGGCCAGAGCAGCGGTTGCAGCGAGGTCCAGCCGTCGCGGTTGATAAAATACGCAGCCGTCACCACCACGGCGAGGATCAGACTTAAAATGACGAGTCGGCGGCGCCCCGTGCTGAAGCCGGTGGTGGAGAGGCGAGTGATGGTGAGGGCCGCCGCGATGTTGTGGAGGGAGAGGATGGCGTTGATCGACCACCACGCGCCGAGGTGGCGCAGGGCACCGAGCCAGTTGCCGCGAGTGCCGCTCGAGAGCAGCGTGAAAAACACGGCGCCGAACAGCGTCATCATCAGGCCGCTGATCAGTTTGTAGTGGATGAGTTGGCGCCGGGAAAGAGGCGCGGGAAAAAGAAACGCGACTTCGGCTTCGGTGAAGGCGAGTCCGGGTTTATCCCCGGGTGTGATCCAAGTGATCAGCAGGAAGAGCGTCATGATCGCGGCGGCGAATAATTCGGCCCGGCCTTCGCCAAACATCACGCTGAAAACTTGATTGGGGCTGCCCGGTCCCACTTTGCGGAAAAGGAAAAACCAAAAATACGCCGCGCCGGCAGCGGCGCCGACGAGATACTTCGGTTGGCGCATGCGGCGCAGTTGGCTGCGGAGGACATTGTGCAGCGACATGAGTCGCAGATAAAGCAGGGCGCGAAAGACGTGCATGGCACTTAGTCGGAATAATTCAGTTGAGAGTCCAAAGTTGAGAGCTGAGAGCCTGAACGGCGCAGCAAAACCAACGGCCAAAAACGCGGTCAGTTGGTTCACCTTTTGGTGTGGCTCCGGACACTCGGCTTTTCGATTTTGATTGCATGGATGCGCTTAGTTTTCCGAACCACCTGTGGCGCGAATGAAAACTTCCTCGAGGCTGACGTTGGGTTCGCCGTTGCTGAATTGCGCGACGACTTCCGGCAAGGTGCCGAGGGCGATGCGTTCGCCTTTTTTCATGATGAGGACGTGGGTGCAGACTTCCTCGAGCAGGCTGAGCAGGTGGGAACTTAAAATGATCGCGGCGCCTTCTTCGCGCGCGAGGCGTTTGATGGTGTCCTTCATCCGGCGGATGCCAAGCGGATCGAGGCCGGTGAGCGGTTCGTCGAAATAGAGGACCTTGGGTGAGTGGAGCAGGCCGCAGGCGATGACGAGTTTTTGCTTCATGCCGCGGGAGAGTTCGCCGGGGAGCTGGTCGGCTTTGTCGGCGATTTCCAGTTCGGCGAGCAGGGCGTCCGCACGAGCCTCGTGGCGGTGTACTTCGTAGATTTTCGCGGCAAAGGCCAGGTGTTGGCGCACGGTCAAGTGCTCGAAAAGGCGGGGTTCATCGGGGAAAAACGCGAGTTGGCGTTTGGCCGCGACAGGATCGGAGGCGAGATCGATACCGGCGACGCGCAAGGTGCCGGCGGAGGCCGGGATGATGCCGGTGGCGCAGCGCAGCGTGGTGGTTTTGCCCGCGCCGTTCGGCCCGACGAGGCCCATGACTTCGCCCGGTTGGACGGTAAATGATAAATCCTGTACGGCGGTGAAATCACCATAGCGTTTGGTGAGGCGGTTTACTTCGATCATGGGCGGGCACTGTGCAGTCCCCCTGCGTCACTGTAAAGCCGAGCTTGAGGAAAGGTTGCCGCGCGACGGCGAATGGTCGGAGGCGGTTACAGCCGGAGCGGAAATTAATCCGGGAAACAAATGAAACCACGCGTTACGTCTTTCGTCATTTCCCTCGTTCAAACCATTCCTCATTCAACTCGTTTCCCTCTATGAAAAACATCGTTAAATTATTGGTCTTATCCCTCGGCGCCGGCGTCGGTGCTTTCAGTCTCGTTCGGGCGGCAGATGCGCCCGCTCCCGCCCCGGCCACGCTCAACTCTGAACAACCTGAACAGCACCGCCGGCACGATAAAGAACGGGGCGACCGCATGGCCAAGGCGCTGGGATTGACCGCCGACCAGCAGGTTAAAATGAAGGCATTGCATCAACAGGAACGCGAGGCGCTGAAGGCGGTGCATGAAGACGCGGCGCTTTCGAAGGAGCAAAAACACGCGAAAGCTCAGGACATCCGCAAGAATTCCGAAGATCAGCGTCGTGCGCTGATGACCCCCGAGCAGCAGAAGAAAGCCGATGAAATGAAAGAGAAAATGAAGGAGCACCGGGCTCATCACGATGACGAGGCTCCGGCAGCTTCGGAAAATAAATAATTTCCCGCTCGGGATAACCCAGCGTGTGGGGTGCGCGCCGCGATCTAGGGGTAGAGCGCGGCGCTTTCTTTTTCGACAAACGGCAGCCGGCTGTAAACGCTGGCGGCATGAGCAAGCAGATCATCGTGGTGGGCGGGGGTGCGGCCGGATTTTTCGCCGCGATTGCCTGCGCGGAAGCAGCGCCGAATTGCCGCGTCACGATCTGCGAGGCCACGGCGCACTTGCTGGCGAAGGTGAAAGTTTCCGGCGGCGGGCGCTGCAATGTCACCCACGCCTGCTTCGAGCCCCGCGAATTGGTGAAGCGTTATCCGCGCGGCTCCCGTGAATTGTTGGGCGCTTTCAGCCGCTGGCAGCCGCGCGACACGGTGGCGTGGTTCGAGGCGCGCGGGGTGAAATTAAAGATCGAGGCGGATGGGCGGATGTTTCCGGAGAGTGATCATTCGCAGACGATCGTGGATTGTTTAATGGAGTCCGCGCGGAAAGCAGGCGTGACGATTCGGACCGGCTGCGGAGTGAAAAGGGTAGGGCGGGTTGAAACCGCTGCGCACGGGGAAAACGCGTCCGGAGGCCGCGTTCCACCTTTGCAAGTTACGCTCACGGATGGAGCGATCGTGTCGTGCGACCGGTTGTTGCTGGCGACGGGGGGGAACAAATCGAATGTGGGCTTTGCGGTGGTGCGACAATTTGGGCACACGATTGAGGAGCCGGTGCCGTCGTTGTTCACTTTTAATATCGAGGATGCGCGTCTGAAGGATCTGGCGGGCGTCTCGGTGGAGGAAGCGATCACCGAGGTGGTGGGCACGAAATTAAAAGAGCGCGGGCCCTTGCTCGTGACGCATTGGGGTTTGAGCGGGCCGGCGGTATTGAAGCTGTCGGCGTGGGGCGCGCGGGTACTGCACGACTGCGACTACCGCTTCAAACTGCGGGTGAATTGGGCGCCGCCATTTAACGTCGAGGCGCTGTGCGCCGAGCTGGAACGGGCACGGGCGAACAATCCGAAGAAGCAGCTCGGGACGTGGTGTCCGGTGGGATTGCCTTCGCGGTTGTGGGAAAAATTACTGATGGCCGCCGGGTTGAAACTGGAAACACAATGGGCCGTCGTGCCCGGAGCGGCGTTGCGGGCGTTGGCCGCGCAGATCGTGGCCGGCGAATTTTCGGTGTCGGGCAAGAGTACGTTCAAGGAAGAATTTGTGACGTGTGGCGGGGTGAAGTTGAGCGAGGTGGATTTTAAGACGATGGAAAGCCGGCTGGTGCCCGGGCTGCATTTTGCAGGAGAGTTTCTCGATATCGACGGCATCACGGGCGGATTTAATTTTCAGAACGCCTGGACCACGGGTTGGCTGGCCGGGCAGGCAATGGCGCAAGGATGAGAATCTTTCAGGACTGCCGGCGGCGGCTTTGCAGGCGGGCTTTGGTCATGCGTTCGCGGAGGCCGCCTTCTTTGAGGAAAGCCTGCTCCAGTTGCCGGAGCTGTTGGTCGAGGAGGAAGTTGGCCTGATGGATCAGACAGATCGCGATATTGGCGATTATTTCCGGTGGCCGGGTGTCTACATAAGGCCTATAGGACTCATAGGTCGCATGGGGCTTTGCTCCCAGTTTCCGAACATAGAGGGCCTCTTTCGAATCTTTATCCCAGAGAGGGAAATCGCGCACTCTGAGGTAGTCTTGGTAATCAATGAGCAGTTCCTCGAGGCTGGCGCGGGCGACGTTGGTGAGTTTAATCTCCATCTCTTTTGAAGTGCCGGAGGCTTTTGAGCCTTCGGCGATGTTTTGTTTTCCCGAGCGGGCTGCCTGCACCATCTGGTCGATGGTGCGATCCCCTCTCTTTAGGAAACGTTCGCAGAAGCGGTGGGTGAGATCGAAAACGATTTCCGATTTTTGGTAAGAGAGTAGCTCGCGGTAGTGGCCGTGAGGCGGGATGAATCCGGCGGCAGGGGTGGGCATCGGGGGTTTGGGGATAGGACTTATAAGACCTATATGACTTATGAGTCGTATCGGTCCTATTGCTTGATGAGATCTGACTTTACCGGCACAGCCCGTGCGTACTGCTGATGTCCCGGCACTCTACCCGAGTCAACGTTCAGTGCGTGGCCGGCAGGAAATAAAACAGCAGGGCAATGATGGCGTAGAGCGCGAGGAGTTGCACGCCTTCGAGCCAGTTGCACTCGCCATCGCCCGCAATCTGGTCGGTCACAAAAGCCGCGATCACGACTGCCGCGACCTCCGGCAAGGAAAATTCGAGATTCAGTTGGTGCGGGAAAAGATAACTGGCGAACACGAGCACCGGCGCGACGAAGAGTGCGATCTGTAAACTCGAGCCCACCGCAATGCCGAGCGCGAGGTCCATTTTATTTTTCAATGCCATGGTGATGGCGGTGGAGTGCTCCGCGGCGTTGCCGACGATGGCGACAATGATCACGCCGACGAATACCTCCGTCACGCCGAGGGAATGTTGCGCCGCTTCGACTGCGCCAACGAGGAATTCCGAGACCCACGCCACAGTGCAGGTGGCGATGAAGAGGACCGTCACAGCTTTGCCGATGGACCACGGTTCCTCATGGCTATCGCTCGCGGCTTCGGGGGAATCGGCGATATCCGCTTCGCCACCGACGAAGAGTTGCTTGTGCGTCACCAGGGAAAATATCAAAATGGCGCCGTAGGTGGCGATCAACACGATCGCGATGGCGAGGGAGAGTTGTTGCTCAGCCTCGGGGGTCCAGCCGCCGGGAGAACGTGCAGCGGAAAAATGAAATACCGTCGGGATGACAAGGGCGGCTGCGGCCAAAATCAGCGCGGTGCAGGAGGCGCGGGCAGCCGTCCGGTTGAATTTTTGGGTCTTGAATCGCATGCCGCCCGCGAAAATTGATACGCCGAGTACGAGCAGGAGATTGCCGATGATCGAGCCGGTGATCGAGGCCTTTACCACTTCGATATGGCCTGCGCGCAACGCCATCAGTGCGATGATGAGTTCGGCGGCATTACCGAAGGAGGCGTTGAGCAACCCGCCGATACCTTCGCCCATGCGATGGGCCAGTTGTTCGGTGGCGTGGCCCATCCAACCGGCGATCGGGATGATGGCCAAGGCGGAGACGATGAATAGCGCCGTGTCATTCTTCCAACTCGGCACATAGCGGAACGCGATGGCGACAGGGACGAACACGAGCAGCCAGTCGAGTGAAGGTTTCAGTCGTGATTTTGAGGCGGACTTGGACATCGGGGCATTGAATCGGCAAGTGCGGGCCGCTGTCGAGTCGTCATGTCAGGACTGGAATATGCCGATACTTTTGGAGTTCCTCTTCCTCTCCCGTGCGGGCGATTTTATTGGGGAGACATACTGTATAACTGCAAGTTACCGTAAAACCGTCGTCAGTTGTATTTCTGCGCGACTTTCCAGCCGGCCCAGACGCCGAAGATGCTGCCGACTCCGCTCACCAGGAAACATCCGACAAATTCCAATCCGATCAATTCGCCCAAGTACCAACCCACATAGCTGAAGATTGTCGTGCCGGCAAAAATGCAGAGCTTGTTCATAGGGTCAGCTTGGTGGTTTAGTTAGAAGCGGGCGTGCAGCAACCGGGAAGTCAAAATACTCGCACTAATTCACAAGAGACGAGCAGTGTTTCGCGTTTACACTTTTTTGGCCGCAGTGATAGTGGGCTGATGAAAAGCTTCTCGTCAAAGCCCCTGAGCAGCAATCCTCACCTTATTCAATGGGTGAATAAAATGACGGCCCTGTGCCAGCCGGAGGCCGTCCATTGGGTCGATGGTTCGCCGGAGGAATATGAAAATCTGTGCTCGCTCTTGGTGGCCAACGGCACCTTCACGAAACTGGATCAGCACAAGTGGCCGGGCTGTTACTACGCGCGTTCGGATGCGAGCGATGTGGCCCGCGTCGAGGATCGCACCTATATTTGCAGTCAATCGAAGGACTCCGCCGGCCCGACGAATAATTGGGTGAATCCCTATGAGATGAAGAAAACGCTGCGCGGACTTTTCACCGGTTGCATGCAGGGCCGGACGATGTACGTGCTGGCTTTCAGCATGGGCCCGATCGGTTCGCCCATGTCGCAGATCGGCGTGCAACTGACGGATTCAGCCTACGTGGTCGTCAATATGCGCATCATGGCCCGCATTGGGCAGAAGGTTTTTAATCTGATCGATAAAAACTTCAAACGCGTCGTGCCCTGTATGCACTCGGTCGGAATGCCGTTGGCGAAAGGGCAGGCGGATGTCACCTGGCCGTGCAACAAGGAAAAATATATCGTGCATTTCCCCGAGACGCGGGAGATCTGGAGCTATGGTTCGGGCTATGGCGGCAATGCGCTGCTCGGGAAAAAATGTTTTGCGCTGCGGATTGCCAGCGCGATGGCACGCGACGAGGGCTGGATGGCGGAGCACATGCTGATTTTGGGCGTGGAAAATCCCCAGGGAGAAAAAACTTATGTCGCGGCGGCGTTTCCCAGTGCGTGCGGGAAAACGAATTTTGCCATGCTCATTCCGCCGAAGAATTTTTCGAAAAAGGGTTGGAAGGTCTGGACGGTGGGCGACGATATCGCGTGGATCAAGCCCGACGCCGAAGGCCGGTTGCGCGCGATCAATCCCGAGGCCGGTTTCTTCGGCGTGGCGCCGGGCACCAGCAACTCCACGAATCCGAATGCCATGGCCGCACTGGCGAAGAATACGATTTTCACGAATGTCGCGTTGACGCCGGACGGCGGCGTCTGGTGGGAGGGGATGACCGGTGAGGCTCCGGCCGAGTGCATCGATTGGCAGGGCAAACGCTGGACACCCGAGCTGGCGCTCCAGACCGGAGCGAAGGCAGCGCATGCGAATTCCCGTTTCACTGCTCCTGCTTCACAATGTCCGACCATCGATGCGGATTGGGAGAAACCGGAGGGCGTGCCGATCAGCGCGTTTATTTTCGGCGGCCGGCGTGCGACGACGATGCCGTTGATTTTCCAAGCGTTCAACTGGTCGAGCGGCGTCTACGTGGGTGCGACGATGGGTTCCGAGATGACGGCGGCGGCGGCGGGCACGATTGGCAAAGTGCGGCGCGATCCGTTCGCGATGCTGCCGTTCTGCGGCTACCACATGGGGGATTATTTTCGGCACTGGATCAAGATGCAGCGCAATCTCACCGAGACGCCGCGCATTTTCCATGTGAACTGGTTTCGCAAAGACAAGGAAGGGAAGTTTATGTGGCCCGGTTTTTCGGACAACATGCGCGTGTTGAAATGGATCGTTGACCGGGCCAAAGGTGGCAGTCGCGCCAAGGAAACGCCCATTGGCTGGATGCCGCGTTATGAGGATCTGGATTGGGAAGGCATGGATTTCCCGCGTGAGAAGTTCGAGGAGTTGCAGGCTTTCGATCGGGCCGCGTGGCGCGCCGAGGTGCTGGGTCACGAAGAACTCTTCATCGATCTGCACGCGCATTTGCCCAAGGAAATGCTGTTCGAGCGCGAGCTGCTGATTTGCCGGATGAGCAGTTGAGGGGGGTGGCAAGAGCAAAGCTGAGCTTGCAGATAAACGAAGACGAGTGCAGCTTGAGGGCATGGTTTTCACCGAACTCAAACCGCAAATTGAGCAGCTCCCGCATGAAGAGCGGGTTAAGGCGATGGCTTTTTTAAAGCACTTACTGCGGACGGAAAATCCCGAGTATCAGAAGGAACTGGCCCAACGGCACGCGGACATTGACGCAGGTCTTGGCGTCCGTTTAACCGAGGCAAAGCAGCGCTTGGACAACAGTTGAGCCTCCCCCGTGCCTGCGTACGAAGTGATTTTGCACGAGCGGGCTTGGGCTACCTTGGCCGCCACGAGGGGTGCTAATCGACGGCGACTGCTTGTGTTGCTCGATGGGGTGAAAGCGGCCCCGTTTGGCAAAGGCGACTTCCAGCAACTCGATGCAACCGGACGGAGCAACGAAGTGCTCTTACTGGGCGAATGGCTGGTGACTTTCTGGAGTGATCACGCCGTATGTGAAATCCACGTGGTGAACTTAGAGCAAGTAGAGGACTGATCGTGAGCCCGTAACGAATACTTCAGTGGAGTAGGGTTTGTGCCGATAGGGAGGGACTCTCGCTATGAGTTTGGGCCACGACACCATTATTACGATTGGAACTCAGCTGCCGCCGGGGCTGGGTATTTTCGGGCGTTTACAGGCTTTGCTGCGTGATCCGGATGCGGATCTGGCCGATATCGTGAAACTGGTCCAAGTCGACCCGTCGCTTACTTTTCAAGTGATCAGGCTGAGCAACAGCGTGCTCTACGGGATGAAAAACTCCTGCCAATCACTCGATGATGCCATCTCGCGGGTGGGCTTGGCGGAACTGCAGCAAATCGTGGGACTCGCCGTGGCGCGGCAAAGTTTTCAAGGTGAATTGGAGCTGTTTCAAATTCCCGCCACCCTGCTGTGGGAGAATGCGGTGGGGATCGGTATGTTGATGTCGGCTTTTTCCAAGCATGTCGGCGGAGATGTGGGCGCGGCTTACGCCACGGGCTTGCTGCGTAATATCGGCAAGGTCGTGCTTAATAATTATCCCGGTGGCGTGAGCTATCCTGGTCCGACGGATCGGCCGGATTTGCATGCGTGGGAGCGCGAGGTGCATGGCCTGACAGCGGTGGAAGTTTCGGCGGTATTGCTGGATCACTGGAGGTTTTCTTCGGCCACGGTGGAGACGATGCGCGGGCATCTCGCGCCCGATGCGTCGTCGCCCCATGCGGTCAGCACGGCGCAGATGCATTTGGCTTGTGCGATCGCGGCCGAATGGGGTTGTGCCTTGCCTGGCGAAGAAACTTGCTGGCGAAACGACGCCCAGATGCGGGCAATGGCCGGACTTAAGGAAGAGGATTGGATCGACACGCTCGAGCAGGCCCGGAAGCAATACGATAAAGTCGCGCAGATCGAGTGGTCGAAAGCGGCGTGAGAGTAGTGGAGTGGGACATGGCTCGGGGAAAGGTTTCGAGGCGCAGGTGTCGCGGGGTGAGGGCACCCCGCCCACAACTTGGTGTCTTGCCGACGTAATGACAGATCATCGCAGTTAAGAGTTGCCGTCGGCGGGTGGGCATTATCCATACTAGCGCCGATGCCAATTACCCCTCCGCCCCACGATGCGGTGCATAGTGAAGAGTTTCTTCATGCGTTAATGCGCCGACAGCTTAAACTTTCCATTGCCTGTGCTGCGGCCTTTCTGGTCGTGCTGCTCGGTTTGCCTCTGGCGAATTACTTTGCGCCGGAACTCATGGCGACGCGCGTGGGTGGCTTCACCCTCACGTGGCTCGTGCTGGGCGTGTTGTTTTTCCCTGCCGTTTGGGCGATCTCCTGGATCTTTATTCGCCGCTCCATTTGGTTGGAAGAGGATGAAGTTCGGCAGGTGAACAACGAACGGAAGGGAAACTAAGCCATGTACACTTCTCCTTTTATAGCTGCGGCCAGCGGTCTGCTGGGTGGCATCGATCCGTGGATCTTTGGTTTTTCGTTCATCACCGTGGTGGTGACGCTTTGGATGGGGTTTCGCTCGGCGAAGACTTCGAAGACGGCGAGTGATTTTTTCGTGGCAGGACGCTCGGTATCGGTCGGCTGGAACGCTTCGGCGATTTCCGGCGAATACCTTTCGGCCGCTTCTTTCATGGGGGTGGCCGGTATGGTGATGTCGAGCGGCTACGATGCGCTGTGGTATCCGGTGTGTTACGCGTGCGGCTATTTGTTTTTGCTTTTGTTTATCGCGGGGCCGCTGCGCCGGTTCGGCGCGTACACGATTCCCGATTTCGCCGAAGGCCGGTTTGACTCGCCCGTTTTCCGCAAGATCGCGGTGTGCTTCGTGTTGTTCATCGGATTTTTCTACACGATGCCGCAGATGAAAGGCGCGGGCACGACGCTCGCGTATATTTTTCAAAACATTACCTGGGCCGATGGTTCGACGGGGTTACCGTATTGGGTCGGCGTCGTGCTGGTGGGCGCGGTGATCACGCTCAATGTGGCGCTCGGCGGCATGAAGGGGATCACGCTGATTCAGGCGGTGCAGTATTGGATCAAGGCGTTCGCGATCAGCCTGCCGATTTTCGTGTTGATGTCGGTTTATGGATTTTATGGTTCGCACCTGGCGGCCAATCAGACGAAGGCACCGGTCGTAGCGGTAGCCGGCCTCGTTGGGGCCGGTTCCGGGGTCAGCGAGCCCGGTTTCAAGGTTGAGCGGAAGCCGCTCGTCGAGAAAGCGCCGAAGGATGCCTACTGGGTTTCGCCCTTCGGTCCGCTCACCACCAAGGCGGTCAACGCGGCCGCCAATGCTCGGCCAGCCGAGGAACGCGCGGCGTATCTGGCCGAACATCAGCGGCCGTATTCGCTGCTTTATACTTACTCGCTCATCATCGCGCTCGTGTGCGGCACGGCGGGTCTGCCGCATATTTTGGTGCGCTTCTACACGAATCCCGACGGCGTGGCCGCGAAACGCACCACGATGTGGGTGATGATTTTGATCGGGGTGTTTTATGTATTCCCGCCGATCTTCGGGGTGATCGGACGCAATCTTATGCCGGAACTTTATACCGGACTCTCCGGCATCAAGGGCACTGATCAAGTCGTCTTGAAATTGCCCACGTTGCTCAGTGAAAAATTCGGCGTGCTCGGCTCGATTCTGAGTGGCATCACCTGCGCGGGAGCATTTGCGGCGTTCATGAGCACGTTCAGCGGGCTGCTGGTGTCGATGACCGGGGCGCTGGCGCACGACGTTTATGGCCGGATGTTGCGGCCGAATTCCAACGCGGCCGAGCGGATGGTGGCGTTTAAATTCGCGGCCGTGTTGATCGGCGCGGTAGCAATTACGCTCGGCTGCTTCGTCGAGTTTCTGGAAATCAATTTCATGGTCGGACAAGCCTTCGCCATCGCGGCGGCGAGTTATTTCCCTCTGCTCTTCATGAGTGTGTGGTGGCGCGGGATGACGATGAAGGGCGCGGCGACGGGCATGTTGACCGGTGGCTTGTGCGCATTGTGCGCGGCGGCGCTGACGAATGTCAGCACCCTCTCGCTCGACAAGGGACCGATGGGCAAAGTCTTCGCGGGCTTCGCGCCGCTGAATGGTTTCTGGGCGCAGCACCCGCTGCTCCGCATTCTCTGTGAGCAGCCGGCCATCTGGACGGTGCCTCTGGCGATTACGTTGATGGTGGTGGTTTCGAAAGCGACGGCGGCCTCGGTGCCGGGTGATATTCGGATGAAGATGCTGGTGTTGCACGCTCCGGAAAAACTCGGCCTGAAGCAGGAATATATTCAAGAGCACCAGGCCGGCGCCGGGCATTAATGCTGGGGCGGGGCGCGCACGACGTGCGAACTCGTCATCTTTCCGAAGTAGGTTGCGAGCTTGCCTCGCAACGTGGCGCGACGAGCGCGCCACCTACGTAAATGGCAAAGGGCAGTTTGATGCCCTGTATTTGCCTCGTTGAACTTCGGATCAGCGATTCGGTTTTGACTGTCGGGCTAATGGCCGTACCCATTCTCCATGCTTGCAGAGGTACTCCAGGATCGCGCGGCTCTTTATGTTGCCGGGGCTATGACCGCCTTGGAGCGGGAGAACTTTGAATTGATCCTGGAGTTTCATCAGCCGCTGCAGAGCCATGTGGCTGAATTGCAGGAAGCCGCCACGGCGGTGATGATGATACTGGTGCCAGCGGTGGCGACACTGCCGGCGAATTTGAAGCAGAGAATATTGGGGGCAGTCGATATTTTGCCGGCCACGACCGAACCTGAGGCCGTGGTGGTGACGAATGCGGCAGGTTTGATTGAGTGGATTAATCCGGCGTTCACGGCGCTGTGCGGCTATACTTTGGTTGAGCTCAAGGGGCGAAAGCCCGGTCAATTATTGCAGGGACCGGCGACAGATCAGGCGGCGGTGGCGCGGATCCGGGCGGCGGTGCAGGGGAAATGCGCCTGCGAAGAAACCTTGGTCAACTATCACAAGGACGGCAGTCTGTACCGGGTGAAGCTCGCCCTTACTCCCCTCCTCGATGACGAACGTCAGCCGATGTGGTTTATCGCGAAGGAACAGAAGTTGCCCATGGTCGCGTAGCGCAGGCATCCTGCCTGCTTTCTAGGGGCAGGCTGGAAGCCTGCGCTACTCGTTTGCTACTTCTGGCTAGCACTGCTCCAGCACCAATCTTCGGGCCGGGCGCACAGCCCGGCTTTCACAGGATTCGTCTCGGTGTACTGGCAGCAATGCGCATGGTCGGTTTCATCTCGGATCCAGTGATCGTATGTTTCTTTTTGCCAAAATGGGTTTCCGCTGCGATTCAGCAAGCGATTGGCTTGGTTGGCTGTGTAGGATTTCCAGCTGTGTAATATTTCGTCTAGTGTATGTTCCAGCAATGGCCGGATGACGGCATGGACGTGGTTGGGCATCACAACCCAAGCCGACAATTCGTAGTGGGTGGACGCAAAATAATTTAATGCTGATGCTACGATTGAGGCGATTGATGCGCGGCCCAACCAAGATTCACCGTTGGACCGGTCAAGCAGCGCATCGATTTCCGAGGCGTACCCTTCGAATGGTTGCCCGCGTTCCTGATGGACGAGTTCTGGCGGCAGCTGGCTGTTTTTGCGGAGTAGGTCATCGCGCTGTGCTTTCAATCGGAGCAAGACCTCTTTGGGGAGAGAATCCGCCAGTCGGAAAGTGACAAAGTAGGTGGCGCCTTCGACCTTAAGGTGCGGCAGATAGCCGCGGGAATGGAATCCGGAACGGAGAGGCATGGGGACGTGCGTGAGAAGAGACAATGAAGCTTCGCACGCGGCCCTGTGCGAAATGGAAACTGAACAGCACCGCGTAATTGGCAAGCGCGGTATGCAGCGTAGCGCAGGCATCCTGCCTGCTGTTTAGGGGATGCAGGCTGGAAGCCTGCGCTACTCCTGAAATCCGATATCGGCACATGCAGCTTGCTTAAGAAGCGGCTGATTGGTGCGATAGTATGAGTTCCGCATTGTACCCTCCCCACCGCGTGCCTATTCGTGACAAAATTCTGGAGATCGCCCGCACCATGCCTGCGGCCCCCCGGATTTTTGCCCGGCTCGATCATTTGCTGCGCAAAGACGATAGTCCGCTGGAGGAGATCTGCCTTCTCGTGAAAAGTGATGCGGCGCTGACCGCGCACCTCCTGCGGGTGAGCAATAGCGCGATTTATACGGGGAGCCGGAGAGTGGGGTCGGTGGAGGCGGCGGTGAAGCGGGTGGGTTTGCAGGAACTCTTTCGTCTCGTGGGGTACTTGGCCGGCACGCAACTCGCGGAGCATACCCTTAAGCATTACGGCATCGGGGCGGAACGGCTCCATGAGCATATGGTGCGCACGGCTTTTGTGAGTGAGCAATTGGCGGAAGAATGCGGCCTGGATGGGCGCCTCGCCTACACGGCTGGACTGCTGCGTTCGATCGGGATCTACGTGTGCGATCAGCTGGCGGCGCAATACGATCCGGTGCCGGCCTATCGCCCGGATCACGATCACGATTATCTGACTTGGGAAGGGCGGTTGTTTGGCATCGGCAATAGCGACGTGGCGGCGTTGGTGTTGGAGGAATGGGCCTTCCCGGACGAAATCGTTGCGGCCGTGCGCCACCATCATCGGCCTGAAGTGGATAATACTGGGCAACGGTTGGCCTGTCTGCTGAATCTCGCCTGTGGCTTGGTGACGACGCAGGGTTACGGTTTACCCGGCGAAACCGGGCATTGGGCGAAGCCCCAAGACAAGATCGATGTCCTTGGCCTGAGCGACAAACGGTTCCAGACCGCAGAAACTCGCGCGAAACAAGCGCTTACTGGATTTCATCAACGGATGAAGGAAGAAACCGAGGAGGAGCCGACGAAAACGGGTTCGATCCAGGAAAAGATTAAAACCGAGGAAGTTTCGCCAGAAATTTGCGACTTAGTCTCGGAGCCGGGGGTAGTGCAGGTGAACGATGAACCTCCTGTGCACACTACCCTTCCGGTCACCCCTCCACCGCTAGATTTCACCACTTTCATGCGCAACTATCAGAACATGGTTTATTCCACCGCCGTGCGGCTCATCGGCAATGAGACGCAGGCGGAGGATATATCCCAGGAAGTGTTTCTGAAAGCCTATGAACGTTTTGATGATTTGCGCACCAGCCCGACGGCGGGCGGCTGGCTCAAGACCGTGGCGACCAATCTCTCCATCAACCACATTCAGCGCTACAAGAAGCGCTGGAGTTTTTTCTCGGATCTTATCCATCGCGACGACGAAGGCGGGGAGAAAGAAGTGGAGTTCGCGGCACCGGAAAATTTTTTCACCGGGGTCGAATCCACCGAGCGGCGTCAGTGGCTCGAGCGTGCCTTGGAAAAACTCCCCGCGCACCAACGCGTACCGCTCGTGCTGTTTCATTTTGATGATCTGCCCTACGACGAGATCGCGCGAAAACTCCGGATTTCTCTCAGCAAAGTGAAGACCGATATTCTGCGCGGGCGCGAGGCGCTCGCGAAAATCCTCGTGCACAGCGGGGCCACCCACGAAACTTTCTCAACCTAACATTACCATGTTGATTCTTAAAGCCGCTCACGAACTTGCCTTCAATTGTGGGCGGGGTGCCCTCACCCCGCTGGTTTCAGCTCTCGCAGCGCATGCCTCGCGGGGTGAGGGCACCCCGCCCACAATTGAAGGCAAGTTCGTGAGCGGCTTTAAGAATCAACATGGTAATGTTAGGTTGAAAGTTTCGTGGGTGGCCCCGCTGTGCACGAG
>JANYCF010000402.1 GCA_025360455.1 Opitutaceae bacterium | reverse complement strand
TTGCCGGATTGACTGTAATTGTGAGGGTCTTGGTCCCAGTTCCGCCAGCATTGGTTGCACTGAGGGTTACGGTGCTCGTCCCGACAATGGTCGGATTTCCTGAAATCAAACCAGCAATGGTATCGACCGTGAGGCCCGAGGGCAGGCCAGTAGCGTTGAAGCTGGTCGGCAGATTGATCGCCGCAATCTGGTAACTAAACGTCACGCCGATCTGACCGGTCGCGGTTGCCGCGCTACCGATCACCGGAGTCGCCGGAAGCACGTTGATACTGAGAGTGGCTGAACCGGTACCGCCGGCATTCTTGGCATTGATCGTCGCCGAGTAAGGCCCCGCCATCGTCGGTTTTCCTGAAATTGCCCCCGTGGTGGCACTGACGGACAGGCCTGCCGGCAGGCCGGTCGCGCTGTAACTCGTCGGCGTGTTGTTCGCCGTAATTTGGTAGCTAAAGGCGACGCCCACCTGACCGCTAGCTGAGTTCGCGCTGCTAATCACCGGAGTCGCCGGATTGACCGTGAGAGTCAAAATCTTGGTCCCTGTGCCGCTGGCATTGCTCGCCTGAAGCGTAACACTGTTGGCCGCCGCTGTTATTGGCGTGCCTGAAATCAAGCCTGTGGTGGGACTGACAGTGAGCCCGGTTGGCAAACCGGTAGCGCCAAAACTGGTCGGCGCATTGTTCGCTATTATCTGATAATTGAACGCGACCCCAATCGGCCCTGTTGCCGTTGTCGCACTCGTGATGGCGGGCACTGCGGCCAAAAGGTTTCCCGATCCCAATATCGCGAACCATCCGATCAAACCGAATGCCTGGTTAAACGAGCCCGTCTGAAATTGCGGCAGTCTCTTCAAAGCGCCCAAGCTCAGATCAATTAACAAAGTTTTGCAGCGAAGGAGAGATTTCATGAAATTGACTACTGGGAGAAATGAGGGTGCGAGTAATCTTTTTCGTGCGATGGCCCAACAACTGAGCCGACCGAAATCGGTCGATTGGCTTCGAATGATAATCCGAGAGAGCACTAGGATAACTCGAGGCTGGAGGCGCGAAATGGGAGGGGGAATTCAGTTAAGGGAGTAGTAATATCGCCGGAAAGTGGCCCTCAATGCGGCAACGTTCACCAAAGACGGTTCCAGCCAGGGAAAGACAAGTGCCAAGTGTTCAGATTGGCCGAACGGCTAGGATTTTTCCCCAAGCGACGTGGCCGCGAGTAGACCGACGATAAGGGCGAGGTTGGGAGTTTTCATGGGAGGGGGCGAGGGAAGACTGAAGGACTGAAAGGCGGAAGGGCTGAGGTAGTGGGGAGAGTTGAGTCGCGTATAGGCTGCACCATGCGATTGAGTTGAGAGCCAGAGTGAGGTCGCGTATAGCTGCGCACGCGATTGGTGGGTTTGGGCTTTGGGGTCTTGGGTCTGGGATTTTATCAGTGATCATGAGAGCCCATCAGTGGTTAAAAACTCAGGGCTGGGGAGCCGAGGCATCGGAAGATTGCCGCAAGAGATCGCAAGGAGCCCAAAGATTTTTTCGGTTGGGATTTTCTCTGTGTGCTTTGCGTTCTTTCGTGGCCATTAAATTGCTGGGGATTGAAGGAAGTTGAGAGTCAGAGTGAGGCCGGTTAAACGCGGAGGTCTCGGTCGCGTATAGCTTCGCGATCGATGACCGGGAAGCGGCGCGGCCACAAGGGCCGGCCCTGCAAGATTCTTCATGCTTGGTCTGCGGCGACGAGCCAGCCGTTGTCCTGAAACAGGAATAGTGGCGGGGCCATCCGTGGTAGCATCCATGCTGTAGGGGTTGGGGTGATTCACAGAAAGGGCGGCCCTCCGATCAGCAACTCAGGGAAAAACAACAATACCGTAAGCAGGCAGCAAGCAGATGTTATTCACACAATGCCGACAAGGTGGTGATGCACGCGATCAGTGTGTGAAACGGGAACAACGTTGTCGTGTCGGCAAGCGACAGCCCTACAACCGAGACCAAAACGTTGCGCGCCGAGCACGCAACCTACCCGACCACCACGTTGTCGCTGCTCTTCAACGCGGCTACGCCAAGAGGAAATAAAAAACGCGCCATCCTTTCGGATGGCGCGTTGAGAGTGGTTGAAGATGGCGTGTCGGCGAGCGACAGCCCTACCACTTAGGCCGTAGCTTCGGGGGCGGCTTCTGCGGCAGGAGCAGCTTCAGTCGTCACCGCGGCTTTCTTGGCGCCGGACTTCTTGGCTTTCTTGCCCCGGGACTTCGAGTAACCGACATCTTCAGCTCCGATGAGCTCGATGAGCGCCATTTCGGCGGCATCACCGATACGCTGCGGTCCGAGCTTGTAGATACGGGTGTAACCGCCGGTGCGCTTCTCGAACTGTTTGACCTTCTCATTGAAGAGGAGCGTGACAGCGGATTCGTCGCGAATGTCCTTCATGGCCATGCGGCGAAGATGGAGGGCGTCCTTCTTATCGGCGGCAGCCGCAGCTTTCTTGGCTTTGGTGATGATCTTCTCGATGAAGGGACGAAGCGCTTTGGCTTTCGTGTGCGTGGTCTCGATGCGACCGTGTTTGATGAGCGAGGCGCCCATGTTGGAGAGCATCGCTTTGCGGTGCTCGCGGGTGACGCCGAGGGAGGCGTGATGTTTATTGTGACGCATGGTGTTGGTTTTTTAGTTGGCTCCCGATCGGCAATTTGGTTTCCCGTAGCGTGGTAAGTAAACGGCTGTTTTGAGTCAGCGTAAGTTTACCGGGTCGGGGAAAACCGCTCGCAGCGTTGGGCGGCAGCGGACGGCGCGAGAGCCAGGAAATTTTGGATTTTGGATTCTCGATTTTGGATTTGGATTTTCGATCACCTGAGCAATCGAAAATCCAGAATCGAAAATCAAAAATTGGCTTAGGCTTCCTTCTTGTTGTCGAGGAGGCGTTCGTCGAACTTCATACCAAGGGAGAGCCCGAGAGCCTCGAGCTTTTCCTTGATTTCGTTCAGCGACTTCTTGCCGAAATTACGGTACTTGAGCATCTCTTGCTCGGTCTTCATGGCCAGCTCGCCCACCGTCGTGATGTTGGCATTGTTCAAGCAATTCGCCGCACGGACGGAGAGCTCGATTTCGTTGACCGACATGTTGAGGAGCTTGCGCAGCTTGTTCTGCTCTTCGGAAACTTCGGCGGTGACGCTCTCGAATTCAAAGGACTCCGGCGAAACGCGATCGAATACGTCGAGGTGGTGCTTGAGAATGGAAGCGGATTGCTTGAGGGCGTCATCAGGAGTGATACGGCCATCGGTCCAGATTTCGAGGACGAGCTTATCGTAATCGGTAATCTGGCCAACACGGGTGTTCTCGACGGCATAGCGGACGAGGCGAACCGGAGAGAAGAGGGAATCGATCGGGATCACCCCGATGGACTGCTCTTCTTTCTTGTTCTCTTCGCCAGCGTAGTAGCCACGACCGGTCTTGACCTCAATTTCGGCCTCGAAGGCGCGCTTGTGATCGAGGGTGCAGATGACCTGCTCGGGATTAATGAGTTTAACGCCCGCATCGAGTTGGATATCCGCAGCGGTGACTGGACCATCGCGGTTAACTTTGATGAGGAGCTTGTAGGGTTCGCGCTTCTCAGAAACGAGGAGGACTTTCTTGAGGTTGAGCACGATGTCCGTGACGTCCTCGACGATGCCGTCGACGGATTGGAATTCGTGATTCACGCCGTCGATCTTGATCGAGCTGATGGCGCTGCCCTCGATGGAGCTAAGCAGCACGCGACGGAGGGAGTTGCCGACCGTGTGGCCATAGCCGGCCTCGAAAGGCTCAGCAATGAACTTGGCGTAGGTGGACGTTGCGCCCTCTTCGATCTTGGTGAGCTTGGAGGGGAGTTCGAATTTTCCGAGACGCTTTGGCATGGGAGGAGAAGTTTTTTGGGAGAAGTTTTGAGTTTACGAAGCGGGCTCAGCGAAAACAGAATTAGAAACGTGAGTAGTACTCAACGATCAACTGTTCATTGATGGAGGGATCCATCTCATCGCGGGCCGGCAAGCGGGTGATGACGCCGGAAAGGGCTTCATCGTTGCGGGTGATCCAACCTGGAACCACGCGGGCGCGATTCTCTTCCAGAGCGCGCGTGGCGATCTGGCGGGAATTGTTGTTGGCTTTGATCTCAACGGTGTCGCCGGCGACAACGGAGTAGCTGGCGATGTCGACCTTGTGGGCGTTCACCTTCACGTGACCGTGATTGACCAACTGCCGGGCTTGGGCGCGGCTCTTGGCGAAACCCATGAGATAGACGACGCTGTCGAGACGGGTCTCGAGGAGCTGGAGGAAGCGTTCGCCGGTGACGCCGCGCTCGCGCTTGGCGATGGCGAACGTGCGACGGAATTGGCGCTCAAGCAGACCGTAGATGAAACGGAGTTTCTGTTTCTCGTTAAGGCCGATCGCGTATTCCGACAGCTTGCGACGGGACTTGGGTCCGTGCTGGCCGGGTGGGAAATTGCGACGCTCGAGAACCTTGGCGGAACCGAGGATGTACGTGCCGAAACGGCGACTGATGCGAGTGGTGGGACCGGTATAGCGGGCCATGGAAGTAAGCGGGTTGGAAGGTTAACGCGGATTAGACGCGACGACGTTTACGTGGGCGGCAGCCATTGTGCGGCACCGGCGTAACATCAATGATGGAGGAGATTTCAAGACCAATGGCTTGAAGGCCGCGAATCGCGGAGTCACGACCGAGACCAGGACCGCTGACGCGGATCTGAACCTCTTTCAGGCCGTGAGCCATGGCGTTACGGGCGGCGTCTTGCGCCACCACCTGCGCGGCGTAGGCGGTGGACTTACGCGAACCGCGGAAGTTGCACTTGCCGGCGCTGGACCAGGAGATGACGTTGCCCTTCGCATCCGTGATGGAAACGATGGTGTTGTTGAAGGTCGCCGCGATGTTCGCGATGCCGGAAGTGACGTTCTTCGAGCCCTTGGCTTTGCGGACCTTGATGGTGCCAAGCTCTTCTTTGAGCAGCTCTTCAGCGGAGAGCGATTTTGGAACGCCTCCAACGAGTTCAACAGGCTTAGCATCAGCCGCAGGAGCGGCAGCGGCTTCACCCTCGGCGGATTTGGCAGCCTTCGGGGCCTTGGCGGGCTTGTCTGACGCCGGAGCGGCAGCAGCGGGAGCAGCGGCGTCTTTCTTTGGCGCCTTCTCTTTCTTGGGAGTGGATTTTTCTTCGGACATGATCGGTAATGGTTAGACTTCCTTAGCCTTGGAGACACCCACAGTCTTACGCGGGCCCTTACGGGTACGCGCATTCGTGGAGGTACGCTGGCCACGGACGGGCAAGCTGCGACGGTGACGGACACCACGATAGCAATTGATCGCCTGAAGGCGTTTCAAGTTACCCGCGATATCACGGCGGAGATCACCTTCCACCACCCACTTATTGTCGGTGATGATATGGAGAATTTTGTTCAGCTGCTCCTCGGAGAGATCCGAGGCGCGCATGTCGGCATTGAGGCCGGCCGCTTCGATGATGAGATCGGCACGGGCGGGACCAATGCCGTAGATATACCGGAGGGAATATCCGATTTTCTTTTTGGCGGGCAATTCAACGCCGAGTAAACGTGGCATAGTTGAGGTGGTTTAAGTTGTAAGGTTTAAGTTTGGGAAAGTGGAGGGACGGCTGAGCGCGGGATCGTGAGGATCTCGGGGCCGGATTCTGTCGTGAGCACGGTGTGTTCGAAGTGGGCGGAAGGCTTGCCGTCAGCGGTGACGATGGTCCAACCATCAGCCAGAGTGCGGACCTCGTGGCGACCCAAGTTGACCATGGGCTCGATAGCGAGCGTCATGCCGGGTTTGATTTCCTCCGTGCGGTTGCGTTTGCGATCGACGAAGTTCGGAATCTGCGGTTCTTCGTGCATTTTCTGGCCGACCCCGTGGCCGACCATTTCGCGGACAATGCCGAAACCGTGAGACTCAACGAATTGTTGGATCGCCAAGGAAATATCTCCGATGCGATTGCCAACGGTCGCTTGCGCGATGCCGAGGGCCAGAGCTTGTTCAGTGACTTGGAGTAATTTCGCGACCTTGGGGTCAAGCGCACCCACCGGGACGGTCAGGGCATTATCGCCGATGTAGCCATTATATTCCACCGTGACATCGAGGGAGATAATGTCTCCATCGCGCAGGATGCGCTTAATGGTGCCGATGCCGTGGACAACCTCTTCGTTAACCGAAAGACAGGTGTAGGCGGGATATTTGCGCGAACCGATAGTATAGCCGTGTGGTGCACTGCGTGCGCCAAAGGAGGCGATCAGATCGCGGCCTAACTGGTCCAAGTCGTAAGTCGTAACACCGGGTCGAACCTGCTCCGTTAATCTCGCCAGAATAGTGGCGGCGATGGTGCAGGATTCACGCATCCGACGGATGGCCTCCGCGTTTTTAATCGGGATACCCATCAGGCGGCGGCGTTAGAGGCTCCCTGTAGGAAGCCTTGTGTGCGGTAGTAAGTGCTGACGTCGGCCGAAGCAGAAGGCATTGAAAGGACGGCGGTGAGAATTTCACCGCGGGTTTCAAGCCATTCATCGAACACTTTTGCTTGGAGCAGCGTAGCCGGGAAGCCTTCGAGAAGGAAACCCGCATCAGGTTTGCGCGCCCAGAACCACTTGCGGAGAACCGCAAGGAGTGTCTGGTCTGTCACGGCAGAGCCGCGAGAGATCGCCGCGGCGGCCTGTTGGCCGTGCGGGGTGCGACGCGAAATCTCCTGTTGCACTAAAATCGCAGGAGAGACGTGCTCAATTGAGAAAGAACGAACCTCGGCTATCAGATCCGCAAAGTACGAACCGTCGGAACCAAGGAGAATGATCTTGGCTTTCGCGTGAGCGAAAACCGAAAAGGGGCTGGAGTGTTCAGGCCCTTGCATTGAAGTAAAGAGTTAAAGAGCGAAAGTACGGGGTTTACTTCAGGTAATTTCCAACGATCCAGCAACCAATGCCGACCAGCAGGATGGTTACCATAACCGCGACCAGCTGCATGACGGTTTTATCGGAAGCGGCCTCACCCAACGCCATTTGGGCGGTTGTGCTGCGACCACGGATCCGGCCTTTCTTCAAGAAACCATCATAATGGCGCTGAAGCAGGAACGTTTCAATCTGGCGCATCGTGTCCAAAATAACACCCACCGTGATCAACATACCGGTGCCGCCGAAGAAATAAGCGATCCGGGCGGGCACAGACATATTATAAAGGAGGACATCAGGAAGGACGGCAATCACCGTGAGGAAAACCGCGCCAGCCAAAGTGAGACGGGTCATGATGAAGTCCAAGAATTGGGCAGTAGGCTGGCCAGGACGAACGCCTGGTATATAGCCACCGTACTTCTTGAGATCATCAGCGACCTGGATGGGCTTGAACATAACTGACACCCAAAAATAGCTGAAAAACAAAATCAGGAGAGTCATGCCGACATAGTAGGTCCAATGGCCACGGAGCAAGTTGTTGGAAAATTCCATGAGGAATTTCATATCATACTTGGCCCCAATCCAGGAAAAGATCTGCTGAGGAAAAAGCAAAATTGCACTCGCGAAAATAACCGGCATAACGCCCGAATAATTCACCTTCAAGGGTAGGAAAGAACTTTGGCCACCATACACTTTTTGACCCACGACGCGCTTGGCGTATTGGACGGGAATCTTCCGCTGACCTTGAGTGACGGCGATGATGCCCATCGTAACCGTCAAGAAAAGCACGAGCATAATGACGCCTTGCAGCGCATTCGGTCCGGGGACGCCAGCAGCACGAATGAAAAGATGATAGGTGGCGACAGCGGCACCGGGGATGTCAGCCAAGATACCGACGGTGATGAGTAAAGAGACGCCATTACCGATACCGCGCTGGGTGATTTGCTCACCGAGCCACATCAGCAACATCGTTCCGGCTGTCATGAAGAAAATCGAAGTGATGATGAAAACAGTCTTACCCGTCAGAACGATCTGCCCATAATGATTCACATCGTAACCTGGAAAGAGATTGGCTGGATTCTGCAAAGCACCCAAGAGCAGCCCACCTTGAACCAAGCAGATGATGAGCGTGAGATATCGAGTGTACTGAGTCAGTTTTTGGCGACCGACGTCCCCTTCTTGCTGCAGACGGCTGAGCGTCGGGACCACCGCGGTCATCAACTGAAAGATAATGGACGAGCTGATATACGGCATGATACCCAAGGCGCAGACGGAGCCCTTGAGGAGCGCGCCACCGGTGAACATGTTGTACAAACCGAGTAATGCACTGCTGCCGCCGGCTGACTGATCGGCGAAGAAGGCCTTCAGTGGCATCGGATCGAGTCCGGGCAGCGGAATGTTCGCGCCGACTCGGGCAATGAACAACAGCGACAACGTATAGAGAATTCGCGAGCGGAGCTCGGGAATCTTCATGGAGTTCGTGAAGGCGGAAAACATTAGTGGGGTATGCCTGGTGGGATATAGTGGCGGACCCGAAGGCCCGCCCCTACCCCGTGATTTAGCCGATGATTGCCTGACCGCCGGCTTTTTCGATCTTAGCCTTGGCGGAACCGGAGAACTTGGCTGCCGTGATCTTGAGGGCGCGGCTGATTTCGCCGTCACCGAGAACTTTGAGCAGCGCGCCATCAGCGCGAATGAGGCCGCATTTGACCAACTCGGCGATGTTCACTTCGCTCACTGCGGCATCAAGGCGGGCGAGATCACCCAAATTGACGACGGCGTAGCTCGTGCGGAATTCGTAATTATTAAAGCCGCGATGCGGGAGCTTACGATAAAGGGGCATCTGGCCGCCTTCGAATCCGGGACGGATTGAGCTGCCGGAACGGGCGCTCTGACCTTTGCCACCGCGACCGGAAGTTTTGCCATGGCCGCTGCCTTCGCCGCAACCGACGCGCTTCTTTCGGTGCACAGCACCTTTAACGTTTTTGAGAGAGTGAAGTAACATTTTAGTATTTCCTAGATTGGGTTCGCCGTCCCGCGAAAATTGCGGGCCGACTCGGAGTTATGATTGGTGATTAGCTACGCAGGGCACGAATGTCCTCAGCCAGACGGAGCTGGCGGAGACCATTGAGGGTAGCATGGACCACGGCGATGTGATTGCTGGAACCCATCGACTTAGTGAGAACATTATGAACGCCGGCAGCTTCGAGCACCGCGCGGACCGCGCCACCAGCGATCAAGCCGGTACCGGGAGTCGCAGGGCGAAGGAAGACTTTGCCGCCATCGAATTTACCAAGAACCGCGTGAGGGATGGTGTCACCCTTCAACTTGACCGGAAGCATGCGCTTGCGGGCAGCTTCGGTGGATTTCTTGATGGCGTCTGGCACTTCGTTGGCCTTGCCATAACCGATGCCGACATTGCCCTTGCCGTCGCCCACGACGGAGAGTGCGGAGAAACTGAAGCGGCGACCACCCTTCACGACTTTGGCGCAGCGATTGATGAACACTACTTTTTCAATCATTCCGGAATCGACAGCATCAGCGCCGGGGCCAGAGAAAGATCTTTTGTTGTTAGCCATGGTGATTGGATTAGAATTTGAGTCCACCTTCGCGAAGGGCTTCGGCGAAGGTTTTGACGCGACCGTGATAAGGACGGCCGTTACGGTCGAAGACGATGGAGTCGAGACCGGCGGCTTTGGCCTTGGTGGCAAAAGCAGCGCCGAGGGTCTTGGCTCCGGCATCGTTGCCCTTCACGTTCGACTTCTTCACCTCGGTATCGAGGGTCGAAAGGAACACGAGGGTCTTGCCGGCAGCATCGTCGATCGCCTGAGCGTAGATGTGCTTGCCAGAGAATTTGACGCTGAGACGTGGACGTAGAGCGGTGCCGACGACGGTCTTGCGGATACGCCATTTGCGCTTCTGGAGAAGCATGGCTTTGCGGATAGATTTCATGGGTATGTGCGTTAGGCGACGGTCTTACCTTCTTTACGGCGGACGCGTTCTGCGTGCTCACCAACGAGGCGGACGCCCTTGCCCTTGTATGGCTCTGGCGGATAGTAGGCGCGGATCTCAGCGGTCACCTGACCGACGAGTTGTTTATCGGCACCCTCGATCTTGAGCTTGGTACCGTCGGTGACGGTGATCTTGATGCCCTCGGGGATGTCGTGAAGGATGGCGTGCGAGTAGCCGAGCGCGAGGTCGAGCTGCTTGCCTTTGAGCGCGGCTTTGAAGCCGACGCCTTGAATTTCGAGTTCCTTGAGATAGCCAACCGACGCGCCTTGGACCATGCCGGCGATGACGGAGCGAACCGTGCCGTACATAGCTTTGGAGAAACGGGTCTCCTCGCTGGGTGAGATAACGATGGCGTTATCTTTTTTCTCAATCTTCACAACAGGCGCGAAGGTCTTGGAAACTTTGCCCTTGGGGCCGTCGACAGACACAGAGTGTCCTT
Organism: Opitutaceae bacterium; assembly: GCA_025360455.1. Taxonomy (GTDB): domain Bacteria; phylum Verrucomicrobiota; class Verrucomicrobiia; order Opitutales; family Opitutaceae; genus Didemnitutus. Next base: position 9,541 of record JANYCF010000402.1, on the reverse strand, counting down.
TAATGTCGATTTTGACCTTCTCAGGAATGATAATGGGTTTTTTGCCGATTCTGCTCATGGTGGTGTATTCCTTACCAGACGGTGCAGACGAGTTCTCCGCCGAGTTTATTGCGGCGAGCGTCTTGGTCCTTCATGAGACCTTTGGAAGTGGAGACGATGGCAATGCCAAGGCCGTTAAGAACGCGGGGCAGATCGCTGTAGCCAGAATAAAGGCGGCGACCGGGAGTCGAGGCACGCTTCAGACCGGTAAGCACGGGCTGGGTGTCGACGTATTTCATGGTGACGATAATCGTCTTGTGGCCACGTTCGTCGGTGCCGGTGGCAACGTCGCGAATAAAGCCTTCCGCCTTAAGAATGCCGGCGAGGCTTACACGCAGGTTGGAATGCGGAGCCACGCACTGGGCGAGGCCGGCCTTCGACGCATTGCGCAGGCGGGTGAGAAAATCACTGATCGGATCGGTCATGGATGGATGTTGGTTTAAGAGAAGGCGCGCGGGTCATATCCGACCCCCGTGAGCCAAAGGGTTTACCAGGAGGACTTGGTGACGCCGGGAATCTTGCCCGCGTGCGCTAGCTCGCGCAGCGTGATACGGGAGACGCCGAAGCGACGGTGGTAGCCGCGGGGGCGACCGCTGAGGGAGCAGCGATTGCGAATGCGGATCTTGGAAGAATTTTTTGGCAGCTTCTGGAGCTTCTTTTGCGCGGCGTAGAACTCGATGTCGTTCGTAGCTGGGTTCGCAAGGATGGCCTTCAGTTCGGCACGCTTGACAGCATGCTTTTCTGTGAGGCGCTGGCGCTTCTTGTTGCGTTCGATGGCAGATGTTTTCGGCATGGCGCGTAAAGGGTTTAGGCGGTGGTGGGCTTGGCGGCAGCAGCGGGCTCGATCCGACGGAAAGGCATACCGAGGAGCTTCAGCAGCTCGCGGCCCTCTTCATCGTTCTTGGCGGTCGTCACGAAAGTGACGTCCAAGCCCATCTGGCGTTTGTTGTTTTCCACAACGATCTCGGGGAAAATAGTGAAATCTGCGATGCCGATGTTGTAGTTGCCCTGACCGTCGAGCTTATTGGGCACGCCGCGAAAATCGCGAATGCTGGGGAGCGCCACCGCGAGGAGACGCATCAGGAAGTGCCACATCGCATCACCGCGGAGAGTAACGTGTGAGCCGACCGTTTGTCCCTGACGTAGTTTGAAATTCGCGATCGCCTTGCGGGACTTGTTGAGGAGGGCCTTCTGGCCGGCAATGGCGGAAAGGTCGCGCTGGGTTTCAGCGATGATGTTCTTGTCGGCTTCCGACGAGATACCGGTGTTCAGCACGATTTTCTCGAGCTTCGGCACCTGGTGGATGTTCTTATAGCCGCGGGCGACTTTAAGGGCCGGGACAACAGTCTCGGTGTAGTGTTTCTTGAGAGGGGGGACGGTCTTGCTCATGGTGTTTACCGGATTTCTATGCCGGTGAAATAAGTTGCTTTAGCTCTTGGCCTCGGCGGGTTTCTTGGCGCGCTTCGACGACGCGTGGGTCGCTTGGAGCATGAGGTTCGATACGTGGATCGTGCCCTCGCGCTCAGCAATCTTGCCCTGCGGATTTTCAGCGGATTTTTTAAGGTGCCGCTTGATCATCGCCACGCCTTCGACGACGGCGCGATTCTTGGCGGGACGGAGTTCAAGGACTTTGCCGGACTTTCCCTTGTGGGAACCGGAGATAACAACGACGGCATCGCCGCGTTTAATGTGAAACTTCTGCATGTTAGAGAACCTCCGGTGCGAGTGAGATGATCTTCATATAGTTCTTGGCGCGGAGTTCGCGAGCCACTGGGCCGAAGATACGGGTGCCCTTGGGATTGCCGTCTTCGCCAATGATGACGATCGCATTGCTGTCAAAGCGGAGGTAGCTGCCGTCGGCGCGACGGAGCGCGGCCTTCGTGCGAACGATGACGGCCTTAACGACCTCACCTTTCTTCACGGTGGCGTCGGGGCTGCTCTCCTTGATATTGCAGGAGATGATATCGCCGACGTGGGCGTAGCGGGAGGGATGGCCGATCTTGCCGATCATGGACGCGCGGCGCGCACCTGTGTTATCAGCAATATCGAGAATGGAACGCATCTGGATCATAGTGGTATCTCCGGTGCGGGTTAGGCTTTGGTGGATTTAGTGGACTTGGTGGTCTTGGTCGGAACGGTCTCAGCGACATCGTTCTCGGTCACAGCCACAGCGGCCGCGACGGCGCGCTCAAGAATGGTCAAGATGCGCCAGCGCTTGAGGCGGCTCATCGGACGGGTCTCCATGACCTCAACTTTGTCGCCAACGTTAGCTTCGTTCTTTTCATCGTGAACGTGCAGCACGGTCTTACGATTGATGACCTTGTGGTAAAGCGGATGCGGGGTCTTGTAAGGAACGGTCACCTTGACTGACTTCGAGCCCATTTTGGAGCTGACGAAGCCGATCTCGGTCTTGCGAGCGTTGTGGCGGATGTGAGTGGACATGGTCGGAAATAGTTAGCGCGCGATTAGGCAGCGGTCTTCTTGGATTTCTTCTCGGTGAGAAGGGTCTCGAGCCGGGCGACATCCTTGCGGAGGACACGGATCGTGTGGGTCTTTTCCACTTGGCCGGTGTGCTTTCTCAAGCGGAGCTGGAGAAGTTCATCGCGGGTGGAGCGGAGCTTGGCGGTGATCTCGGCAGGAGCGAGGTCGCGAATTTCTTTGGTCGTCATGTGGGCAGTTTCCTATGGTTTAGACGGCAACGCCTTCGCGCACGATGAAACGGCAACGGAAAGGAAGTTTGGCGTCAGCGAGGCGGAAGGCCTCTTTGGCGATGGTGGCGGGGACGCCAGCGAGCTCGAAGAGCACGGCGCCTGGTTTGATGACGGCGACGTAATATTCGACCGGTCCCTTACCTTGACCCATACGAACCTCGGCCGGCTTCTTGGTCACGGGCTTGTGGGGGAAAATACGAATCCAGAGCTTGCCCTTGCGCTTGAGGTGGCGAGCGATGGTAACGCGAGCGGCCTCAATTTGTTGGCCGGTCATGGGACCACGGGAAAGGGATTGCAGACCGAATTCTCCGAAGGCGAGAGTATTGCCGCGCTTGGCATTGCCAGCGCGGGAGCCTTTCATTGTTTTGCGGTATTTTGTGCGTGCGGGTGAGAGAGCCATGGAAAAGAGTGCGTTAAGTTAAAACCTCAAGCGATGAGCCGGGTTGATTAGACGGTTTCGTCCTTTTTGCAGATCCAGCATTTGACGCCGATCTTACCCCAGACGGTACGAGCCTCAGAGAAACCGTAGTCGATATTCTCGCGAAGGGTGTGAAGTGGAATACGGCCCTGACGCTGCCATTCGCGACGGGCGATGTCGGCGCCACCAAGGCGGCCGGAGCATTGAATCTTGATGCCATCAACGCCGAGGGACATGGCCATTTGAATGGATTTCTTGATGGCGCGGCGGAAAGCCACGCGGCGCTCGAGTTGGAGCGCGACGTTTTCGGCGACCAGCTGAGCCTCGATCTCGGGCTTCTTGACCTCTTGGATGTCGAGCAAGATTTCCTTGCCGGTCATCTTGGCGAGCTGGGTCTTCATGTTCTCGACCTCCTGCCCTTTCTTGCCGATGACAATGCCGGGACGGGCGGTGAAAATCTTGACGCGCACACGGTTGCCGGCGCGCTCAATGAAGATGCGCGGCACGGAAGCCTGTTTCAGTTTTTCCATCAGCGTGCTGCGGATGATCTGATCCTCGAGGAGGAGCTTGGCGAAATCCTTTTTGCGCGCGAACCAGCGTGACTGCCAGTTACGACGGATGGCGAGGCGGAAGCCTGTGGGGTTGGTCTTTTGTCCCATGGTAAGAGTTAGTTGGATTTGCCGTCGGAGAGGATGATGCGCAGGTGTGACATGCGCTTGACGCGGGGTTTGGCGGAACCACGGGCGCCGGCTTTGAAACGCTTCAGGACCGGACCGCACTCGACGAGAGCGCGATGGACGACCAGGGAGCTGGCGGAGAGGCTGTTATTATTCTCGGCATTGGCCACGGCGCTTTTGAGCGTCTTGACGAGGAGCCGGGACGACTTGCGCGGGATGAGCGTGAGGAAGTCGATGGCCTCGGTGACAGGGCGACCTTGGATGAGGCGCGCGACTTCGCGAACCTTCTTGGGCGACATGTGCGCGTTACGGGTGAGTGCTTGAATTTCCATGATGGTATTCCGGTTAGGCGCAGGCCTTAAATTTCCTTACGGGTCAGACCGCCGTGCGACTTGAAGGTACGCGTGGCAGCGAATTCGCCGAGTTTGTGGCCGACCATGTTTTCAGTGACGTAGACAGGGATAAAGGACTTGCCATTGTGAACGCTGAACGTCTGCCCGATGAAATCAGGTGTGATGGTCGAGCGTCGGGACCAAGTCTGGATGGGCTTGCGAACGCCGGTGACTTTGAGTGCCTTCTGGACTTTTTCCAGAAGGTGGTAATCGACGAAAAAGCCTTTCTTGATTGAACGTGCCATGGTGCGGTGTCGTTAAGATTATTTCTTGTTGCGCGGCGGCCGACCGTTAACGCGAGTGATAATGAGTGAATTGGAGAGTTTGGTGCGGCGGCGCGTGGGGAAACCCTTCGCGAGCTGACCCCAAGGAGAAACGAGATGTTGGCGACCGCCACCACCCTTCGACTTGCCTTGACCACCACCGTTCGGGTGATCGACCGGATTCATCGCCACGCCGCGAACGCGGGGGCGTTTACCGAGCCAGCGATTGCGGCCGGCCTTGCCAAGCTTGCGCTTGCTGTGATCGGCATTGGAAACCTCGCCGATGGTGGCGCGGCACTTCGCATTCACGAGGCGGATTTCACCGGAGCCCAACTTGAGTTGAGCGGCACCGTTCTCGATCGAAACGAGTTCAACCGAAACACCGGCGGAGCGGGCGACTTGGGCACCGCGACCGGGGACGAGCTCAACGGAGTGGAGCAAGGTCGCCGGTGGGATTTCCGAGAGAGGAAAACTGTTACCGGGACGGAAGTCATTCGCATCGGTCTTCAGCGCACTGTAGATGCTGTCACCGACCTTGAGACCCTTCGGGGCGAGAATATAATTCTTTTCGCCATCGGCGTACGCGATGAGCGCGAGCAGAGCCGTGCGGTTGGGATCGTATTCGATCGCCTGAACCTTGGCTGGCATGTCGAGCTTGGCGCGCTTGAAATCGATGATGCGATAAAGCTGTTTATGACCGCCGCCACGACGGCGGGAGGTGATGCGACCGTAGGCGTTACGGCCGCCGGTCTTGCTCTTGGACTCAACCAAGCCGCGCTCAGGGCGCTTGGTGGAGATTTCCTCCGGACGGTTCAGGTGAGTGAACCGGAGGGAGGGGGTAAGGGGACGGAATGATTTGAGTGCCATGGCGGGTATTCTCGCTTAGATGAGCTCGATCTTGTCGCCCTTCTTCAGGGTGACGATGGCGCGCTTCGAGTCAGATGTGGTGATAGGACGGCCGGCGCGCGAGCGCTTGGGCTTGCCCTTAAGATTAATGATATTCACGCGTTTGACCGTGACCTTGAACACCTGCTCGATGGCTTCACGCACCGTGTACTTGGTCGCGTCTTGGAAGACTTCGAAGGTATATTGGCCAAAGTTGGAAGAAAGCTTCGACGCTTTTTCCGTCAGGCGCATGTTTTTGATTACTTTATCGGCGCTAATCATGACTGACCTCCGGTGGCGCGAGCGATGATTTGCTCGATTGCCTTGGTGGATACGACGATCTTGGTGTAAGCCACCAGATCAAGAGTGTTGAGTTTGACGGCATCCTGCAGACTGACGCGATCGAGATTGCGGGCAGCGCGGGTGATGTCGGCAGCGAAAGGCGCATCGACGAGCAGCACTTTGCCCTTGGGGCAAATGCGGCGGACGACTTGATGCATCAACTTCGTCTTTGGCTGAGCGGGACTGAAAGTCTCGATCACTTCGATCTCGCCGGCGACGGCGCGATCAAACAAAGCGCGGGAGAAAGCGAGGGCTTTGACCTTGCTGTTGATTTTCTTGGAGAAATCACGGGGACGGGGACCGAAGACCACGCCACCACCGCTCCACAAGGGAGAACGAATGGAACCGGCGCGAGCGCGGCCCGTGCCCTTTTGGGCCCATGGCTTCTTACCACCGCCGCGAACTTCGCCGCGGGTCTTGGTGGAGCGGGTGCCTTGGCGAGCGTTGGCGCGATGAGCGACGACGACTTCCTTGACGGCCTGCAAACCTTTGGTGCCTTCAAAGAGCGGAAGAGTGAACTCTTTCTCGCTGCTCTGTGTGGCGTCGGAACTGTAAACTTTAAGCTTCATGATGGTTCAGTGTCCTTATGCTTTTTTTGCCTTCTTGGCGCCGCGAACGACCACCATATCACCATTGGCACCGGGAATGGCGCCCTTGACGAGGATGAGATTCTTTTCTGCGATCACCTTCACGACGCGCAGATTCTGCACGGTGCGGCTGTCGGTGCCCATGTGACCGGGCATGCGCTGGTTTTTCCACGCACGGCCAGGAGTCTGGCGCATACCGATGGAACCGATACGACGGTGGAACATGGAACCGTGCGAGGCAGGACCGCCCGCAACGCGGAAACGTTTCACAACGCCGGCGAAGCCTTTGCCCTTGCTGACGCCAGAGACGTCAACCATTTGACCTTCCGTGAAGGTGGCAACGGTGAGAACATCACCGGCTTTGAGAGTGGAAGCCTCAGTCAGGCGAACTTCGCTGAGCTGGGAAGGAGTGGTCTCGAGACCGGCTTTCTTCGCATGGGTGGATTCGGCCTTCGAAGCATTCTTGGGCTTCTGGGCGCCGAAACCAATCTGCACGGCGTGGTAACCGTCGATAGCGACAGTTTTAACTTGTACGACCGGGCATGGGCCCGCTTCGACAACGGTGACGGGGACCAGGACGTTTTGCTCGTCATAGACCTGGGTCATTCCGAGTTTTTTTCCTAATAGAGTAGGTGTCATCGGCTAAGTGGTAGGTGGAGGGTTTCCGTTTGGTTTAGACCTACATTAGCAATCCGGCGGATGAATGCCGGTTGGCTGCTAAAGTTTCTGTCTGAAAGTTGTGCGGTTAGACGTTGATGGTGATATCGACGCCCGAGGGCAGGTTGAGTTTCTTGAGCTCGTCGACCGTCTGAGCCGTGGGCTCGAGGATGTCGATGAGACGTTTGTGCGTGCGGGTCTCGAACTGCTCCATCGACTTTTTGTCGACGTGCGGGGAGCGGTTGACGGTGACCTTCTCGATGCGGGTAGGCAGCGGGATGGGACCGGAAACGCGGGCGCCGGAGCGCTTCGCGGTTTCGACGATTTCCAAAGCGGACTGATCGATGACTCGATAGTCGAAGCCCTGGAGTTTGATGCGAATTCGTTGGCCTTTCATGGCAGTATAAAGAACAGAGGTTAAGTACGGGCTGGAGCCTTGCTCGAGCTTTCGACGATCTTCGTGAGAAGGTTGTTGGGGACCTGCGCGAAATGCGAAGGAGTGATCGAGGCACTGGCCCGGCCCTTGGAGAGCGAGCGAATGTCGGTGACGTAGCCAAAGAGCATTTCCAACGGAACGTGAGCGGCCACGATGCACGCCCCATTCTTATTTTCGATGCCCTGAATCTGACCACGACGACGATTGATGTCGCCCATCAGATCACCCTGGTATTCTTCCGGAGTGGTGACTTCGACACCCATGATGGGCTCGAGGAGAATTGGGTTAGCCTTCTTCATGGCTTCCTTGAAGGCGAAGATGCCGGCCATCTTGAACGCGAGCTCGGAGGAATCGACGTCGTGGAAGGAACCATCGACGATGCGGACGATCACATCGACCACCGGGTGGCCGGCGACCGTACCATTATTGCAACCCTCTTCGATCCCGGCAATGGAAGGCTTGATGAATTCTTTCGGAATCGCACCGCCGACGATCTCGTCGATGATCTCGATGCCTTTGCCTTTCTCGTTCGCTTCGAGCTTCACGCAAACGTGACCGTATTGGCCCTTACCACCGGATTGGCGGATGAATTTACCTTCGGCTTCGGAAGACTTGGTGACAGTTTCACGGTAGGCGATCTGCGGTTTGCCCGAAGTAGCCTCGACCTTGAATTCGCGCTTCATGCGGTCACGGATAATATCGAGGTGCAACTCGCCCATGCCGGAAATGATTGTCTGGCCGCTGTCTGGATCGGTGGTAACGCGCAGCGTGGGATCTTCCGCGACCAAGCGTTGCAGAGCGATGCCCATCTTCTCTTGGTCAGCCTTCGAGTTTGGCTCGATCGACATCGAGATAACGGGCTCCGGGAACGAGGGTGGTTCCAGACGGATATCGAAATCTTCGTCGCAAAGCGTGTCACCGGTAATGCATTCCTTGACGCCGACCAGCGCACAGATGTCGCCGGAATACGCCATGTCGATTTCTTCGCGCTCGATGGCGCGCATCAGAACGAGACGGGACACGCGCTCACTGCGGCGGGTGCGGGGATTGTAGAGCGGCATACCACGCTTAACCGTTCCGGTGTACACGCGGTAGAAAACCAATTTACCCACGAAAGGATCGTTCCAGAGCTTGAAGACCAGACCGGCAAGCTTGGCTTTGTCATCAACCAAGGCTTGAACAGGCTGAGCGTCGCCATCTTGACCGACCATCGGCGGAACGTCGATTGGGCTCGGGAGATAATTCACGACGCAATCAAGGAGACGCTGCACGCCTTTCTTCTTGAACGCTGAACCCGGGATCACCCCGGTGAACTGAAGGGAGATGGTGGCTTTGCGCACGCCGAGCATGAACTCGTCGTTGCTGAGCTCGATGCCATTGAGATATTTCTCGGCAATGACGTCGTCGAAATCGGAAACAGCTTCGATGAGCTTGTCGCGATATTCCTTGGCCTGCGCCTTGTACTTTTCAGGAATCTCGGAAGTGATCGGCTTCATGCCGAGCTCGTCGCCGGGCGTGACTTCGTCGAAAATATAGGCGACGTTCTGCACCAGATCGATCAAGCCGGCGAAGTTTTCCTCGGCCCCGATGGGAATGAACAACGGATGGGCATTGGCCTTGAGCTTCTCGCGCATCTCGGAGACGGCGCGGAAGAAATCGGCACCGGTGCGATCCATCTTATTGATGAAGGCCACGCGGGGAACTTTGTACTTGTTCGCCTGACGCCAGACGGTCTCAGACTGCGGCTGCACACCGGCCACCGCGCAAAATACGGCGACGGCACCATCGAGAACGCGGAGCGAACGTTCCACCTCGGCCGTGAAATCCACGTGTCCGGGAGTGTCGATGATATTGATGCGCTGCTTGATGCCTTTCCAGGGGCCCCAGGATGCGTTCCAGGCGCAGGAAATGGCGGCGGCGGTGATCGTGATGCCACGCTCACGCTCCTGCTCCATCCAATCAGTCACCGTGCTACCCTCGTGCACTTCGCCCATCTTATGGACGGCGCCGGAGTAAAACAAGATACGCTCGGTGGTGGTCGTCTTACCCGCATCGATGTGGGCAACGATGCCGATGTTACGTGTCCACTCGAGCGGGAACGGGCGCTCCTTGGCGTTAGCCGGGGAGACCTTGG
>JANYCF010000320.1 GCA_025360455.1 Opitutaceae bacterium | reverse complement strand
CGTGACAGCTCGCGATCGGGACTGGGCAGCAATCGACGCCACACCGCATACGCGCAGGCGAAAATCAGCAATGCTTCGGCGAACCAGAGCGGACCGGGTTCAAATTCTTTATCCTGAATCATCAGCCACCAACCTGACCAGAACGGATGGCCCTCGCCCATTCGCGCCAGCGCAATCGTCATAGGCGACACGATGAAAAAATAACCGAGCAAGGGCAGGCCGAGCCGGCGCAGGCGGTCGGCGAGGAAAGGCCACGCTCCTTTCCGGTCGTAGGAATTCGGCGTGTAGTAGCCCGCGAGCAAAAAGAAAAAGCCCATGAAGTACGATTGGTTCACCGCGTTGAACAAAAGCAACAGCCGGCTCGAGCTGTCCGCTTCCTGCCGCCAGTACCAACCGCCGGAGCCGCCATAGACAATGGCGCAGTGGTGCAGAATCACGAGCACCGTCAGCACAATCCGCAGGTGATCGATGGCAGCATTACGTGAGGGGCGGGTGGGCATGTGAGGCGGGATGATGAACAAATATCGAAGTCATGGTTGAATCAATCTTCACTCTTACTTGCGAGTCAGTTTGGGTGGTACGGACTGGTTTGCCGCTTGCGGTTGCGAGCGGGCTGAATACGTGTTCTTGCCTTCGCCCTACCGATCTAGCCCCGTCTGCCCCATGAGAATTATCCCGTTGCTTCGCATTGCCGTTGTCCTTGGCGGTCTAATTTTCCTGTTCACTTCCGCGCGCGCCGCCGATGCGCCTGCGCCGGTCACGCCGGCGGCCGAGCCTGCCGCCGTCAAGCTAGCGGCACCCGCAGTGCGTCCGCCGATGCCGATCCGCGCGCCCGACGGTCCCGGTGCGCCGCGTTTCCATGTCGCGGGCGAGAAATCTGGCGCTACCGCGTTGTGCGCGGCCCCGGGTGCTAATCCGCCCGTCGACGCCGAGGGCGATTGGATTGTCGGTCCCGACTATGTGCCGGCACCGGAGACTGTCGTGATCGCCGGCGTACCGCAGGGCCGGGTGGAGCAGATCACGTTGGATTCGGTGGAGAGCAAATTCTACCCCGGCATCGGGCGGGATGTTTTCGGCACGGTGGATCCGGCCAACCCGCTCACGTTGATCGTGCAAACTCATGCGGCGCCGTACAAGCGCACCATCACGGTCTACATACCGAGCCAGTATGTGACCGGCACGGCGGCGCCGTTCATCGTCACGCATGACGGACCCGGGCCCGGCAAATCCGACCCACTGTTGGTGAATACTCTCAACAACCTCATCGCGCAGCGGCGCGTGCCGGCGATGATTGCGGTCATGATCCAAAACGGCGGCGGCGACGCGCAGGGCAACGAGCGCGGCCTGGAATACGACACGATGTCGGGCAGGTTCGCGGAGTTCATTGAGGCCGAGGTGTTGCCCGTCGTGGAAAAAAAATTCGGCGTAACGCTCACCCGTGATCCCGACGGACGCGCCGCGATGGGCGGGAGCTCGGGTGCGGCTGCGGCATTCACCATGGCCTGGTATCATCCCGAGTGGTACCGCCGCGTGGTCTCGTATTCCGGCACCTACATCAACCAGCAGTGGCCCTACGATCCGGTGACGCCCGGCGGCGCGTGGGAATACCACAACCGACTCATCGAGGCCAGCGAGCCCAAGCCCATCCGCATCTGGATGCACGTGAGCGACCGCGATCTCTACAACCCGAACGTCCTGCGCGACGGCATGCACGATTGGGTGACGGCCAACCATCGCATGGCCGCCGTATTTAAAGCGAAGGGTTACCACTACCAATATGTTTTCTCACTCAACTCCGGTCACGTCGACCATAAGGTCCGCGAGCAGACGTTGCCCTTGGCGCTGGAGTGGGTGTGGCGCGGCTACGCGGCGAAATAGCGGCCGGTGGAGGGATAAATCAGGCTAGGGTCTTAGCTGTCGCTTTCCAGGATGATCGATCGCTTTACCTGTTTGTCGCGCCACGGGTGGGGGTGGTTGCTGAGTAAACGAGGCACCACGCGGTCGCGGCGGCGGCCGTTCAGCCATGCACCAATCCAGGTCGAACGCACGAAGAGATCGTAGCTGAGCAACGCGAGGGCGATGGTGAGCGTGGAGATGAACGCGAGTTTGAGCGACCAGTGGAGCGGTACCTCGGCGACGGCCACTTGCAGCCAGACGACGATCGGCAGGTGGACCAAGTAAAGCCAGTAGGAGGAATCGGCGAGGTAGCGAATCCACGGTCGGGGCTGCGCACAAAATTTCCTGAAGAGGCCGACGGTCAGAAGGACGAGCGACCACATGGTCAGCGCATAACTCAGGACGGAAGCGGCGTGCGCTGCGTGGTAGTAAGGGTGACTGAGATCGAATTGGAATTGGCCCAGATACTGAATGCTGGCGATGGCGAGCCCCGCCAAGATCCAGCGGTGCAGGGTGAGGCGGGTGAATGACGCGATCAGTTCGCGTTGGCGACCCAACAGCCAGCCGAGAACGAATCCGCCGCCGTAAATAGCGAGAACAGGCAGATGAGGTTTCAGCGACTGGTCCGGCGTATCCATCCCCCAATAGCGCATGAACCACAGCGCGGTCGCAGTCGGCACCGCGAGAACCAGCAGCGAAAAAGAGGAATTCGCCAGCCAAGCGACGAAGTCATCAGTGTGGCGCACCAACGCGACTTGCCCCGGACCGGTCAACTTCACTGCTCCCCGGAGGACGAGCGTCAGGCCGGTGATCATCGCCAGATAATAAAGGAACCAGAGATGCGTTCCGCTGAATATTCCTTTCGGTAGAGTGCCGAGACTTTGGCAACCGCCGCGAATTCCCGCCCAGAAACTGTAGTCTCCGCGCAGACTGGCCGACCCCATGATCCAGCCGGACACGACCAACGGGCGCAGAATGAACCAGCCTACGACAAACGGCACCACGATGCGGAGCGCGCGCAAACGCACGAATTCGCCAGCGCCCTTGCGATGAAAGGTCACATGGCCGAGAAAACCTGCGATGAGGAAGAAGGTTTCCATGCGGAAGGAGTGGCTTGCCGTCATGAACAGCGCGACCAGCGGACTGGTCGAAATATCCTGGACCGCCCAGCCCATAAAGGTCGGCAGGAACGACACACTGGCGTGAAACACAATCCCGAGCAGGAGGGCGAACGCGCGCGTAGCGTCGAGGTAATCGAGACGGGAACTTTCCGGATGGGCGGACATGGCGGGGAGGCGAGGGGGGGGGGGGCGGGTTAATAGAAACCGATTTCGTCCACCGCGTAGGAGAAGTCAGCCTTGGCCATGCTGAAAGAGACGAGGTTGATGCTCGTGATTGATTTCAGGTTGAGGGCGGTTTGTTCGGACCAGGCGCGTTTCATGTCCTTGAAAGAAATGCGGACTTCGGTGAACTCCCCGCGTTTAACCGCGATCGGGGCACTGGTGTGGTAATCGAAATTCTGAATCTCGGTGCTGCTGACCTGAATAGCCAGTGGCCCTTTGCCGGGCTTCACGCGGAGCCGCACGCCTTCGTAACCGGTCAGGTCGTGCGGTTTCCCCTCTGGTGACAGGAGCGACACCACGCTGATGAATGCGGGGACGCCGCGTCCGGGCACCAGTTCACCCTCAACCGCGATAATGCCGTTCTCGCATTTAAGTGACGCATGCGACTGGCTGCCGGCGCCCTTGTCGTCAATCAGGAGTCGGTCGATGCCGTTGCTGTTGCGCTTGGCATCAGAGAAGTCGTCGAGCAGCGCAGGAGTGGTTGCGGCGCGGGCGGCGATTGAGCTGACCGTGAGGAGGGTCGTGATAAGCGCGGTAGCGACCAATGAGCGGCGGCTACGGGAGGATGAGGAGAGCAGGTTCATATTCGGGGATGGATGGTAGTGGGTGAAATGATGTTTCACCTGTAAGGGCCAAAAACGGGGCATCCGGTGACAAAGTTTTTTTCGAAAGAGAAAAAAAGGCCGGTGGAAGGTAGGGCGGACTATCCTTAGTCCGCCGTGTACAAGATGAACCGAACGCCTTGGCGGCGCGCGGACGACACGGAGGTAGTCCCTCCATTGACCGGAAAATATTTTGTCACCGCCTTGGACTTTTTGGGCACTTACAGGCAATCATCATGAACTCCTCCGAATCAATGTCCTCTCTCGAAGTAACCAGCGATGCCGATTTGGTCGCAGCCAGCTTGGCCGGCGACCGCACGGCGTTCGGTCGGATTGTGGAGCGTTACCAGCGGCTGCTGTGCTCGTTGGCGTATTCCGCGACCGGTCAAATGAGCCAGAGCGAAGACCTCGCGCAGGATGCGTTCATCGATGCCTGGCGCCAGCTCAGCGCGTTGCGCGAGCCGGAAAAGCTGCGTTCGTGGCTGTGCGGAATCTTGCGTCACAAGGTCGGCCGGTTGCGCCGTGCCGACGGCAAAGAACCCGTGCGTCAGGCGGAAACGCTGGAGGATGCGGGGGAGCTGATGTCGGTCGAAATGCCGGTGGCGGATCTCGCGATGCAGCAGGAGGAGCAGGCGATTCTGTGGAGCGCGCTGGAGCGTGTGCCCGAGCTGTATCGCGAACCGCTCGTCCTCTACTATCGCGAACATCGTTCCGTGGAACACGTGGCGGTTGCACTCGACCTGACCGAGGATGCGGTGAAGCAGCGGTTGGCGCGTGGCCGAAAAATTTTGCAGGAACAGGTGTTGGCCTTCGTGGAAGGTGCACTCGTGCGGAGTACACCTGGCCGAGTCTTCACGATCGCCGTGCTCGCAGCGATTCCGGAAATCGCGACCCCGGCAAAGGCCGCCGGTATTGGCGTGGCGGCGGTGCACGGCGGCATGCTGGCCAAATCAACTGGTATTGCCGCGCTGCTTGCTTCCTGCAGTGGGGTGGTCAGCACCGCAATGGCCCTGCGCGCCAATCTGGACCAAGCACGGACGCCCCGGGAACGTCGCACTGTCGTGAAGGTCACGTTGGGAATCTTTTTTGGCGTGTGGGGATTTTTGCTCGCGTGGTATTTGCTCCGCGCCGCCGCGTTTCAATGGTGGGAATGTCGCGTATGGTTCGCCGGCATCGCCCAAGCGCTCGTGTTGACAGCCGTCGTGGTCTGGCCGTGGACGATGCTGCGCGTGATGCGTGGCATGCGTGTGTTGCGCTCGACGGAACGGCGGGAGCATCCCGAGATGTTTCGCGATGCCCGGGATCAGATCGGATCTTCTGCCGGTATATACAGGAGCCGGTTGAAATTATTTGGCGTGCCATTGGTGCACGCCCGATTTTCGCATGCTGACGAGGGTGAATCGCCGGTGTTCGGCTGGTTCGCCGGCGGAGATCGGGCCTACGGTCTGCTGTTTGCGTGGGGCGGCTATGCGGTTGCTCCGATCAGCGTGGGTGCGGTCTCCGTGGGGTTTCTCACGGTCGGCGGGCTGAGCGTGGGCGTGATTTCTCTTGGTACGCTGAGCGTGGGTGTGCTCGCGATCGGCTGCGTGTCGGTGGGCATCAAGGCGTACGCGTGGTTGTCCGCGCTTGGGTGGAGCTCGGCGCAAGGCGGTGGCTTTGCCATCGCGCGGATTGCGGCCGAGGGCCCAGTAGCACTGGCGCGCCATGCCAACGATCCCGTCGCACGAGGATTACTGACTGACCCGAACTTGGATCATAACCTGATGATCTTCTTCATCGTGACTTCCCTGCTCACCGTAATCCCGGTGGCTTACTATGCCCGAGCCGTGCGGCAACGCATGGGAGGCCGTGCGAAATAGGTGGAATGGGCCTGATGGATGCGATGGACAAGACGGCGCGTTAGGGATCGGCCTTCGCGAAATGCTTCGGCCCGACAAGTATCGCGCCCTACCTTACTTCAGCGCCAGATCCGTGCGCTTCACTTCTTTCACGGGCCACTTGCTCACGGTCAGGCCTTTCGCGGTGAGGGTGCTGACGGGCACGGCAGTGAGGTCGAAGTCGAGTTCGCGCACTCTCGCGCCGCTGCGGCCGTCGAGGAAGATGCGCACTTTCTTCGGCATCTCTTTCTCGGTCGCACTGACTTCAAGATACACGATACGGGAGCCTTCACTCTTCACTAACGGATAAAGTTTATCGCGGGAGAGGCCGCCGTCTATTTTCCTTCGGCGGGTTGTTCAATAGCTGAGAGTACGGCGCGCGCGACGTAGATCTTGCCCCAGGTACGACGTGTGATCTCCTGCAAAATTCCACCGGCTTCCAATTTGCGCAGCACCTTGGTGGCGGTCGGCTGACTAACGCCCAGAACTTTTGCTGCCTTGGAAATCGAGATATAGGGATTGCTGAAAAGTTGATCGACCAACGCGCGCTCCGAATGGCCCAGCATCTTCTCGCGCAGTTCCAGCAACCGATGGGCGCGTCTCGCGGCGTCACGCGCCGTCTCCTCGACGCCGGTGAGGAAGTAACGCAGCCAGGGAATCCACTCGCCGTGGGTGCGGACGCGTTGCAAGAGATCGTAGTAGTCAGAGCGATGACGCTCAATGAAGTCCGACAAGTAGAGCAACGGCTGGGACAGACGGCCGCGCTCGACAAGAAATAGAGTGATCATCAGCCGACCGACGCGCCCATTACCGTCGAGGAACGGATGGATGGCCTCGAATTGTTCATGCATGATGGCGCACTGGACCAGATCGGGCGTCTGATCGCGGACATGGAGATAGCGTTCCCAATCGGTGAGCAATTCAGTCATTTCATCCAGCGGAGGCGGTACGTACGGAGCATTGGTGAGGCTACTGCCTTTGGGGCCGATCCAATTTTGTGACCGCCGAAATTCCCCCGGCGTGGCTTGGTCACCCCGGACCCTGGTCATCAGTTTTTTGTGCAGTTCCCTGACCAAGCGCAGCGAGAGTGGCAGTGTCTTCAACCGCCCGATGCCATGTTCCAGTGCGGTGACATAATTATGCACTTCGCGTAAATCATCGGCGTTGCCCGCCCCGGCTTGCGTCGGCGTTGCTTCGTCCAGCAAAACTTCCGAGAGGCTGGTCTGCGTGCCTTCAATCTTGGAGGATAGAACCGCTTCGCGCCGAACCAGTGGCCCGATCAATAAGTGCGGGATGAACCAAGCCGCTGCGCGGCGCAGGGGGGCGGGCGCGGTGGGGTGAGCGAACGTCATGGCGGAACGGTGGGCGGGGGTGTAGCAGCGGGCAAGACTGGAGGTCATGTCCAACTCAAAATCGTCCGGTAAACCGTCAACGCATCGCTCCACCTCGAAGGGTGGCGCGAACAAAACCCCACTCCCGCCCGATCCGGAATCGCTGATCGGTTACGCCAAGCTCCTGAAACTGCGCTCACTGGCGGAGTCCACGCAGATGGATTATCTCCGCTACGTGCGCCGCATCGCGAAGCGCCATGGCGGCGATCCGGCCGGCCTCGAGGAGGCGCAAGTGCGTGAGCACTTGTTGCACCTTAAGGTCGCGCACAACTATTCCCCGTCGGCGATGCGCACCGCCGTCTGCGCACTCAGTGGCTATTACAACCTGCATCTCGGTCGTGACTGGAAACTCTTCGATCTCGTGCGTTCGCCGTCGGCCAAGACGTTGCCGATGGTGCTCACGCGGGAGGAGGTCGCGCGGTTGTTCAACGTCGTCGTCCATCGCGAGAATGCGTTCGTCACTGATCGCGGTGCGACCGACGTAGCGGGCGAGATACTTCACGA
>JANYCF010000295.1 GCA_025360455.1 Opitutaceae bacterium | reverse complement strand
GCTGCTCGGCACGATGTTCTTCGGCTGCATTTTCCTCGGTGGCCAGGTGTTCGAATTCTCACACTTCGTCCACGTGAAGAAGATGACGCTTTCGAACAGCCTCTTCGGCTCAACCTTCTACACGCTCACGGGTACGCACGGCACCCACGTCGCCATCGGCGTTCTGTTGCTCGGGTTAATGTATGTCCGCTCCTTCAAGCCGGCGCATAGTCACGGCACCGCCGGCGATCTCGGGCTTACCCTGTTCCATGTCCTGGCGGTTTGTACCGCGATGGGCCTCTCATTTATTTCCCTCATTCCCGGTTTCTTGGACATGCTGGAAAACGGCACCGCCTTCGGTGCGTATGTCAGCACCCACACCATTCCGTTGATCGGCCTGGCCGTTGCCAGCGTGGTTATCGGCTGGTTTGCCAAGACCAGCAGCACCCCTGACTTCGACCAGCGCAACGCCATCGATGTCGAGGCTATCGGCCTTTACTGGCACTTCGTCGATATCGTCTGGATCGTGATCTTCACCGCGGTCTACCTGATCGAGTATCTCTAAGCATCACTTCCCAACTTTATCCGCCATGTCCGCCCCTACTGATCACGCTCCCGCCCACGCCGAGCCCAGCAAGCTCCATATCTACGTCCAGATCGCCATGCTCCTTGGCGTCATCACGGGCGTGGAAGTGGTGCTGATCTATCTGCCGATCGCCCACTGGATCATCTTCACCTGCCTCGCGACACTTTCGACCGTGAAGTTCATGTTCGTTATTTTCTATTTCATGCACCTCCGCTGGGACAAGGTGTTCTGCACAATTTTGTTTTTCATCGGACTGATTCTGGGTGGCTTCACCATGTGGGCGCTACTGCACCTGTTCACGGCCACCAAGCCCCTGAGCGCCGCCGCCCTGGAAATGGCCCGCCTGATGGTCAGCTAAAAGCAAATTGTTATAGGTGGAACCCGGCCTCCAGACGGGTTTCCTACCGCAGCAAACTAACCCGTCCAGAGGCCGGGTGCCACCTTTCAGAGCATGCATTCCGAATTGTTCGCCGCGTCAGAAAGGACGCGGCTTTTTATGGCCATTTGCTTTCCCACCTCTATTTGTAGCCTCTGATGATCGACTGGAAGCACTGGCATAACGAACCACTCCTCATCGGCGGACTCATCTTCCTCGGATGGTTGTACGCCGTACTGGCCGGGCCGTGGCGCGAGCACCTCGCCGGACCGAACGCGCCCTATCCGGTTCGTCACGCTTTAAAGTTCTATAGCGCTCTCGTGATTTTCTATTTGGCGGTGGGCTCACCCCTCGATCAGGCCGGCGAACGTTTCCTGCTCAGTGCGCATATGCTGCAGCACCAGCTGATGATTTATCCCTCGGCGATTCTGTTTCTCCTCGGCCTACCAGACTGGATGGTCCGGCCGATCACGAGTTACCGACCGATCCAAGGCTTACTCCGTTTCCTGACCAAGCCCTTGATCTGCGGTCTCGTATTTTGCATCGGACTCCAAACCTGGCACCTACCCTTGCTCTACGACGCAGCCCTGCAGAATCGGAATATCCATATTCTGGAGCACTTCACCTTTTTCGGCTCCGCCCTCTTTCTCTGGTGGCCGGTCTGCAGTCCCTCAACAGAATTCCCTCCCGCCAAGTACGCCACCCAGATGTTTTATTTCGTCGCCGTCACCATTGGCATGAAACCGGCGTTTGCGTACATCACTTTCTCCCAAGACATCCTTTACCCCACGTACGAATATGCCCCGCGCATAAGCTGGATGACTGCGGCGGATGACCAACTGATGGCCGGTTCCATGATGGCTCTGGTCGGCATGGTGGTATTGATGGGCGCCTTCGCCATCAGTTTCTATCGTTGGTACCAGCAAACCGAAGGACGATCCGGACAAAAGTAGCCGCGCTTGAGCCAAAGGCGAAAGCGTGGTCTTTCCGCGCGGCACGCACCACGTTGTCGCTCCACTCCAACGCGGCTACCTGGAAACCCACAGGATATTGTGGGCAGGGTGCCCTCACCCTGCGAGTCATGTGCTGCGAATACTCAAACGAGCGGGGTGAGGGCACCCCACCCACAATGCCACCGCACTCATCCCGTAGGCGGTTCCGCGCGCTGGCGGGCATCGGCCTCGATCAGGGTTTTTAGTTTTCCCAACGTGACCTTCGTTTTGGCTTTCGCCGCCGCCAGATCGGTCGCGCCATTCACCGGCTCCTGGCCGAACAGATAAAACTTCATCTTCGGCTCTGTGCCACTTCCGCGCGCGGCGAAGGAATACCCATTCACCAGCGTGACCACATAGAGATCAGTGGTCGGAATGACTTCATTGTCGGCGTCAGTAAATTTCTCCCGGCCGAAATCCTGGAAGCGCGCCACGGCGATATCCCCGAAATTCTTCGGCGGAGCGGAACGATAGGAATCGAGGATGCGCTTGATCTTGGCCGCACCGCTGGCGCCTTCGTAATAAATATTGATCACGCCCTCGAGGTAGAAACCGCAGCGCAGATAAATCTCGTCGAGATATTCCGGCACCGTAAGTCCGCGTGACTTTACCCACGCGCACACTTCGGAAAACATCAGACAGGCGGAATTTCCGTCCTTGTCGCGCACATCATCGTTCGCAAGGTAGCCATAGCTTTCTTCGCAACCAAAGAGATAAAACGTGCTGTATTTCTGCAACAGGGCGGCGCGCTCGCGGAATGGCGTCGCATCATAATTGAAATCCTTCCCCATGGCCGCAACCAGCTTCTGCTCGTAGCCGCGAATCTTGGCCGCGATCCACTTAAATCCTGTGAGCGTATTGATGACCTTCACTCCGTGCTGCCGGGCGATGGTGTCCTGCAACGGTGTGGTCACATAAGTTTTCACCAAAGCCGCCGACGGCGTGCCCTCCTGCGGAATCCAGCCGAGCTCCTTGTATTTATTGATGCGGTAATCCGCGAGCATCGCACCCACCTGATTGCCGCTGAGCAATTCCATTTTCCCGGCGCGATTGCGCACCGCCGTGCCCATGCGGTCGCTGTCCGGATCGGTGGCCATCACGACGTCGTGTCCGCCTTTTTCGGCCAGAGCAACCCCGAGTGAAAGCGCTTCCGCATTCTCCGGATTCGGCGACTTCACCGTCGGGAAACGCGCATCGAACGCCATTTGCTCGGGCACTTCTGTGACTTTCACGCCGGCATGAATCAGCAACGGCACCGTCGTCACCCCACCCACGCCGTGGATATTCGTGTAGACGACCCGCAGTCCGGTTTTGCGCAACAGCGCGGGATCAATCACCGCCTGCGCGGCCACTCCCATGTAATCATCATCGGCCACACGGCCCAAGGTCACGATGCCCGCCGGATTTTTGGCGAGATGCTGTGCCACCGTGGCGAGTGTCACGCCATTCACCTCGTTGATAATCGCCTTGTCGTGGGGTGGGGTCACTTGGCCGCCGTCTTCAAAGTAAGCTTTAAACCCATTATCGTGGGGTGGATTATGGCTCGCCGTAATCACCACGCCGCAGTGCGCCTGATAACGCCGCACCGAAAAACTCAGCTGGGGAGTCGAACGGGGGCCCTCAAAAATCGAAGCTTCTCCACCGAGCCGAATCCAGGTGGCGGCGGCGAGTTCGCAAAAGTGCCGGGAGAAATGCCGCACATCGTGGGCGATGACAATCTTCGGCCGCGCCGTACTTTTTTTATCCGCGAGATATTTTGCCACGTAGCGGTGCAGGCCGATCGTGGCGCGCACGAGCGTGAAATCATTCATCATGTTGCAACCGATGCCCGCATGTTCGGGCGAACCGGTGTCGCTCAACTGGCCCGTCTCCGCCTTGGCTGGCACCACGCCAATCGTGCGGCCCCGCATGCCGCCCGTGCCGAATTCCAGGTAGCGAAAGAAACGATCATTCAACTCGGACCAAGCGCCGCGCTGCACGAGCTCGGCCATGCTCTCGGTCGCCCACGCCGGCAAACCGCCTTGGTACCACGCGGTGAGATTCTCCGCAGTAGAGGGTAATAATTGCCCCGCCTGCGCGGCGGCTTTGATTTGATCGGGAATATTCATGAAGGAGAAAGGTAGGGACGGACCGCTGGGCCGTCCGTCAAAACTAACTCGCGGCGGGCCCAGACGACAAGGCTTTCGCACTTGTCGCGTTCCCGCCCTACCACGAGATGATTACTCCAAATAGAGTCCATCCTTAATCTCCGGTTTGATCGCCTGACGATTCCACGCTTCGGTGAAACTGGCCGCATCGTAACCAAACAGGGGCGAAACTTCGATGCGTAGCGCCGGCAAACCCGTCGCATCCACGGGCACGGTCGTGCCGGCCGCTTTCAGCCAGCGGGCGATTTGCCGCAGCTGATCGTCGCGGCAAGTCTGGGCCGAGTCGACGCCTGTGGCGTTTTTCACGGGGCTGAAATCATCTGCCCTCGCCGTCTCAATCACGATGCTGTTGTTGGCAAAGGGCAGAGCATCGAAGACAAAAAGCTCAAACTTAACACCATTGGGTTTCTCGGGTTTAACCGGAGCCCCGCTCGCATCGACGGTGGGGATTTTCTTATCCGCGCGGTGAAACGGCAATGCCGGCACTTCAGTGGTAGGGCGGATTATCCCTAATCCGCCGGGTTCGGGAGTTTTCGGCGCGTTAGGGATAACGCGCCCTACCCCACCACCCGCCATCCGCCGGGCGAACTCGCGATCAATGACGTGAATGGCGATGCTGCCCGAGCCAAATTTCAACGAGCCATCCGCATTCGTCAGCTGCTGCATCGCAACCGGCATATCACTGTATTCGACGACACACACGCGACCTTGCTGCAGACAGAAGTGGCCGACCTTTTCCTCCGGACCGACCTTCGGCACCATCTTGCTCGACATCTCCGAGCCACGCAGCAGATGAAAACCGATGAACTCCGGATCGATACAACGCACGAGCGGATTATCCACCTGGAAATAACTCAACACATCCACGCCCTCGCGTTGCATGATATCGAGCGCCCCACTGCGGTGCAGGGCGCGCAACGAGCCCCCGTGGCCATCCGGGCTGAGCGCGAGGGAAGATTTGGTCTCGAGCAGAATCTTCCCGTTGAAATCCACCGCCGGCATCCGGCCTTGACGGAAGAAATGCACGCGGGCGCGATCGAGCCCGAAATAGTTTTGCTCCACGAAAAACGTTTCCGTCTGCTCATGGTTAGCATGACTGGTCATGATGAACCAATGGATGGGCCTACCGTAGCGCCGGCCCGCCGCCGCGATTTTCTCCGCGAACACTTGAAAGAGCGACTTCCCCTTGATCGGCGTGATGACGAACGTCCCCTTGGGTCCATCATAACCGAGCCGTGTCCCCTGCCCACCCGCCACAGTGAACGCCGCCACGCGACCCGTGCGCAACGCCGCTTCGCCCGCCGCCCGCGCCTGAGCCCAGCTGGCCGCGTCGCCCCCTTTCTCGGGCAACTGTTCGTAAGGCGCCGGCAAAAGGCCATCGAGCGAAGAACCGGCGGAGGCCTTGCTGGCCACCAGTGATTGGAAAAGCCGCGCCGTCTCGGCCAGATCAACTTCACCCGCTTGGGCGAGGAGTGCGGTGCGTTCGGCAGCCGTCAGCTGCTCCCAAAAAGCAAAAACGTGGCCTTGTCCGGCCGATTTAAATTGTTCGATCAGGTTTTGATTCATCGCGGTTTACGGTTTTCTTCGAAGCGGAAAACAAATTCATCGGCCCGGGCGTAGCCGAGCTTTTTGCGGATAATGGTTTCGACCAAGGCCGGATCATGCTGGAGACGATCCAGGTATTTTCGCTGCTCATCAAGTCTGGTCTGCGCCGCTTCCAGCCTTTGCCGATTGGCGGCTTCTTGCGCGCGCTGCAGCTTCAGCTCCTGGTGCATTTGCAGAAAAAAGACGCCTGCACACAGCGCGATCCCGGCGAATAACGCCAAAAAAATGCCAGAAGTAAGTTTGGGCCAGTTCACAGATTGCAAGTTGTAAGCTTTTAATGGCGCAGAGGCGGGCTCAGGCAATGTTTTTTGAATTCATTTTGACGAGATTTTGCGTGCCTTACCGCCGTCACCACAATAATTTCCGGTAATGTATCAGAGCTATTACGGCTTCACGGAGATGCCATTTCACATCACACCGGACCCGAAATTTCTCTACCTGAGCGAAACTCACCAGGAAGCGTTACAGCATTTGAAGTACGGTGTGACAGAACGAAAAGGTTTTATCGTGCTCGTCGGCGAGGTGGGCTGCGGCAAGACCACGCTCTGTCGGCGCTTCATGAATGAGCTCGATCCAAAGCATTACGACACCGCTCTGATCCTCAATCCGCGGGTAAATGAAACCCAAATGCTCCGCGCCATTTTGGCCGAACTGGGTGAAACCCAAGTCCCCAACAAGAAAGTCGATCTCACGGCGCAGATTAACCAAGTTCTCCTCCAACGTATCGCCGCCGGCCGGGAAATTGTCCTCATCATCGACGAGGCGCAGAATCTTTCCTTCGAGGTCTTCGAGCAAGTGCGCCTGTTGTCCAATCTGGAAACCGATAAGCAAAAGCTGCTCCAAATCGTGCTCATGGGGCAGCCGGAGTTGAAAGAAAAACTCGCCGCCGAAGAACTCCGCCAGCTCCGTCAACGCATCTTGGTGCACTATGAATTGGAGCCCTTCGACCGCGAGGAAATGGAACACTACATCCAACACCGCCTCACGATGGCCGGCGGCAATGGCCGTCCTTGGTTCACCAAGTGGGCCATGCGCCACATCTACAAATGCAGCGACGGGATTCCGCGGGTCATCAATAATCTTTGTGATAAAGCCTTGCTTGCCGCCTTCGTTCGGGATTCCGACGAGGTCACTTACTGGGACGCCCGTCGTGCTTCCCGAAACATCGACACTCTAACTGATTAATCCCATGAGCCTGATCAACGACGCCCTCAAGAAAGCCCAGAAGCAACGCGACGAGGGCAACCAGCCTCCCGCCGAAATCTCCTCCCCGGCCACCTCCGCCGAGCCACTCCAACGCGTAGCCCGCCGCGAGAAACCCGTCGGATTTCGTTCCCAACTTTTGCTCATCGCCGGAGGCGCCGTCGCGGCCCTCGTCTTGCTGGGCGGCGGAGCGATGTTTTTCCTCCGCTCGAGCGATCAACCCCCCGTCACTCCGAAGAAGCAAACCACTCAAGTCGCGTCCGCTCCGGCTGCGGCAGACACCCCATCCGTCGCTCAACCGGTACAGTCCGCCGCACCTGTCGTCTCCGCGCCAGTCGTTGCAACCACCGTCACCTTGCCGCCAGCCACCAGCCAAGTACCGGCCAGCAGCACGCCCCCACCCGCCCAACCGCTTGTCGCCGCCGCTGCGCCCACCAGCAACGCCGCACCTGCGCCCTCATCTGCTTCCACGCCCGCACCCGTCGCGCCTGCGGCGACACCTGTGCAATTTGTGATTCAAACGCCTCCGCCTGCCGTTGCCGCGCCTGAAGTCACCCCCGTTGCGCCTACTCTCACGCCCAGCGCCCCACCCAAAGCATCATCGCGTATGATCGGACTCATTGAACATTATCGCGTCGGCGGCATTCGAGTGTCCGGAACCGAAAGCAAAGTGCTGATGAACGACAAAGTTTACCGCCTCAACGATACCGTCGATTATGAGCTCGGTATCCGCCTGACCGGCATTGCGGCCAAAGCGCTGACCTTCGAGGACGTTCACGGTTCGGTGTACACCCGAAACTTCTAACCCGTCAGCAGATTCGGCAAACAATTGGGTAAAGAGCGGGTCGCATCTTCAACCGCAGACTAAACGACGCACGTACTGCCGCTTGCCAACTCGCGCATAACTCTATTTGTAAACCAACCGACTTATCATAGTCTGGACTACTCTCAGCGAAATCTCCCTGCCCCTCGTATGAAATCTCTTTCCCGAATCCTTGGCCTCAGTGCCCTCGGCACCGCTTTTTTTGCACCGTTGCCCGCGCAAGAGCAATCGGCTCCGATGCCCACGCCGCAATTCAAAGGGCTGAATGAATCCGCTCCCCGTACTGTCCCCCCACCGCATGTCGTAGAAGCACTCACCCAGTCTGAAGAACTCATCGGGCCCATCAATATGCCGGGCGATAGCGTCGATTCCACGCTCGCCCTGATGGAACGCTGGACCGGCAAAGCTATTTTGCGCCCACAGAATTTGCCCGAAGCCAGCATCACCCTCGTGCTCCGCGAGAAGGTCACCAAGCGCGAAGCGGTCCAAGCCATTGAGACCTTGCTCAACATGAATGGCATCGCGCTCACCCCCCTCGGCACCCGTTTCCTGAAAGCCACCCCGCTCAACTTGGCCAAATCAGAAGCCCCCGAATTCATCGATGGCTCCACGCTGGAGCTCACCCCGAGCGGCCGCACCGTCCAAAAACTCTTTCAGCTCACCTTCCTGCGCATCGGGGAATTCATGCCGCAAATCGCCGGCCTGCTCAATCCTGCCACCGGCAGCCCACCCATTATTTTCGAGAAAACAAATTCCGCCCTCGTCACCGATTCCGTCAGCAATCTCCAGCGCATCGAAACCCTCGTCGCCCAACTCGACCAGCCGATGCTCGCCGGCCTGCAGCCGAAATTTTATCCGCTCAGCAACGTCAAGGCCAGCGACCTCGTAAACAAGTTGCGCGCCCTCTTCACCGGCCCGCTGCAAAATCAGCTCGGCACCGCCACCACCTACAACGCTGATGATCGCACCAACCAGATCATCTTGATGAGCGACCCACGCCAGCACGCCTTCTTCGACGATCTGATCACCAAGCTCGACGTAAAATCCGAAACCAACAACCGCAACGAAGTCATCTACCTCAAACACGCCGCCGCAAAAGATGTCGCGAGCGTCCTGAGCCAATTGGTCTCCGGTCAAACCACTGCGGCCAAAGCCAACGGCCAGGAAAGTATCAACCGCCCCGGCCAACCTGCGGCTCCCTTAGCCCCCGGCGCTCCCGCGCCCCAACAATCCATCTCCGCCGCCAGCTTGGGTCTCCCCACGGATGGGTCCAATCAGTTCAGTGGCGCTATCACCATCCTCCCCGAAGAACGCACCAACGCCATCGTCGTCTCCGGGAATTTGGACGATATCCGTTTGATCCAAAAACTTGTTGATCAACTCGACATCATCCTCGCGCAAGTCCGGATCGAGATTGTCATCGCCGAGGTAACCTTGAGCGACGATTCTACCTCGGGCATCGAAAGTCTCGGATTGAACGTCGTGAACGGACGCCTCGCCGGATTTCGGGGCTCTGTCGCTGGCGGTTCAATTGGCGGAGCTAATGTAGAAGCAACCAAGGACACCCCAGCTTCTGCCAATGGCTTGGCTACTTTCAGAGCAGGCACCAACGACCTTATTGGTTTTATCAACCTTTCCAGTACCCCGCGAAAAGGGAACACGACCATCCTGTCTGTACCAACCATCACCACGACCCATAATAAGGAAGCAAAAATATTCGTCGGCGAGACTCGACCGATTATTTCTGGCTCCACCACTTCCCCAGGGGCATCAACCGGAACCAATCTCGGGTATAATTCCTCCAGCATCACCCAACAGGAAATAGGCATAACTATCACCGTAAAACCGTTGATCGGCACCGATGGGTCGGTGCAGTTGGATCTTAAGCAGGAAATCAGCGACGTGGGTGACACGGTCAAAGTCGACGCCAACACCCAATATGTCATTTTGAAACGGACTACTTCATCGTTTATCACCGCTAAAAGTGGAGAGATCCTAGTCCTCGGTGGGCTGCAGAAAAAAGCCGAAGGGAAAAGCACCAGCCGGTTTGGCCCAATCCCCTTTATCGGCGACCTCTTTGGTGCTCGCACCCGAACAAATCACCGCACCGAACTCGTCTTTTTTCTCCGGCCCACGGTGCTGACCAACACCTCTATGGACAACGCTCCCGCCCTCGAGGAAGTGGAGCATTTCCCCGCGAAGCAGCGCGATGCCGTCAAGCAAGTCCTCGGCGTTCAGCCTAAGAAATAATTCCCATGCAGGCCGACACCGCTCTGCTGCCCGCTCCGTTGCAGCAACGTCTCAATGACGAATCCTCCCGCGCCCTCGCCGAGGCCCCGCGCGCGCGCCGCCTCGCCATTCTCGCCAAAGCCCTGAGCGTGGACGAACCCGCCGCTCTCGCCGAACTCAGCGAATCCACCGGCCTCAAAATCATCACCGAGCTGAAAGCCGACGCCTCCGCGCAAACTCTCCTGCCCGCCCGCCTCGTCCGCGATTTCGTCCTCGTCCCCATCGCCATGCCCGACTCCACCGGCACCGAGCTGACTCTCGCCTGCGCGTGGCCGCCCGATGAGATCATGACCGATTGGATCGGCACCTTCACCTCCCGCCCTTTGCGCTGGCTCCTCGCCCCACACGAACGCGTCAGCCAGCTGATTGTCGAAAGCTACGGCGTCGGCGCCGGCAGTCTCGACAACGAAGAGAATGATCCGGATTTGGTTGTGGGTGCCAACACCGCCGATGTGGACGGCGATGAAGATGCCGCTGTTGTCCGCTTCGTCACTGATGTCATTTCCCAAGCCATCGAGGAAGACGCCACCGATATTCATTTCGAGCCGCAGGAAGGCCAGCTCCGCATCCGCTACCGCGTCGACGGTCTCCTCGTCCCCGTGCCCGTGCCCGAGAATCTCCTCCGCTACCAGGATGCGATTATCTCCCGCTTGAAGATCATGGCGCGCATGAACATTTCGGAGAAACGTCTCCCGCAGGACGGCCGCATCAATTTCAAAGCCGCCGGCAACACGCTCGATATCCGCGTCTCCACCATCCCCACGATCTACGCCGAGAGCGTCAGCCTTCGCCTCCTGAATCTCCGCCGCGAAGCCTACACGATGGATCGCCTCGGTCTGAATCCGAAAGAGCAGGAACAAATCAAGCGCGTACTCGATTTTCCCCACGGCATCATTCTCGTCACCGGCCCCACCGGCTCCGGCAAA
>JANYCF010000271.1 GCA_025360455.1 Opitutaceae bacterium | reverse complement strand
CCAAGTGGCCCAGGTTCTCCCCGCTCGCCCGGATACTTTCCGTCAGCCCCGTTTGGAGTCGCGCGATCCAATCGGGCAGCTCGCGTTGTACCGCTGTCAGTCGCACAGGAGCAGACGCCAGCGTCTCCTCCGCACAGGCACAATCAGTTGTCATCCCCCACTTATATCATACCTGCCAATACCCCCTGTCTAAAAACTGAGATGCGCCCGTTTGCGCTGGCCTGAATTGAGCGGTTGGGTGTGATTCAACTTCATGCCCAACCGTCTCGCTGCCGAAAAATCGCCCTACTTGCTCCAGCATGCGGAGAATCCCGTGGATTGGTTTCCGTGGGGTGCGGAGGCGTTGGCGAAGGCAAAGACCGAGGGGAAACCAATTTTCCTGAGCATCGGTTACTCAACCTGTCACTGGTGCCACGTGATGGCGCACGAGTCGTTTGAGGATGCGGGCGTCGCGGCCGTGTTGAACCGCGATTTCATCGCGATCAAACTGGATCGCGAGGAGCGGCCGGATCTTGATCGGGTGTACATGACCTACGTCCAGCAAACGACCGGGCACGGCGGTTGGCCGATGAGTGTGTGGCTGACGCCCGAGGGTAAACCGTTTTTTGGCGGCACGTATTTCCCGAAGGAGGATCGGTCGGAACGTCCGGGATTCATCACGTTGCTGCACACGATCTCGGTGCATTGGCAGAATACGCGGGGAAAAATCGAGAGCGGGGCGGAGGAGATGGTGCAATCGCTGCAGCGGTATGCGGACGAGGGGCCGGCGCGGGAGATAAAAACAGCGGGGGCGACAGTCCCGTTGCACGAGGCGGCAGGCGAGGCCTTCGAAAAGGGCTTCCAGTATTTCTACGAGGCGCACGATGCGCGGTGGGGTGGGTTTGGCGGCGCGCCGAAATTTCCCCGGGCCTCGGTCCTTGATTTTCTGTTTCGTTCGGCTGCGTTGCAGGGCGTGGCGTCGGAGCTCGGGCAGACGGCGATCGGCATGGCGGCGACGACATTGCAACGGATGGCCGAAGGCGGCATGCACGATCACATCGGTGGCGGGTTTCACCGCTATTCGGTGGATGAGCAATGGCATGTGCCTCACTTCGAAAAAATGCTCTGCGATCAGGCGTTGATCGCGATGAATTATCTCGAGGCGCAGCAGGCGACAGGCTTGCCGGTGTTCGGTTGGGTGGCGCGGGATATTTTCGATTATGTGGCGCGCGATCTGACGAGTCCGCAAGGAGGGTTTTATTCGGCGGAGGATGCGGATAGCGCGGTTGTAGGGCCGGCGCTTGTCGCCGCGCCGGGAAACGGCATGCCGACAAGCGGCAGCCCTACAAAGAACAAAACAGAGCACGCCGAGGGCGCGTTCTATGTCTGGACCAAGGCGGAGCTTGAGACGGAGTTGGGAGCTGAGGCGGAATTTTTCTGTGCGCATTTTGATGTGAAAGCAGCGGGCAATGTGGCCCATGATCCGCAGGGTGAGTTTGGCGGGAAGAACGTGCTGCGGCAATTGCGTCCACTGGCGCGCACGGCGGAGCAATTCCAGCTGACGATGGCTGTGGCCGAGGAGAAGTTACTTTCGTGTTTGGAAAAATTGCGGGAGGTGCGGGCAAAGCGTCCGCGTCCGCACCGCGATGATAAAATCATCACGGCGTGGAACGGATTGATGATTTCGGCGCTGGCGAAGGGGCATCAGATTCTTGGCAGCAAAGCTGACGAGGGTAGGGACGGACCGCCGGGCCGTCCTCGGGAAACGGCGCGCCCAGCGGTCGCGCCCTACCTAAAGGCAGCCACCCGTGCGGCGGAATTTATCCAAGGCGAACTCCATGATGCGGCGACCGGCACGCTCTATCGCAGTTGGCGAGAAGGGCGCAGCGCCATTGAGGGCTTTACCGAGGACTACGCGTATCTCATCCAAGGCTTGCTCGATTTGTACGAGGCCGGATTTGAAATTCGCTGGCTGCAATGGGCGGAGAAATTGCAGGCGAAGATGAATCAATGCTTTTGGGATTCAGAGCGCGGCGGCTATTTCAATTCCCGGGCAGATGACCTGACGGTGATTGTGCGGTTGAAGGAAGATTACGACGGGGCCGAGCCGGCGCCGAATTCAGTCGCGGCGATGAATCTGATGCGACTGGAGTGGATGGTGGGTGGGGGAGAAAGGACCAAGGGCCAAGTGACAAGTAACAAGCAGGTGACGCAGAAGTCAGAAGTTGCATTGGGCACTGAAGGGAAGGTAGGGCGAACCGTCCCTGGTGAGCCGTCGGCCGCGACGAAAGACGGCTCAGCGGGACGCTTCGCCCTACCTTATCGCGAGCGGGCGTTGAAAACGCTCGAAGCGTTTCGTGCGCCATGGAGTCATTCACCGCAGGCGCTGCCGCAGATGGTGGGCGCGCTGGAGCTGGCGTTGTCTGATCCGCGTACGGTGGTGTTGGCGGGTGATTCGGGGTCGGAGGATTTTCGCGCGCTGGCGATGGTAGCGCACGAGTCGCTCGGCTTGCGGCGGGCGTTGTTGTATGCGGATGGGGGCGAAGGCCAGCGGTGGTTGGCGGCGCGGCGGCCTTATCTGGCGGAAATGAAATCGCTGGCCGATGGCGCGACGGCGTACGTGTGCGAAAACTTTACTTGTCAGGCGCCGGTGAACTCACCGACGGAATTGCGCCGGGTGTTGGTCGGGGGTTGATCGCCCTGCGAAGTTTCTCTCCCCGCGAATCTCCGTTGGCTCGATTCGGCGTAGCGGCAGGCGTCCCTGCCTGCCGAGGTTGGCGTGTGTTTCACCCACAGGCAGGGACGCCTGTGGCTACGTGTGCAATATCCATGACCCATTGATTACTGGAGGAACCAGTTAGGAGATGGGAGTGGGTGGCGGCCTGCTTGCGCCGACCATCCAAGGACGGTATCACGGGTCGGGTCTGTGCCACGACGGTCCGACCGCCGCCTGAAAATCAGGGTAAAGTCTGTAGGCGCTGTACCGTTCATGAGTGGTTCCCCCCAGTTGAAACATAATCTGCCAACTCCTTGGTCTTTATCCTCGGTGACGTTCGCGTTGCCTGCGATCACTTGGGCTTGGCTGCTGGGCGCGTCCGTCGGAGTGCAGCGCATGCGCGCAAGGTCATGACCAGGGTTTCTTCCACCGCTTCCCCTCGACCCAAGTCGTTGTGGCAATCGCCGCCGACGCTGGGGCGGATGGCGTTCTGGTGGGTGGGCTTGGTTCTGGTCGGGAGCGGATTGCTTACCTGGCATAGCATTCAGAGGTCGCGGATGGAGGCGCGCTGGATTGCGCATACGCACGAAGACATCGCTCAGATCGAACAGGTGCTAGCCGATGCGCTTGAAATCCAAAGTGGGGTGCGCGGTTTCATCCTCATGGGAGAGGAGCCGTTTTTGGTGCCGTACCAGCAGGCGCAGCAGCGGATCGGGATGGATTTGCAAAAGCTCAAGGAGCTGACTGCGGATAATCCGAGCCAGCAACGCCGTTTGGGAGAATGGGAACAGCTCTTGGCGCGGCGACTGAGCGTCGCGCAGCAGCAAATTGAAATCCGGCGAAGCCAAGGTATTGCGGCGGCTCAGGCCAGTGTGAGGGCGGGTGAGGGAGTAGCGCTGCTCAATCAGATCCGCCAGTTGGCGAGGGTGATGGAAGCCGAGGAAAAAAAACTACTTTCCGTGCGGAGCGAGTTGGAGCAAAACAGTGCCCGATTCACGCTTTGGACGTTGGCCGGACTGATCGGGTTGGCGTTGGTTGGGCTCGGGTTGGCCCGTTGGCTGATCCACTATGAAATGACACAGCGGGCCGAGGCGCACTGTCAGGCGGAACGACTCGTGCGCGAGTTGGAGGTGACGAACCGCCTGCAACAGGCAGTGCTTGATGGCACCGTATTCAGTGTGATTGCGACAAAGCCCGACGGTGTGATCGAAGTTTTTAACCGCGGGGCCGAGAAAATGCTCGGCTACCAGAGTGCGGAGGTCGTGGGTCGGCTCACCCCGACGGTCATGCATGATGCGGCGGAAGTCGTGACGCAGGCGGCCGTGCTCAGTGCTGCCTTGGGTCGCGAAATTGCGCCGGGCTTCGAGGTGTTTATCGCCCGGGCCAAATTGAACCAGGCGGATGAGCGGGAATGGACTTATGTGCGCAAGGATGGCAGTCGGTTGCCGGTGCGTTTGAGCATGACCGCGCTGCGCGATGCGGCGGGTGCGATCACGGGTTTTTTGGGGATCGCCCAGGATCTCACTTCGCGCAAGCAGGCCGAGCTGGTGTTGCAGGATACGCGCACGCGGCTGGAAAGAACCTTCGCCTCGCTGACCGAGGGACTCGTGCTGCAGGATGCGCGTGGGGAAGTTTTGGAAGCCAACGCAGCGGCCGAGCGTATCCTCGGTTTGACGTGCGACCAGATTGCGGGGCGAGCTTCGCTCGATCCGAAGTGGCGCAGCGTGCGGGCCGATGGCACCGCGTTCCCCGGGGCAGAGCATCCGGCGATGGTGACACTGCGCACGGGTGAAGCGCAGCGGGAAGTCGTCATGGGGGTACAGCGGCCCGATGATTCCTTGGTGTGGATCGAAATCAACGCGGAGCTGATCGGTGCGCCCGGCGATCCAGCGCGGCAGGTGGTGTGCAGTTTCCGCGATGTGACGGCGCGGCGCGCGGCGGAGAAGGCCGTGCGCAAGAGCGAGGAATTTAACCGGCGTATCGTGGAGAACAGCGACGACTGCTTGAAAATTTTAAGCCTCGATGCGCGGCTGCTTGATATGGCCATCCCGGGCCGGCGGCTGATGTGTGTGACTAATTTTGAAGAGATCCGGAACGCCGACTGGCGCACGTTCTGGCAGGGCAAGGATCGGGTGGCGGCCGAGCATGCGCTTCAGCAAGCGCGGGAGGGGCGGTCCGCGCGTTTCCAGGGATTTTGTCCGACGATGGATGGCACGCCGAAGTGGTGGGATGTGATGGTCTCACCGCTCAACGGCCCAGATGGCCAGCCGGAGCAACTGCTTTCCATTTCGCGTGACATCACCGAGTCGAAAAATGCGGAGGAGGCAATCCGCGCGAGTGAAGAGCGATTCAGATCGTTTGCGCGATTGGCTCCGGTCGGCATTTGTCGGACTGATGCGAAGGGCCGTTGCCTCTATGTGAATGAACGCTGGTGCGATATCACGGGGCGAAGCGCGACGGAAGCCATCGGGGATAATTGGGGTGCCTCGCTTCATCCGCAGGACCGGCGGGCGGCTTTTGCCGCGTGGGCGGTCTTGGTGAGTGGGAGGGAAAGGGAGTTGTCACTCGAATACCGCTTCGTGCACGGGAATGGGACCATCATTTGGGTCGCGGGTTCGGCGCTAGCACTCCACGATGAGGTCGGAGCGATTACCGGCTTTCTTGGAACGGTGACGAACATCACTGCGGCGAAAGCCGCGAAAGCGGCCATGGAGGAGAGTGAGGAGCGTTTTCGTCAGGCCTTCGAATTGGCCGGCATCGGTATGGCGATAGTCGGGCTGGATGGGCGCTGGCTGCGGGTGAATAAAGCGATCTGCGCCATTGTCGGTTACCCGGCGGAAGAGTTGATGCGGAAAACGGTTCAGGATATCACGCACCCCGAGGATCTGCAGAGCGATCTGGAGTCTGTCAAAAAACTGCTGGAAGGTGCGCTTCATTTCTACCAGATGGAAAAACGCTACCTAAATCGTGACGGCCGTGTGGTCTGGATCAGGCTCACCGTTTCATTGGTCCGCAATGCCACCGGTGCGCCGGTGCATTTTGTTTC
>JANYCF010000266.1 GCA_025360455.1 Opitutaceae bacterium | reverse complement strand
GCACATCCATTCCGAACTTAACAGTGACTCCGGCCTCGACCGGAGCACGCTTCTGACTTACCTGTTTTTCGATAGTGATAGTTTGCATAACGCCGACAGGTTGGCACGTTTTGCGCCGCCTGTCGGCTTCATGTCATCTACCAAATGCTATTTCTTGAAAACATGCCGCTCATTTGTAGGAGCCTGTTCACAGGCGACTCAGCGCAAGGTCTGTTCCGTACATTCGTATCGCCTGTAAACAGTCTCCTCCCTCAGGAATTTTGCGCTACCTGGATCGCGCAAAGCAACCGACCCACCGCAGCCTTCAGGCCGTCACAAATCGCTGGGCGATCAACGCCTCGACGCGTTTCTTCGACTCGCGCACTCCTTCCACGGTCACGCGTGGACTGAGCTCGAGCACGAGCTCATGCTCGGGCCGCCAAAACTCGCTGATCATGTGAAAATCTATTTTGCCTGAACCGACCGGCTGATGGTCTCGGCCTTCCGCGCTGACATCGTGCAAATGGAAGCCGAGGGCACGCGGGGCATTCTTCTCCAAATGCGCGCGATGCTGCAGTAAACCCATACTCTCCTTGATGTGTGCATGCCCGGTGTCGTGCCAATAACCGGCCAGAGCGGTGGATGGAATGGCGGCGATGAAGTCGGCGTAATCGGCATCGAGCGGCAACTCGTCGAACTTCTCCCGGTTCTCCAAACCGAGCGCGACATTTTTCTGGCCAGAATAAGTCAACAACTCGCTCAACCCAGCCCGCATGTGATTCCAGAAAACAGACTTTTTAGAGCGCAGCTTCGTTAAAGCGCGAGTGAGCAACTTTTGGTAATCGGCATCCTTGTTCGGATCGATGCCCGGGTGCACTTCGAGGTATTGTTCGAGTTTCGGCGCAGGATTAAACCAGAGAAATTCCACGCTCCCGAGGTGCATGATGAGATTCCTGGCCCCGAGTTGAGCCGCGAAATCAACCGAACGCTTGCTGTGCCGCAGCCATTGGTCCCGCTCCTTAAAGTCACGCGAGGAGGGCATGTAGAGATTCGGCGCTGCGTGCATCACGCCGTTGGGCAACGGGCAAAAATTATGGCAAGAGGCGACTTTGATAATCCCCTCCTCCACCGCGCGAAGAATTCCGGGCACGAGGGTAATGCGAATGCCATGACTGAGCTCGACCCATTCGAAACCGAGCCCAGCCATCTCCCGCAACATCTCGTAACCATCCTGGTGACGGTGCGAACACCAGCAGGTAGAGAGGGCAAGAATAGGTTTCATCGACGACAGCACTAGGACACGACTCCTCGGCTAAATCAAGCCGAGGGAAAAACGCGGAAATGCAGCGGTGAAACCCAAGGCAATAGCCCCATTCAATTATGCTGCCGGTGCTGATTTTTTCGCCTTCTTCTTTGCGGCGGCGGGTTTGGTTTCACTCTCCGGGAGGCGGGTGGCCATACCGGCGAGCAGCGTGCTCATCTCTTCGCCGGGATGCCGGGCGCGCAGGGCCTTGGCGAGGCGATCATAGAGTTGCTCCAGCGGTTCACCGCCAGCCATGGCCATCGCGGTTGAGGTTTCCCTGACTTCCTCGGGCAAATCCTTCGGCAAAATCGTATCGCCCGTCGCGGCCACGGCGCTGCGATACACCACATTCTCCAGCTCGCGCACATTGCCCGGCCACGTGTAGCGGCAAAATAATTCCAACGCTTCCGGTGACACTTTCCGCGCTTTGACCTTTTTGGCTTTGGCGAGATTTTGTACAAAAAAATCAATGATCTGAGGCACATCCTCGCCGCGTTCGCGCAGCGGCGGCAGTTTCACCCGCACGACATTAAGACGGTAATAAAGATCTTCGCGAAACTTCTTGGCGCGCACCAAATCCTCCAGGTCCTTATTCGTGGCGGCGATCACGCGCACATTGACCTTGATCGTCTCGACTCCGCCCACGCGCTGAATTTCCCCTTCTTGGAGAACACGCAGAATCTTGGTCTGCGTGGTGGGCGTCATGTCGCCGATCTCATCGAGAAAAATCGTCCCGCCGTCGCACATTTCAAATTTGCCCAGCCGTTGCGCCGTCGCGCCGGTGAACGAGCCGCGTTCGTGACCGAAGAGTTCGCTCTCAATCAAGTTCTCGGGAATGGCCGCGCAATTCACCGCGACAAACGGCTTCGCCGAGCGGTGGCTGTGGCGATGAATACTGCGGGCGACGAGTTCTTTGCCCGTGCCACTCTCGCCGGTGATCATCACCGAAGCGTCGCTGGCGGCAAATTGGCCGATGACTTTGAAAACTTGCTGCATGGCGGACGACGCGCCCACGATGCCTTCTTTGTGCTCATCGGTATTGATGACCGGTTTATAGCCTGCGGCGGATTTGCTGTCGGCCTGCGTGCGGAGCGCACTCTCGACGAGGGCGAGCAACTTGGGCGGATCAAACGGTTTCATCACATAGTCGTAGGCCCCGTATTTCATCGCCTCGATGGCGGTCTGCGCGGTGCCAAACGCCGTCATGAAAATAACCAGCTGCTTGGGATTAACCGACCGGATGTGCTGCAACGTTTCCACGCCCGACATGCCGGTCATCCGGTTATCGAGCAAAATGACATCGGGCAGTTGCTTTTTCACGGCGGCGACGCCCTCCTCGCCGCTCGCCGCTTCTTGCACAAGGTAGTGCTTGGAACTCAGCACGCGATTCAGAGAATAGCGCACTTCCTTGTCGTCATCGATGACAAGAATGGTGGGGGCAATGGATTCGGTAGACATGACGAAAATGAAGTGCGCTTTCGCGTAAGCTGGTTCTACTTAGACCGCATGCTCAGCTGGTCAATGAACTTGTTTCGCATCTTTGGCATCCAACTCGCGGTTCACGCGAGTTTTGTGTTGTTGCTGGCGTATACCGCCTGGGAAGGCTGGCAAGATGGCGGCTGGGCGGGTATCGCGATCAGCATCGCGCTGACGATTGTTTTCTTCATATGCGTGGTGTTGCACGAACTGGGCCATTCGCTCACGGCCATGCGCTATGGCGTCCGGGTGCCGCGAATTTTGCTCATGCCCATCGGTGGTATGGCGGAGTTTGACCGGATTCCCCGCCAACCGAGCGCAGAATTCATCATCACCATTAACGGCCCCTTGGTGAATTTTGCCATCGTGCTGATTTTGTGGGCGGTCGTTGGGCGCCCCGCAGGATTACCCTTTCACCCCCACATCGAAGAATCGCTCAAAGGTTATACCCAATTGGTCCTCTATTGGAATGCGCTCATGGGCTGTTTCAACCTGCTGCCCGTCTTCCCCATGGATGGCGGTCGTATCCTCCGAGCAATATTGGCTACCCGTTTGACCTATCTGCAAGCCACCTTTTGGGCCGCCCGGATTGGGCAGGTGCTGGCGATCGCACTGGCGGGCACATCGCTCTATTTTTGGCCAAAATCGATGCTGCCAATACTCTTCACGTTCATCTATTTCGCGGGCGGTGCCGAATACAAATCTGTCCTACGCCGTGAGCAACATGAGGCCTACTGTGCCGAGATGGCCAAGCACGTGACGACACCGGTGAAGTCTTCGGATTACGACGAGCCGCCTTCCCCTCCTCCACTTATCACGCACGGACCGAACTAAATAAAAAAGCCGCCCTTGCGGACGGCTTTTAAAATGGTGG
This sequence comes from Opitutaceae bacterium, assembly GCA_025360455.1. GTDB lineage: Bacteria > Verrucomicrobiota > Verrucomicrobiia > Opitutales > Opitutaceae > Didemnitutus. The sequence continues at coordinate 6,441 of JANYCF010000266.1, read as the reverse complement.
ACCCTAGGAGGCTCGAACTCCTGACCTCCTCAATGCCATTGAGGCGCTCTACCAACTGAGCTAAGAGCCCATAACTGACCTAACGAAGGGCCTAAAATTCGTTTTTGGCGCGGGAATGCAAGGACTTTTTCTGAAGGATTTTGTGCCGGTCGTTTATCTGTGATCTTATCCGCATCACCCTTGTTTTCGGTAGGACAGCGGGCTTGCACGCGCCGCAGCCCGCTTGGGCGCGACCAAGGTCGCTGACCTACCTCACCTGTTTTCAAAAGATGGAGGACTCCCGGAGGTTTTAGGCATTTACCAACTTGGTTCTACCCCAGCACCACGCCTACACTTAAAAGAACCCCGTAAGCCGCCAAGTATCGGGCCGTCGCCCCGAGCAGAACAATGCGCTCCGACGGTTCCTGTGAAGCGGCTAACCGGTGTGTCAATGAAACCGCCAGCGGAATCAGCAACAGGGGCAACAACACCGGCCAGCGATACTCCATTGACCACCAAAGGACAGGTGGACAGAGCAACGCCACCATATGAGACAGCCCGTATTGCCAAAGTGCAAATTTCCGGCCGAAACGGACGACCAAGGTTTTCTTGCCCGCCAATCCATCGGTTTCCTTATCCCGATAATTATTCACCACCAAAATATTGGCCGCCAGCAACCCGATCGCCGCCGCACTAAAAATCGCATCCGGCATCACGTTGCCGGCCTGCACATAGAATGTTGTGCAGACCGCCACCAAACCAAAGAACACAAAAACAAAAAGATCGCCGAGCCCGTTGTAACCGAGCGGAAATGGCCCCCCCGTGTAAGCGATCGCGCAAACAATGCTGATCACCCCAATCGGCAACAGCACCCAGCCACACTCGCGCACCAGCAATAATCCAACCGCGAAAGCCAGCCCGAGTACCAGCCAAGTCGCCAACAGCATCACTTGTGGCGAAACCAGTCCCGCTGCCACCGCGCGACGCGGCCCGACTCGCGCTGCCGTATCGGCGCCCTGCACGAAATCGTAGTAGTCGTTCGCAAAATTGGTCCCGATTTGCACAAGCAGCGCGAAGGCCAGACAGATTCCCGCCCGGATGAAATTCTCCCCATGATGTGCCGACGCCAATGCCGTGCCCACCATGACGGGGACCACTGCGGCCGGCAGCGTTTTCGGGCGGGAGGCCTCGAACCAAATTTTGAAATGTGCGGACATAGGCGGCAGTACCCCCTTATCCAGTCGAGCGTCGCCTCCTTGTCAAAGGCATCGTAGATTGATCCGATGAGTAGCCAAGCATCTTGCCTGCCGAGGTGAACACAACTGGCTGGAAGCCTGCGCTACTTTCTCCGATCTGCGGAGAAATTCGCTTCCGCCTCACCGACTGATCCCAGCGACTTCCTCCTCGTGCAACCGCGCATAAATCCGCGCCGCATAATCAGGCGCATCGCTCTGCTCGGCGGCCAGCCGATAATAACCGGCCGCTCGATGGCGGTCGCCCAGTGCGTAGAGACAGATGTTGGCCATTTCCAGATGGAGCGCCGCCGACTTCCCATGCCACTGCTGCCCGCGTTCGAGCAAAAGCAACGCCTCGTCCGCTCCCATCTTGCGCCAGCTCGCTTGCACCGCCAGAGGCGCATTGGCTCCTGCGAAATCGTCCTGCCACACCGGAAAATCATAGGCAATCATGCGTGCCCCATTCAGCCAAAAATACGCCGTCCGCGGATCAGCGCTCACGGTGAGATCAATCATTCGCCGCACCTTGGCCGCATCCCGCGTCTCCCAAGCCAAATTCGTCTGCAGCCAACTATAGTCCGCCGCCAAAGTCCGATAGCCACCGGTCTTCGCCGGCTGCACCTGCGCTAATTCTGCTCGTGCCCAGTCTTGCTTCATCGATTGCAACGCTGCACCACCGGCCAACAACACCAAACTGCCCAAAATAATCGTGCAGCGTTTAAATTTCACGACGGGAGAAAATCGCGCAGGCCAACAGCGCATACAGCGACGCGTAGCCTGTGGCATAGATTAAGGCATTGCCCACACTCGTTCCCGCATCGAGCACTTGAAACGAGGGCACCACCCAGTCCACCAGCTGCCAGCCGAAGCGCGTCGCCGTTTCACTATGCCGGCCCGCCCAGCCGAGAATAGAAGTGAGTTGCGCCGCCAACGTCAGACCCAAGGCCAGACCGCTCGCGAGCAATAAACCGCGCGCCGCCGCGCACGCCGTCAGCGCAAAACTGGAAACCAAAACCAGTCGCAAAAACATCCGTCCGCCCGCGACCGAAAGTTCGCGCACCGGCACAGCATGACCATATCGCGCAAGCAAAATCCCGAGCGTCACATAGCCCAGCAAGGTCAGCCACGCGAGGGCCACGCCCACCGCGAGCCAGCGGGAAAGCAACCATTCATGTCGGCGCACTCCGCGCATAAAAGTCATCACCAACGATCCCCGCTCCACCCCGCCCTGCACCATGGAAACATTCAACATGATGGCGATCACGGTGCCCCACAACGCGAGCGTAGCCTCGGCATAATCACGCAAAAACCGTTCCTCTTCCGCGCCAAAATTAAACTCCCGCAACACCACCACTCCCGCGATCATCACCAACGCCGTCAGTCCCGCCACCCAGGCAAAGCGCAGGTGCGCGACCTCACGCAACGCCTGCTGAACCAACCACCACATCCGGCGTGCCGCTGCAATTTTCATGAGTGGGTGCTCCGGATTTCATTCAGCAAATACTTGTATAATGGGTTCGAAATGGAGGAGCCTGCCGGCAGGCGACACACAACCTCCGTTGACCACTCAGCTGTGGAATCACCTGCAAGCAGGCTCCTGCAAGTTTGGTAAAACACCGTCCTCATGGCGACGTCCTTTCCAGATAGAGCTGCTGCAAACCACCCGAAACCGACACTTCTGCGCAGGTGCCATCGAACACCACGCGACCGCGATCCAGCAGCACCAATTGATCGCACCATTCTTCGGCCTGCGGCAGAAAATGCGAACTCAGCAACACCGTCCGACCCTGCGCCCGCAATAGTTGGATCGCCGAGCCCAATTGCGCGGCAGCCCGCGGATCCAGCCCCGAAGCGGGCTCGTCGAGCAACACCACGGCCGGATTACCCAACACCGCTTGCGCCAAACCAAGGCGTTGCCGCATCCCTTTGGAGTATTCGCCCATGCGCCTCTTCCCCTCCACGACGAGTCCGACCAACGCCAATGCACTCGCGATTTTTTCTTCAATATCTATCAAGCCGGCGAGTTGCGCGAACTCGCGAAGAAACTCCTCGCCCGTCAAATAATCCGGCAAGCCCAATGACTCAGGCAAATAGCCCACCCCACCACGGCTGATAGCTTGAGCGACCGATTGCTCTTCGATTTCGCACCGGCCTGTATCGGGTCGCAACAAACCGGCCAAAAGTTTCAGCGTCGTGCTCTTGCCCGAGCCATTCGGTCCGACCAAACCGCAGACACAGCCGCGCCTGACGGCAAAGCTCACGCCCGCGAGTGCGCGACGGCGTCGCCCTTTCCAGTCAGTCTGATAATATTTGACCAGCGATTCGGCCCTAATCGCCAGCGGTTGGGCCGAATTCATCTGATCATAAAACCTTTGTATTTTGGCACACGCCGCGCCGCGCTTCGTTCTGTTTTACGAACAAATCCTGTCATGCGATCACCCACTGCGGTGACGAAGGCATCGACCTCCTTGGCCTCACCTTCTGCTTCCAAATGAACCCGGCCATCGGGCAGATTAAGGACAAAGCCCGAGACTTCATACTCTTTGGCGGCCTGGGCAGCTTGATAGCGAAACCCGACTCCCTGCACCCTCCCACTGAAGTAAACGGTCTCGTGGTGAACTTCGGTCATGCGCGCAGCAAGACCGCCCCACCTCGCTCTGACAATCCCAACCTTCCGATTGACCCGAGAATTTTATTTGCAAGTACTCGGACACAACGCACCATTCAAGTCACGCAAGGGCGTATCCCATACATGACCAACAAAGACTCCGACGGTTTGCCCGATAACGATGGCGAAGATCGCAGTGAGCTAGCTTGGACCGAAACCGAGTGGGAAAAGTATCTTTCCGAACACGAAAGCAGTGTCGTGGAGTATCTCAAGCACTACGACAAACTCGCCACCACCCCTGATCGCATCGATGAAGTGGCCCGGCGGCTCAATTGGGAAATGGAAGCGCTCGACGATGTTTCTGATGATCTCGATGACGACGATCTTGACAGCGATTTCGATGCCGACTGGGAACCCTACACGCTGCATCGCAATCCAGTTTATATTTCCTCCAAGGCGCTTTACGTCAGCTTGCTCGCCAATTGGGAACGCATCGCTGCCCAGCCCGATCGCATCAGCACCGCCCTCGGCCTAGCCGTGCAAGGGTCACTCTTCCGCGGCCGGGAGAATTCCCTGCAAGCCGTACAAGCGTTGGACCTCGGTGACTACTCACTCGCAATCTGCTTTTTCAAACGCGCCCTGCGCGAGCTTAACGATACTCTCTCCCGCTTAGGCGACGAGAACGCCGGCGACCTGCAGTTGCTCAGTCGGTATCGCGAATACGCCATTCCCCGCCTGTTTGATCTGCGAGAAATTTGGCTCCGCGTAATGTCCGAATGCCGCGAAGCCCACGGGGAAGAATAGAATACACTTCAACTCCGACGGCTTTTCTTTGCTGGCTGGCGATAGCTGATGGATTTGGTGGGTTTGCGGTGGTCGCCGGATTTGAGCGTGTTGACTTGGTCGCGCAATAACGCGGCGCGCTCGAATTCTAGTTTGTCGGCGGCTTGCTGCATCTCCTCTTCTAACTCGGCGATCACAGCTGCGACGTCGTCAATTTCCTCCGCGAGCACATCCGTGGCTTGCTCCTGACCAGTGCCGTCGTAGGTACGCAGGCTCGACTGCGCGGGGCGCTTCACGCCGGTGGGGGTGATGCCGTGCTCGGTATTATACGCGAGCTGGATGGCGCGGCGGCGCTTCGTCTCTTCCATTGTCTTGCGGATAGATTCGGTGATGACATCCGCGTAGAAAATCACCCGGCCGTTTTCATGGCGGGCGGCGCGTCCGGAAGTTTGCAGCAAGCTGGTCGTGCTGCGCAGAAAACCTTCCTTGTCCGCATCGAGAATAGCGACAAGCGCTACCTCGGGCAAATCGAGGCCTTCGCGCAGGAGATTAATGCCGACGAGCACATCGAAATTGCCCTGACGAAGATTGCGCAGAATTTCCACACGCTCCAGCGCATCGATATCGGAGTGCAGATACTCGACCCGGATTTTCGCTTCACGCAGGTAACTCGTGATGTCTTCGGAGAGCCGCTTGGTCAGAGTCGTGACGAGGACACGCTCGCCTTTTTCGGTCGCGGCGCGGATTTCGCCGATCAAGTTTTCCACCTGACCTTTAATCGGACGAATTGTGATCTCGGGATCGAGCAGGCCCGTCGGACGAATCACTTGTTCCGCCACGACCGTCGAACGCGCCATTTCGAAAGGAGCCGGCGTGGCCGACACATAGAGCGTCTGTCCGGTAACTTTTTCGAATTCCATGAAACTTTGCGGACGATTGTCGAGGGCGGAGGGCAGCCGAAAACCGAAGTTAACCAAGGTGTTTTTACGGGCGATGTCGCCGTTATACATACCGCCGACTTGAGGGATGGTCACATGACTCTCGTCGATGAAGAGCAGAAAATCTTTCGGAAAGAAATCGATCAAGCAAGTGGGCCGATCGCCCGGAGTGCGTCCGGCAAGATGCGGCGAGTAATTCTCGATCCCATTGCAGAAGCCCATTTCCTGAAGCATTTCCACGTCGTAATTCGTGCGCATGCGGATGCGCTGGGCTTCGAGATATTTCTGCTCGCGTTCAAAGAGTGCCACCCGTTGCTCCAGCTCGGCCTTGATCCGGGCAATCGCCCCGTCGAGCCGGCCCTTGGATGTCACATACTGGCTGGCCGGATAGAGATCGAATTCCTCGATTTTGCGCACCACCGCGCCACTCGTCGGATCGAACTCGGTGAGGGCCTCAATGTCGTCGCCGAAAAATTCCACCCGCAGGCCGTGCTCGAGGTAGGCGGGCATGATGTCCACCACATCGCCGCGCACGCGGAAGCAACCTCGCTTCATGTCGTAGTCGTTTCGTTCGTAGAGATTTTCCACCAAGCGTTCGAGCAGTTTTTGGCGCCCGAGGCCATCGCCGCGCCGAAGCAGAATGCGCATCGAAGAAAATTCTTCGGGCGAACCCAAGCCGTAGATGCAGGAAACACTGGCCACCACAATCACATCCTTCCGGCTGACGAGTGAACTCGTGGTCGAGATACGCAGGCGCTCAATCTCCTCATTGATCGAGGAATCCTTTTCGATGAAGGTATCGCTCGAGGGGACGTACGCTTCCGGCTGGTAGTAATCGTAGTAGCTGACGAAGTATTCGACGGCGTTCTCGGGGAAGAAATTCTTGAATTCCGAGTAG
>JANYCF010000160.1 GCA_025360455.1 Opitutaceae bacterium | reverse complement strand
GTGGTCGCCGGGATTGATGGCGCCCTTCTGGATGTGGCCTTCCTGGATGTTGCCGAGGCCGCCGGCGAGCATGATGGGTTTATGATAACCGCGGAGTTCGGTCAGGGGGATGTCGGACGGCGCGTTAGGGATAACGCACCCTACCTGACGGGCAGGCACGGCTTGCTCGAAGGTGCGGAAGTAGCCGTTGATGTTGGGGCGGCCGAATTCGTTGTTGAAGGCGGCGGCGCCGAGCGGGCCGTCGATCATGATGTCGAGGGCGGAGACGATGCGGCCGGGTTTGCCGTGTTCTTGTTCCCAGGGCTGGACGGCGCCGGGGAGTTTGAGGTTGGAAACGGTGAAGCCGGAGAGGCCAGCCTTGGGCTTGGAGCCGCGGCCGGTGGCACCTTCGTCGCGGATCTCGCCGCCGGAGCCGGTGGCGGCGCCGGGGAAGGGGGAGATGGCGGTCGGGTGGTTGTGCGTCTCGACCTTGCAGAGGATGTGGATGTCCTCGTCGTGCGCGGCGTACTCGTTGGTCTTCGGGTCGACGTAGAAACGGCCGCCGCGGGTGCCGGCGAGGACGGCGGCGTTGTCCTTGTAGGCGGAGAGAATGCCTTCGCTGTGGAGCGTGTAGGTATTCTTGATCATCTGGAACAGCGACTTGTCCTTGGCGGAACCGTCGATCTCCCAGGTGGCGTTGAAAATCTTATGGCGGCAGTGCTCGGAGTTGGCCTGCGCGAACATCATCAGCTCGATGTCGTTGGGGTCGCGGCCGAGGGTCGTGAAAGCGTTGACGAGGTAATCGATTTCGTCTTCGGCCAGCGCGAGGCCGAGGGAGGCGTTGGCGGCGACGAGTGCGGCGCGGCCCTGCGCGAGCACCGGAACGCTGTTCATCGGACGGGGGGCGGCGTGGGTGAAGAGGATCGAGAGTTCGTCCAGCGAGCCGAAAATTTTCTGCGTCATCCGATCATGGACAAGGGGGGCGATGAGCGCCGCAAGGGCTGAAGGGCTGAAAGGCTGAAGGGCTGAAGCCGCTGCGGAAATATCGAGTTCGATCGTGTACGCGATGACACGCTCGATGCGCTTCACGGCGGTGAGGCCGCAGATGTGGGCGATGTCGGTGGCTTTGGAAGACCACGGGGAGATCGTGCCGGGGCGGGGGGCGACGATTTGGACGAGGCCGGTGACGGCGGCGGAGTCGCGGCTGGGGCCGTAGGTCAGGAGTTTTTCGAGGATGGACAGGCGGTCCGGTGCCAAGCCGATGTCGGTCTCCACGATATGGACGAACTCAGCGCTGACGGCGACGGCGGGCAGGCCGGCGGAGGTCAGGTCCTGGAGGAGCTTGGCGAGGCGGAAAGTGGAGAGGGCGGGTGAGCCGCGGAGAATCAGCATGGTCGGAAAAAGGATGTTCACTAACTACCCCGGCGCGTCAAGTGGAGTGAAGCGGGGAAATGCAGGGAAATTTTCCACGGATCACGCCGATTTGCGCGGATAGATCGCTGGACCAAGCCTCTTGAGGGCCTACTTCGCCAAGCTTCGAAGGCCGCGGTCAAGACGCTCCACCAACGGACCCGCAGAGAATTCAATCGACGTTCCTCTTCGCTTCGGTTTTCTGAACTTCATCCCAATGAAAATGGCGCACGACGCAGCGGAGCCGGCCAGTCGCAGCCTTCCGGCTATTGTCGGGTTCGGGTTCTGGAAACGCGGTCTTCCCCTCATGTTGCTGGTGTTGGGGCTGCTTTTGATGGCGATTGCCAGTCCACTCCAGGCGGCCGAGGAGGAACTCACGCCGTTATCCAAGATTCCATCTGACGACGAAGTGACGCCGCTGCCGAATCTCTCCCGCGATTCACCACCGCGCTTTAACGACGTGAATGGCTGGCGCGGAACCATCGTGGCGACGGCGCGGCCTGTTCCCGGGACCACCAGTTGGATTGCAGATACGGCCCGCAAGGGCGGCGGCCCGAAGGCCATTTGGGACTTCCAGTTCAATGCCTATTTCAGCGTCGATTTTGTGCTCGATGAGTTCGAGAGCGATCCGGCGGTTTGGACGGGCAAGGTGACCAGATCGGAGTACTCCGGAAGCTATCGCTACTTTCTGCATCTGCCAGATATCAGCCATCCCGACCCGAATTGGAAAGGCTACTCTGAACACGAATGGACCTACGAAGCCAATGGGGCCTTGGATTTTCGCGGCGATCCGAAGGTGGAACTGAAGTTTCACCGCGAGCGAGGTTGGTCGGTCGCGATGCAAATGGGCCGCCTGGCCACGCAGGTCCGGACTTACTATTTAAATCATACTCCTCCCGAGAAGGAGCAGAATCCCGATCACGATACCATCATTGCTCCTGATTTTTTGCGGCGCGAAAGCGAAAAGGCAACTGTCACAGGCATGGGCAGTACGGACACCTTTCCTTACCCGGCAAAGGTAATGGTTTTGTTCGGGAAAAACGAAGAGAAAGGCGGCTCATTTCCGGTCAGCGGAGGATTCGGCGCGACGCCGGCTGTCATTTGGGATTACGTCGTCTATCTCGAACCGACATCCATGGATGAGCTCCGTCTTGTTATTGAAGAGCCGGCCGATTATGCGAATTGGCGTCCCGAGACCACGCCCGACGCCGGGCCCGGTGCGGCATTGGAAGTCACGGCACATCTCGAGACCGTCAAGGGAGGCGTGCCGAAGACGAAGGTGCGGCAGTTTGTCTGGGAGCTGATCCAAACCTCCAAGGAACCTGGCGTGGCCATGAACTGGCCGCTCGACGCCAAAGACACCCGCTTCGACCTCGATCTGGATGCCAGCGGCGGATACTTCAAACTCAGCAACGAAAAGCAAAAACTAGAGAGGGCCGTACAGCAGGGATTTTCCGACACCGTTAAAGTGGTGCCCTACGATTGGGGCGGTTGGTCCACCGTACAGGTGACCGCGATCATGACCGACGGCCGGCGCGTGACGGGCAAGCTCAAGGGCAAATCCGAAAACGGGCTGCGCGTGCCGAAGCGCGACAAGGATTCCCATATTGCCGACGGTTGGAAGAATGCCAAAGGCGCGAGTGGCGCGGACAAGGATGACGAGGAAAAAATCGACGGGCAGAAAGACAACGGTGATGGGTTCACGCTCTATGAGGAATACCGTGGTTGGGTCGAGGAGGGGAAACACATCGAGGGTGATCCGAAGGGAAAGGATTTCTTCGTGCTCAACCTGATCGGCGCGGATGCGGACCCCGGGCTCGATTTGTTTGAGAGCGTCTCGCAGCTGAAGGTGCATGCGAAGCTGCGGCCGGACGAAATGTCAGAGGAGAAGCGGCTGATGAACGGCAATCACCGCGAAGGTGCCCACCGCGACCAGGATCAACACGGCGTATGGGTGAAAACTTTTGGATCAAAATCTGATCTCGGTGATGGCGGCGCGATGACGACCATGCTGGAAAAGGGCGTGGCCGGCCGGCCGGGTATTACCAAAGGAGTCGGGATCCTCGCGCGCGACGACACCGCAAGTACGTTCAACAAACCGTTCAATCTCCCCGTTACAGACGCGGTCTTTGCCTTCGACCGGGCGATCACGCATGAACTGCTGCATTCGGTCGGAGTGGAGCATCACGGCACCGGTGACTACAAGACGGATATGTTCTTTATTTTCCGGGACCACCCGCAAAATCGTCTCGGGAAATCCTATTACACCTTGGATTTTAAAACGAAGAAACCCATCCGCGTATTGGACGAAGCTGGTCAGGACTTGGCGGCAGACTCTAACACCGAGATTATCATCCAAGCCTTTCACAACGCTTACATTTCTAGCTACGTGAAGGATGCCAGAAAGCAATATGCCATCGATCTGAGCGCGGCTGACCGTAAATCGAATTACGCTTCACCTGAAGCGATGGCGGAGGAAAGAATTTATGATACCCTGGCGCTAACTTTTGGACGGAATGGGGCGCGTATCGGAGTTGAGCGTGGGGAAGAGTCGGGTGACCAGGATTGTATGATGCGCTACTATTTCGCGGATTACTATGAGGGGAAAGGTCTGGGTGAAAAAACGTTTTATGATGTGGCGGCGGGCACAGAACGCATCGGTCTCGAGATCTGCCGGTCGG
>JANYCF010000229.1 GCA_025360455.1 Opitutaceae bacterium | reverse complement strand
CACCGGCAATCCCACGGATAAAACCATCTGGTTCCTGATCGGCGGCGTGGCCGCCGCAGCTCTCGGGGCTGGTGGGCTGATGCGTGGTTCCAAGTCTATTTAACCGCCCTTCCCCATGCTCAGCCATGTGATCACTTTCCCGGTTATCATCCCTCTCACCGGTATCGTCGGGATCGGGGTCATTAACAGTGCTGCGTCCCCGATCGAAAAAATCTGTTTTATCCTCGTGCTGATGCTCTTCTTCGCCTCCCTCTGGCGCGCCCAAAGAGGCTAACCTTTCCGTCCCTTCGAAATCCACCAACCCCATTCTACCATTCCTATGAAAAACAATAAAGATACTGCCCAAACACCCAAAGAATTGCTCAACGATCTGCATGCCCTCGTCGCCGATGCCGAAAAGATGATGAGCGAATCCATCACCGAACACACCACTGATGCGGTCAGTGCCCTGCGTACGCGCTTCGACGCCGCGCAAGAACGCTTCGCCGATGTATATGAAGGAGCCAAGACGCGAGTCGTCGCCGGGGCAAAATGCACCGACGCCGCCATTCGCGCCAATCCCTACCAATCCCTGGCCATCGCGGCCGGTGTCGGCCTCCTCGCCGGCATTCTGCTGGGTCGCCGCAGCAAGTAACCGTTACGCCCATGGAAAAGGCTTCTCCCGCATCGACCGGTTTCATGGGTTCCTTCCGCGTACTCGGAGACACCCTGCTTGCCAGCGTGCAAGACCGGCTCGAACTTTTTTCCATTGAACTGCAGGAAGAAAAATTCCGCCTGATCCAGGCTTTCATCTGGATCAGTGCGGCCGTTTTCACCGGTATGATGGCGATTGTCTTTGCCAGTCTCACCTTGGTTTATCTTTTCTGGGAAACTGCCCGCCTCGCTGCTTTGGGCGGGTTGACGATAATTTATGCCGGCGCTTTGCTCGCCATCATCTTCGCCTTCCGCCGTCATCTGGCCCGCCAGCCGCGCCCCTTCGCAGCCTCGTTGCACGAAATCGGGGAAGACCGCGCATGTATCCAGCCCAAGAATTAATTCGGCTCGAGGCCCACAAGGCCGCGCTGCGTCGTCGCATCACCCGGCACCGCGCGCAATGCGTTGAAGCGGCCAGCCACGTCGCACGCCCCCTCGCCTGGCTGGATCGAGCGCTCGCGTTCTGGCGCCGCCTTTCGCCGTTCGCCCAGTATGCAGCCGTGCCCCTGGGCTTTCTCGTTAAGCGCACAATTTTCCCTCGGTTGAAAATCTTTGGTTCCCTGCTCCGTTGGAGCCCTCTCGTCTTTAGCGTGGTGCGCAGCCTGAGCTCTACCCTCAAAAATCGCTTCTGATCTTCAAGTAAACGGATTGCTGGAGTAGCGCAGACGCTTGTCGGACCGTAGCCCGGCGGGTGCTAACTGAGCGCATGCTTGTTCGTTTTTAGAGGAGCGTTGATCTGGCCAGAGTAGCCACAGGCCGCCGGGCCTGTGGGCTCGGATGTGAGTGCGACCCTCTCGGCAGGCAGGGACGCCTGCCGCTACTCCGGACCGCAACAAGAGCCGTGCTCCCTGTATTTGCGCGACCAAGTAATCCTAAATGAGCGCTTATGGGGCTACACCCGCAACCGCTATCAGCTACCCACCTGGGCAGGGTTAGACCTTATATCGCTCGCATTACCCTTGAGATACTCTGACCCCACTATGCCTGATGCCCCTTCCCCCAGTCCCACAAAATCCGAAACTCCCGCCCCCCCAGCGGTCACGATCACGGCCCCGCCAGCCAGTCCGGTTAAAATCAAACCCCCTGAGTCCGCTCGGCCCAACACCACCGAGCAGGATACCAGCTCGAACGAATCCGATTCTGCCGCCGTTATTCAACCCAGGACATCTCCCTTCGTCACCATTTTCGGAGTATTTACCGGTGTCCTATTAATCAGCACCCTGGTTCTTGGGGTCATGGTTGGAACAAGAAATCAAACGATCTTTCAAAACAGAAATCGGGCCGAACAAAATACCACCAATCAAATCCTGCTGCAGGCGCAGTTCGACGAGGCCAAGGTCGAGATCGCCAGACTTAAGACCCAAGCACTCACTGAAAAAGGCGCAGCCGCTCAACTCCAGACCAAGTGGGATCTGGACAAAACCGAGCTGGCCGAAGTTAAAAGCCAGCTCGGCAAAACCCAAAGCTTGGCCAACACGTTCCAATCCCAGATGGAGGAGGCAAAAGTAACCTCCATCCGGCATCAAGGGGAAGTGGAAATCGCCAAAGCCCAAACGGCGGTTATGCAGACCCAATTAAACGATGCCCAGACCGACACGGCCCGACTCCAGACGCAGTTGGACAAAGCCCGGACCAATCTCACCGCGCTGGAAGCGAGGCTAGAAAAAGCCGACAAAGAAATCGCCCAGCTACAATTGCTGCGTCCGAAAAAGTAAGCTTTCTCATTGCTGCCAGTGAGTCGTTGAAATTAACGGCTGCTAATATTACTTCAATCAGTGTTGCTCATGGAATATAATCAAACTTACTGCGGCAGCAGAAGCAAGAGCCGGTCGGATCTCACCAGCCACGGCCGGATCGCCCGCAGGGTTTGCTCCCAGGTCACCCAGAAAAAAATTTGGCGCG
>JANYCF010000199.1 GCA_025360455.1 Opitutaceae bacterium | reverse complement strand
CCGCTGGGCGCGACGGATTGTTGCGATCTATCGTTTTTCGGCGCGCCCAGCGGTCGCGCCCTACCTTCCTGAACTTTGAAGTGTGGCGTGATCTTCGAGCGGTAGCCGAATTCGCGCGGCGAAGGGATGACTGGCGACACGAGAAACTCCACTCCGGCCATGAATTTGAGGACTTCTTCCACCTGCTGGCGCTTCCACTTGAGCTGCTCGGCGTAGGTCAGGTGCTGATATTGGCAGCCACCGCACGTGCCGAAAAGTGGACAGGTTGGCGCAACCCGGTTCGGCGAAGGCGTGAGGACGGCAACAAGATCGGCTTCGGAGAAATTCTTGTGGTTGCGGTAGACGCGGGCGCGGACTTTTTCGCCTGGGAGTGTGAAGGGAACCATGACCACCCAGCCCGAGACAGGCTGGGTAAGCTGAGAGTTGAGCGCTGAGAGTTGAGAGCCAGCGGCGGACTCGGGTAGTGGGACGCGGCCAAGGCCTACGCCGAGATTGGTCAGCGTGGATATCTCCAGCTCGATCTCGGTGCGATAAGGGAAGGGTTCGTCGTTGAATTTCTTTTTGCCCACGGAACACACAGAACACACAGAAGGGATGGGTAAAAGGAAATTGCTGCGGAGGTTTTACCTGTATTCCGTGTGTGCGTGGGCACTCCTCCTGAAAAAATCACCAGTTTACAGAATCCCCGGGTTAAACAGCTCGTGAAGCTGCGGGATCGTCGCGATCGAGATGAGGCGGGGCTTTTCCTCGTCGAAGGCTACCGTGAGGTCCGCCGGGCGCTTGAGAAGAACATCAAGCTCAACGAGCTCTACTTTTGCCCGGACTGGTTTCTCGGGGAGAACGAACCCGCCTTGATCGAGCAGGCCCGGCAGGCCGGTGCGCAATTGTTTGAGTTGTCGAAGGATGCTTTTGCCAAATGCGCTTATCGCGATCGGCCGGATGGGTTGCTGGCGGTGGCGCCGCAGTGGAAACACGCGTTGGCCGATTTCAAACTGAGCCCCTCCCCTTTCTTGCTGGTGGTCGAATCCATCGAGAAACCCGGCAACCTCGGCACGATTTTGCGCAGTGCCGATGCGGCGGGGGTCGATGGGGTGATCGTCTGCGATGCGGTGACCGACGTTTTTAATCCCAATGTGGTCCGGTCTTCGACGGGAGTGTTGTTTTCGGTACCGATTGTGGTGGCGGACAGCGCGACGGTACATGCGTGGTTGGTCGAGAAAGGGATTCGGATTGTCGCGACTACTCCGGACACGCCGAACATCTATACCAAGGTCGATCTCACGGGTCCGCTCGCCATTGTGATGGGCAGCGAGCAATACGGGCTGAGTGATTTCTGGCTGAAGGAAAGCAATCTCCTCGTCCGCATCCCGATGGCCGGCCAGGCCGATTCGCTCAACGTCGCGATGGCGACGATCATCACGTTGTTCGAAGCGGTGCGGCAGAGGAACGGGTGAAGGATAGTCCGCGTTTTTTAAGGTAGGGCTGGCCCTCTCGTCAGGCCGTAGCCTTTGGCGAAGGCTGATGTGGCCATACCTTCGGGCCGTGCCCAATCCAGCGCGCATCGTTCGAAGCTGAGCTCGCCTTCTCGGGCAGATTCACTTGATTGCAGGATGTGCGAATTTATCTCGATGTCTGTTGTTTGAACCGGCCGTTCGATGACCAGCGACAAGAACGCGTGCGATTGGAAGCTGAGGCAGTGTTGACGATACTGCGACGCGTTGAATCTGGGGTTTGGGAATTGACGGGGAGTGAAATGGTAGATTTCGAGATTAGCCGGTTAAATGACTTGGAGCGCCGCCAGCGAGTACACGCGCTGGCAGGTTTGGCTGCCATCAAGCTTCCGGTGAACGCTCTTGCTCAAGTGCGAGCGCAAGAGTGGGTCGGACAAGGACTCAAGCCGGTTGATGCGCTGCATCTGGCCTGTGCCGAAGGTGCGGGAGTCGATGCGTTTCTAACGACCGATGATCGTTTGCTGCGTGCTATTCGCCGGTCAAATCTGGCGCGGGTTCAGGCAAACAATCCCTTGCCGTGGCTGAATGAGGTGCTAAGTTGAGATCCATGGAACATGTCGTACAGGAACAAATTCGCACGCGAGGGCTGCAAGCCTTGTTGCGCGAACTTGGCCCGGTAGACACCGCACGTTTTCTGCAACAGTTCGAATCCGGCAAAGGCGATTATAGCCAAGATCGGCACGAGTGGCTCGATGGATTGAATTTAAATCAAGTGGTACAATCGGTTGAAGAGGCCCGGCCCGGAAAAGTGGCGGGGAATGAGTAATCGACCTGACACCATGCAGGATGTCAGCGGCCGGTCAGGCCGACTCGCTCAATGTCGCGATGGCGACGATCATCACGTTGTTCGAAGCGGTGCGGCAGCGGAACGGGTGAGTGCTCGTTGGGTCTTGGATGACAGATTGAAACTGTAGGAGCGGCTTTATGC
>JANYCF010000193.1 GCA_025360455.1 Opitutaceae bacterium | reverse complement strand
GCGTGATCAACATGGCCCACGGCGAGATGATCGCCGTCGGGGCCTACACCACTTACGTCGTCCAAAATATATTCGGCACCGGTCTCGCTCTTTCCCCGTTTGGTTTTTCCATTTCTATTCCCGGCTTTCACTCCACCGGGTGGGTTTACGAGAGCTATTTCCTCTTCGCTCTGCCTCTGAGTTTTCTCACTGCCGCCTTCGCCGGAATTTTGTTGGAGCGCTCGATCATCCAATTTCTCTACCGCCGCCCACTCGAAAGCCTCCTCGCCACTTGGGGCGTATCGCTCGTGCTGCAACAGGTCTTCAAACTCGTTTTTGGCTCCAGCAATGTCCAGGTCGGCAGCCCGATTTATCTCAGCGGCAACTGGACTTTCTTCGACATCATCTTCGGGTGGAATCGCGTGTTCGTGATCGGATTCTCCGTCGTGATAGTCTTTGGCGTCTGGCTCGTGCTCACCAAAACCTCCCTCGGACTCCTCATCCGCGCCGTGATGCAAAATCGCATGATGGCTTCGTGCATGGGCGTCCGCACCACGCGGGTGAACATGCTCACCTTCGGCCTCGGCAGCGGATTGGCCGGCCTCGCTGGAGCCTTTCTCAGCCAGATCGGCAATGTCGGTCCCACCCTTGGCCAGAATTATATCGTCGATACGTTTATGACGGTAGTCGTCGGTGGCGTGGGCAATCTCGCCGGCACGATTATCAGCGCGGTCAGCATCGGGTTTACCGATCAAGCCCTGCAGCAAATTACCGGGAATCCCGTCCTCGGCAAAATTCTCGTGCTCGGCGCCATCATCCTGTTTCTCCAATGGCGACCCGCCGGCATCTTCGTCAGCCGCAGCCGTAGCTTGGATGACTAACCCGCTTTGCCCACGCGCATGACTTCCTCCTCCACCCATTCCGCCATCTCTTCCCGCCTCAAGCTCGAGATCAGCCTTGTTGCCGCACTCTCGCTGTTTCTGATCGTGATTTTCCCGCTGCTCAATGCCCAGGGCTTGGTCAGCAATTTCACGATCAACCTCTGGGGCAAATATCTTTGCTTCGCGATGCTCGCGATCTCCGTGGATCTGCTCTGGGGCTACACCGGCCTGCTCAGTCTCGGCCAATCGCTCTTCTTCAGTCTCGGCGGCTACATGCTCGGCATGCACCTCATGCTCATGATCGGCGATCAAGGTGTGTACGCCCAGGCGGGCAAAAATCCGGACGGCCTGCCGGATTTCATGATCTTTCTCGGCCATACGTTCCTGCCTTCCTTTTGGCGGCCGTTTAGTTCACTCGGCTTCGCGATGCTCATGGTCTTTCTGGTCCCCGGCCTGATCTCACTCATCTTTGGCTATCTGGCTTTTCGCTCCCGCATTAAGGGCGTGTATTTTTCCATTCTGACGCAGGCGCTGACCTACGGCGCCTCGCTCATGTTTTTCCGCAACGATATGCTGATGGGCGGCAATAATGGTTTCACTGATTTCAAGAAAATTCTCGGCTCCGATCTCCGCACCGCCGCCACCCAACGGGGTCTCTACATCGCCAGCGCGGTCACCCTCCTCCTGATCTATGTCGGTTGCCGGATTCTGAGTGGCACCAAATTCGGCCTGATCCAACGCGCGGTGCGCGACGGCGAAAACCGCGTGCTCTTCAGCGGTTACTCTTCCGCCCACTATAAACTCTTCGTCTTCGTCCTCAGCGCCATGATCGCCAGCATCGCCGGTGCGCTCTACGTGCCGCAAGTGGGCGGAATCAATCCGAGCGTGATGACACCGGATAAATCCCTCGAAGCCGTGGTGTGGGTCGCCGTCGGTGGCCGGGGCACCTTGGTGGGCCCCATCATCGGAGCCATCAGCATCAACGCCCTGAAAAGCTATGCCACCAAAGCCTTCCCTGATTTTTGGCTGATTCTCCTCGGCGCGCTCTTCATTGTCGTGGTTCTGCTCCTGCCCGGCGGCATCGTCAGTCTGCCCGAACGCTTGCAGACTCTTTGGAAAAAACTCCGTCCGTTACCACCGACCGCAACTGATGACCCTGCGGTTCCTAACGCCACTCCCGCTCCGATCAACAAGTCATGATCATGCCGCGCCCTCTCCTCACCGTTAAGAACGTCAACAAGACCTACGATGGCTTCAAAGCCATCACGAATCTCAATTTCCATTTGCTGGAAGGCGAACTCCGCACGGTCATCGGTCCCAACGGCGCGGGCAAATCCACCTTCTTCGATCTTATTACCGGTCGCGCCAAACCCGATTCCGGCAAGATCGAGTTCGGTGCCAAAACGGATCTGACCAAGCTCAAAGAATACGAAATCAACCGTCTCGGCATCGGCCGGAAATTCCAAACTCCGAGCGTTTACGTCGAACATTCCGTCTGGGATAATTTGGTGCTCTCGCTCAAAGGCCCGCGCAACGTCTTTGCCAATCTCATCTATCGGCTCTCCTCAGAAGACCGCGACAAAATGGATGAACTGCTCAAGCTCATCCGCCTCGACAAAAAACGCGAGTGGACCGCCGGCCAGCTTTCCCACGGCGAAAAACAATGGCTGGAGATCGGCATGCTGCTCGCGACCAATCCCAAACTGCTGCTGGTCGACGAACCCGCCGCCGGCATGACCGACGAGGAAACCCACCGCACCGGCGAACTGCTCCTCTCGCTTGCCGGCAAACACAGCCTCATCATCGTTGAGCACGACATGACCTTCGTGAAACAAATCGCCAAAAACGGCACGGTCACCGTCCTGCACCAAGGCTCCGTGCTCTGCGAAGGCAGCTTCGACGAAGTCCAATCCAACCAAATGGTCCGCGACGTCTATCTCGGCCGCGGCAAGCACGGCAACCGCTGACCGCATCACCACCGTCCATGTCCGATTCAGCCCTTCAGCCTTCCAGCCCTTCAGCCCTTCTCCGTCTCGACGGAGTCGAGACGTTCATCGGCGGTTCGCGCATTCTCCGCGGACTGGATCTCGCCATTGGGGCCAGCGAAGTCGTCGCCCTCATGGGCCGCAATGGTGTGGGTAAGACCACCACGTTGCGTTCCATCACCGGCGTGCTGCCCATCCGCTCGGGGAGCATTACTTTTAACGGCCGGCGCATCGACCAGCTTTCGGTCGATGAACGTGCCCGTGCCGGCATCGGCTATGTGCCACAAGGCCGCGATATTTTTCCCCACCTCACCGTCGAAGAAAACCTTAAGGTCGGCTTGGTGGTCCATGGCCGCAAAGGCTCTCAGGCGAAAGCGATGCTTGAGCGTGTGTTTAACCTCTTCCCTGTCCTGAAGGAAATGCTCGGTCGCAAAGGCGGCGTGCTCTCCGGCGGCCAACAGCAGCAGCTCGCGATCGGCCGTGCCCTGCTCACCAATCCGAAACTTCTCATTCTTGACGAACCCACCGAAGGCATCCAGCCTTCGATCATCGATCACATCGGTGACACCCTGAAGAAGCTCAAAACCGAAGGCTTCGGCACCGACGGACACAATTATCCCGCAGAAATCCAAAATGCCGTCAAGGTCCTCAAGGCCGAAGGTTCCCTCGCGATCTTGCTCGTCGAGCAATACGTGGATTTCTGCCGTGAGGTCGCCGACCGTTATTATGCCTTGGATCGCGGTGTGGTGGTAATCTCCGGCATGATCGACACGTTAACCGACGACGTGGTGAAAAAGCATCTGCAGGTATAGGAAATAAAAAGCTGAAAAACTGAAAGGCTGAAACCAAACACTCAAACCCGCTGTAGGACTGCTTTTCGAGATTGAGCGTAAATTGCCGAAGCTCCACATTCCGTCCGAAAGAAGAGTTCAGCCCTTCAGCTTTTCAGTTATTCAGTCTTTTCTCCCCCCATGCATCTTACCCCGCGCGAACGCGAAAAACTTCTCATCGTCACGGCCTCGGATCTAGCCCGTCGCCGACAGGCCCGCGGCCTCAAGCTTAATTACCCCGAGTCCATCGCCATCATCACCTACGAAATCATGGAAGGTGCCCGTGATGGCAAATCCGTCGCCGAACTCATGAGCTACGGCACGACTCTGCTCAAAACTGCCGACGTCATGGAAGGCGTGCCCGAGATGATCCACGACGTACAAGTCGAAGCGACCTTCCCTGACGGGACGAAGCTCGTCACCGTCCATAATCCAATCCGATGATTTTGGATTCTCGATTTTGGATTGGCCAACAAACGTCCCATGTACTGATTGGTTAACTTTCAGTCGCCCCGAGAAATTATTGCGATGTACTTCGATTCTGCAGCCCTTCGGCCAATCGAAAATCAAGAATCCAAAATCGAAAATCCCATGATCCCCGGCGAAATCATCACCGCACCCGACGCGGCTCCCCTTGCAGCCAACCTCGGCCTGGCCGTCAAAACTCTCGAGATCACCAACACCGGCGACCGCCCCATCCAGGTCGGCTCACATTATCATTTCTTCGAAACCAACGAGGCGCTGCGCTTTGATCGCGCCGCCAGCCGCGGTTTCCGCCTGAACATTCCGGCCGGTACCGCCGTGCGTTTCGAAGCCGGCGACACCAAGGCCGTCGAGCTCGTCGCCCTCGCCGGCACCCGCGAAGTCTACGGCCTCAACGCGAAGATAAATGGAAAACTTTAATTCTTTAACCGCTAATCTTCGCTAATTCCCGCTAATCCAATCCGCCTGACTCGCTTTGTTTTTATTAGCGTCAATTAGCGAAGATTAGCGGTTTCTCCGGTTTCCTTTTCAGCTCTTCAGTCCTTCAGCCTTTCCGCCCTTATGAAAATGACCCGCCGCCAATACGCCGAGATGTTCGGTCCCACCGTGGGCGACCGCGTGCGCCTCGCCGACACCGAACTCTTCGTCCAAGTCGAGCGCGACCTCATCGCCGAGGGCGGCGGCTACGGCAACGAGATCAAATTTGGCGGCGGCAAAGTCATCCGCGACGGCATGGGCCAGTCGCCCACGGCTCTCGACGCTGAGTCGCTTGATCTCGTCATCACCAATGCGCTCATCCTCGATCCCATCCTCGGCGTCATCAAAGCCGACATCGGGATCAAGCACGGGCTCATCGTCGGCATCGGCCACGCCGGCAACCCCGGCATCCAAAGCGGCCTCGGCTCCATCTATGTCGATCCGCGTACGAAGAAGAAAAACCCGATGATCGTCGGCGCTGCCACAGAGGTTCTCGCCGGCGAGGGCAACATCATCACCGCAGGCGGCATCGATACCCACATCCACTTCATCTGCCCGCAACAGATCGACGAAGCGATTTCCTCCGGCATCACCACGATGCTCGGCGGCGGCACCGGCCCGGCTCATGGCACCTTCGCGACCACTTGCACGCCCGGCGCGTGGAATCTCCACCGCATGTTCGAAGCCGCCGAATCGTATCCGATGAATCTCGGATTCTACGGCAAGGGCAATTGCGGCACGCCCCAGCCGTTGCGCGAACAAATCATGGCCGGCGCACTGGGCCTGAAGCTTCACGAAGATTGGGGCACGACTCCCGCCGCCATCGATGTCTGCCTCGGCGTGGCCGATGAACTCGACGTGCAGGTCGCCATCCACACCGACACGCTGAACGAGTCCGGCTACGTCGACGACACCATTCGCGCTTTCAAGGGCCGCACGATTCACACCTTCCACTCGGAAGGTGCCGGCGGTGGCCATGCTCCTGACATCATCCGCGTCTGCGGCGAGCCCAACGTCCTTCCGTCCTCCACCAATCCGACTCGCCCTTTCACGGTCAACACCATCGACGAGCATCTCGACATGCTCATGGTCTGCCATCATCTCGACTCGAAGATTCCCGAGGACGTCGCTTTCGCCGAATCCCGCATCCGCCCCGAAACCATCGCCGCCGAAGATCGCCTCCATGATCTCGGCGCGATCTCAATGATGTCGTCCGACTCACAGGCCATGGGCCGCATCGGCGAGGTTATCATCCGCACCTGGCAGACCGCGCACAAGATGAAGATGCAGTTCGGCGGACTCAGCGGCACCTCGCATCCCGCCGCCGACAATTTCCGCGCTCTCCGCTATCTCGCGAAATACACGATCAATCCCGCCATCGCCCACGGCATCTCGCACATCGTCGGCTCGCTCGAAGTCGGCAAACTCGCCGATCTCGTCGTCTTCAAACCCGCGCTCTTCGGCGTGAAGCCCGAGGTCGTGCTCAAAGGCGGCTTCATCGCCTGGGCCAACATGGGCGACCCGAACGCCTC